>JAUSIS010000001.1 GCA_030647355.1 bacterium
ATTATATTACCTATAAAAATTGTTTTAATAGGACCCTTGTTGCTTTCTACCGATTTTTTGCGGGATGATCCGCCACCCCCATTTATTGGTATTTATCTCATTTTCTACTGGACTATTCTTGCCTCAATTATTCATTATCTCTTAAATAAAAATGAAGCACTAGAGATTACCCCTTACTCCTCTTCGTTGTAATCTACTTTCACCGTGAGACCTGATTTAATACCAGACAGTGCCGATAAAAGATGATTCAAGACTTGTTCGGCGGTCATTCGGAATGTCTTACCACGGGCTGATACCTTTGCCCACCCCTTTTTATCACGATAATATCGTTCAATGAAATTCTTGGTGCTAATTAAAATTGTATAGCTATCATTGGTTAATTTCATATAATTCCTATTCTATCATATAGGTTCTAACATCCCAGACCCCGAGGAGCAAGACAAAACAAAGAGACACAAAAACATGACCTACTGCAAATGCGGCGTCCTCGGAGTCAATGATATCCAAACTTCAGAATGCGGAGCAACTAAAAACCGCCCAGTGGGCGGTTTTTAGTTGAGGTAGTTATCAAATAACTAATCCTCGAGTTTGATCATTCCGTTCTCTATTTTAACTTTGGCATTTGCGTTGATCTCGAAATCTTTCTTTACTTCGCCATCAACATCCATACCAGCATCAATTTCTTCTTCTATCTTGCCGTCTTCTATTTCTACTTCTTCCACCTCGTCCTTATCATCTTTATCATCCTCGGAAATACCTATTTTGACATCACTGCGGACTTCCATATGAACAACTGGGGCAAAGACGTACATTCCTTTGCCGGTCATATGAAGCGAGGCACTGGCCAGGAAATCAAGATTGACGCTCGTGATTTCTTCGGCATTGACTACAATTTCGCCGTTCAACTTTAATTGGCCAGAAGGAAGTTTAGCTTCTGATACCGTACCCGTGTTAGTTTTTACTTGTATATTGTCGATGGTAACTCGGATCTGGTTATATGTTCCGGCAGCTATGTTGGCATCAGCGGCAAGCGCAGATTCGCCCCTGGCTTTTAGGTCAAGAAGACTGTAGGTTCTAGTTGCCGAAGAAGCAGTGACCCAGCCAGTTGCTTCACTATGAAGTTCAACTTTATTTACAGTCATCGTAATTTCGCTAATATTGGTCATGTCAACGGCAGCATCGGTAACAGAAATTACAACCCGCCCAGTATCCTCATTTTTGTCCGCTTGTTTGAGCATTACAAAGCCACCTATTGCTACTATGATAACAATTACTAATATAATTAATTTGTTCATTTTTTTATTTTAATTTTTTATTTATAATATTATGGGATTAATGGACTAATCGACCTCATTTATCCATATAAAATACCATATTTTATTATATCATAACGTTATACTTTATGTAAATAGTTATTGTCTTCGTATTAGGGCTCTTGAGGCCTATTTTATTTTAGTTACCACTTCAGGTCGTAGATTTGTCAGTTCGATTTCAAATTTGGTCTGGCCTAGCGTTTGGCCATTACCAGTTTTCGTGGATACCCGCCATTTACCATCACTTACGTTGGTTTTATATGAATAACCACGGAAACCCTGTTCTCTTCCGCCGGAGATTGAGAACGGAAGATTATTTATCACTACCCAGCGATGATTGATTTGGTCGTATTTTGCCCACTCATGGACGATCGTCGTTTTTAAATTGGCTGGCGCGTAGATCAAACTAAAAGTATAAATCGTCTCGCCAGCGACTTGATGGTAGATCGGATAATATGCGCGGAAGAAATTATACCATTTAGCCGGTTCATAGCTGACATAATAACCGTTCGCGGAAAATTCAATGTTGTGCGCGACGATTATTTCTTTAAGAGCTAGTGGGAGGGGCGGGATAATATCGGCAAAATACAAAAAATTAAAAATCACTAAAATTAACAAGATTAACCAGATAATATTCTTCTTGCTAGTTTGAAATATTTCAGGAGTGATTTTTTTAAATAACAAAATGATAAACGAAATGATTATTAACGCCATGACAGTGCTTAGCAAGAAAATTTCTGGACCTATCTTATTAAGTAGGACCGGCATGGCAAAGGTTAGATAGGACAAGCAGGCGATAAAATAGACGCTTAGCTGAAAAGCTAGACGATGATATCTATCCCTAAAGAACTCATTACCAATTAAAAGGAAGGCCAACATCAAAATAAATGGCCAACTGGCTGCTAGAGAAGCACTACGCCAATACAGCACCACAAAGCCGCTGAACAAACCGCCAAAAGCAAATTGTAGCACGGGTGGTAGCCATAGGATCAATTTACGTGTTTGGATATTTTGAATACGATCAGTTGCCTCCAGATTAATTAATGCCATGGCTATCCCCGCTAAAGCGAGATAGCTTAATAGAATGATATTGTCTAGCCACAAATCCGCTCGTACTAAAGTTAGGCTATCAAGAATAAACCCCAAAATTAATGTAGCCGGTGAAATATATTTCTCGTTTTCCTCGAGTAGACGCTTAAGCTCACCGAAACTATATTTAGTAGATATCCCTTTGATTTTTTCCACCGTTGAATCCATTAGTAATATAATACTATAATTGAAGTATTAGCGATTTGAATTGCTTAATACATTACTATGGTATTAAAAAATGGAAGAATAGTAAATCTAATATTTTTGCTGAAAAAAGTTCGGATTTCATTCAGCGTTCGGAGCAGAAAACAAAAAGAGTGCCAATTGGCACTCTTTTTGTTGGAGATGTAATTTTTAACGTCGTAGAGCTTTGACAATCCAGATAAGGACCACTGCTCCGAGCAGTGCCACCAGAAAGCTGTACAAATTAAAACCGCCCACGCCGCCCTTACCGACTAAGCTCATAATCCAGCCGCCTAGGGCGGCACCGATGATGCCGACTACAACATTTAGCAGAATACCTTGTTGCGCATCGGTCTTCATAATCATAGATGCGACCCAGCCGACCAAGCCTCCGAATATAATCCAAAGAATAATTCCCATATTTTTGTTTTTTTAAATTATTAATAATAAATTAATTATTAATAAAAAAATACTTAGTAAAGTTTAAATATTACTTATCCTGTTGGTCAAGTTTAGCTGCAGCTTCCGGCGTAGACACCGTTTTACTCATAAAGAACAGCCTGATAATGCCCCAAGCAATCAGCCAGTAAACCAGTATGGCTAAAAGTGTAGTCCATTCAAAAACACTGCCTTCTATCTTTGTGAGACGAAAGACATTGAGAAACGGTGCAGCAAAAGGATAACTG
>JAUSIS010000003.1 GCA_030647355.1 bacterium
CGATTGGGAGTTCAAAAGCATATCGCTGTTCGCTTTCCTCAACACGTTCACGGACTTCCTGTTCTTTGACGAAAACATACTGGCCAATAGCCTTGGCCAAGACATGCTCAAAAACAACTCTGTTTTTGGTATGCAAGAATATCTGTTGCGTTAAAAGCGATGGATCAGACCAGTCTTCGGCACCGAGCGTTTTGTTAAACCAAATATAAATAGCCGTCTTAACCGCAGGAACAGAACGTTTAATGTTTTTGAACGGTCCGAGATTGTTTTTAATAACTTGTTCAAAGAAAATCTGTAATTCATCCATGGCCACATTGAGTTTGGCCATCGCATCAGCGTCAATCTTACCCTCAAGCTCATCAAAGCTTTTTACATCAACAGCAGTATCAGCGATTAGCTCTTGCTGGTATTTTTTAATATCCAAATTAATACCCTTGGCTTCAACGGTCTTTATATTATCTTTAACTTTGTCTCCCTTTTTAATGCCAAAATAATCATTGGCCATTTTTTCAAACACCGCACCAAAGCTGGAAGTAACATCGCCGTAATCAGCACGGGATTTATAATACGACTCAATCTTGATCGGCTTATATTCCTTAATGCGTGTGGCTTTAAGGTGCTTGATGATGTTTGGGTTGTATTCTTCCTTTTTAACAGAGATGGATTGGAGATTAGTATAAATATAACCACGATTTAAAATTTCGTTACCATAATGCTTCTGCTCGGGCATACGCAAAATACGGCCGACGGTTTGGATTTCAAAAACTATATTGTGAGTCTCGCGGAATTTGACCAAGATGTGGGCTCGGGGACAATCCCAGCCGGTATCAATAGCTTGTTTGAAAATAAGAAACTCAATCTCATTGTTCGGTTCAGAAATCCAATCAATCGTGTCCGATTTCTGCTCGGCCAGCCAAATGGCCATTCTTCCGTTCTTCTCAGTTATACCTTTCTCGGCTAAAAACTTTTTAACCGCCTCAATTTTTTGCTCGCCAGCTTCGGCAGTAGGAATTTGCACCAAAACCAAAGGATTGATATTTGTTCCTTCTTTTTCAAAAGCCTTTTTAAGCTCAAGTCGCTTGCGGTAGGAAGCTTCAAGCACGGCTGTCTGGGAGTCTTCTTCGGATTTGGCAATTTTTTCTATATCTTCGTTGATGATCAGTTCCTTTTTGATCATGCCTTCTTCGATGACATCTTTAGGATTAACCTTCACATAGCCAGCTTTAGTTTCAAATAGATCAGCAACGGTCGGCATTAATTTTGGTGTAGCACTCATTTCCATCACAAGATCAGCTGAAATAATCTGTCGCAATTCCTGTGCTCTTTCGCTGGTAGCGTTGGTATGACTCTCATCAATAATCAAGATGATTTTTCTTTGCTCTCTGGTCTTTTCTAAGACATCCCTAAAATTCAATTTTTCGCCATCTTTCATCAAAAGCACTTTCCATTCTCCGGTCTTACCGTCTTTGCTTCTCAGTTTTTCCCAGTTAGCCACCACGACTTCATTTTGAACGATTCGTTCTCGTCCACCGAGAAACTCTTCCTCGGCTAAAGTAACCCGAGGGAAACCGGCAAAAACTCTTTCCAAAGAATGTTTGCTCTGCAAATGCAATTCGCCTTTACCTATACTCATCCAAACAAAGCAAATGTCTTCATTGGGAAGTTCCTTGATGAGCCCCTCAATGAATTTGGCTGTCATAATCGTCTTGCCGGAACCTGTGGGAGCCTGAAAGACCAAAGCTTCGCCCGGGCCATCAAAATCTAAAAGTTTAACAGCTGTTTCAATTAGCTGATTAACGGCTTTTTCTTGATATGGTTTGAGATTAATATTCATAAATTTGTTTATAGACATCTAATATTTTCTGCGGAATAGGTTCAAGAGAAACATTATTCCAGCCAATAAAGTCGCTTTTATCCACACCGATCGGATCAAGCGTGAAGCAATAAAATACTTTGTCGCCGTCAATTTTATTGAGTTCTTTTTTAAGATCAGACAAAGCCTTGCGGTCCAAAGAATAATATACTGCCAGAGTTTGATCGCCTTGCTGGAAAATACGATAGTCATCGGTCTTTTTTATTTCATCAAAAATACCTTCTCGCAAACAAAGCATCTCAGTACATTCTTTGGTTATGCGAATTTTGAAGTCATCTTTGTTAGAAGCGTCTGTGACAAATTTTGTTTTAAAATATTTAAGAGAACCTCCCAATCCTTTGACATCAGAATCTTTCGCGCCCTTATATCCAGTAATGACTTTCTTAACACGAGGATAGCAAACCTCATCGCAAATATTGTTTTCGTTGTTTGTGCATAAAATGAATCTGCGACCTCCACCATCTTGCTTGTTTAGTTCCAAAACTGCTTGACCAGTTGTTCCTGATCCAGCAAAAAAGTCGAGAATCGTAGCATCTTTATCGTTAGTACCAGAAAGAATTGACTTCATTACTGCAAACGGAGATTTTGGATATTGGAACATCTCTCTTTTACCCAAAATCTTATCTAGTGTTGATGTTCCGTATTCACTAGCTGAAAACTCCGCATCATACCAAATACTCTGAGGAGTTTGTCCTTCCAATCCGCCCCTAAATTTATAATAAACTTGATATCCGTTTGTTGTTTGCTTCTTAACCCACAAATCTCCCACTTTACACATTTGATCTATAACGTCTTTCGAGCGTCGCCATATTCTTTTTTGACCAGTTGGATCAATTGGTAAAATCTCTACGGGTAATTTTTTGATAGAACTAACTTGCCCGGTTTTAGGATCAAAATATATTGGATAATATCTGTCAGATAATTTACCCGTTTTATTTACGGCACTACTATCAACGCCTTGTTTACGGAGGTTTACTTGCAAAAACCAGTTGCCATCCTCGTCTTTTTGATAGTTGTGCGTTTTATCTTCCGGTGCAACTGGTAATTTTCTAACAAACGATTCTGATGTTTTGCCAAAAAATAATGCGTACTCATGTACCAATGACAATTTTCTTTTTGTCATTCTTCCTTTTGGATTATTTCTAATCACCAGTGTTCCCAAATGATTATCATGACCAAAAATTTCTTCCATATTCATCCAGAGCCGAGGCAACTCGTAATCATCTATAGTGACACATATCACGCCATCATCTTTTAATAAATTTTTAGCAAGCCTTAATCTTTTATCCATAAAAGATAGCCACTTACTATGCCTAAAGGAATCTGAGTCATCTACATAATCGTTGTTATATTTCCAATCCCTAGCACCAGTGTTGTAGGGAGGATCAATGTAAATAAAATCGATCTTGCCCTGATGTGTGAAATTCAAAACAGAGAGGGCGTGGTAGTTGTCTCCCTCAATAAGAATATTTACCGGTCCGCCATTCTTGTCTGATATTTCTTTACCCTTAACCTCTTTCAAAACAGGTAGAGCATTAACGGCATCTTTTTCAAACTGTTCCTTGACTTTTTCCTCATCCCAAATTAGCCCGTATTTTTTACGAGATTCCAATTTCTCAACAATCTTAATAAGATCGTCTTTGCTTAACTCTGAGTAGTCTTTTTTATTTTTGGCGATTTCCTTTGGCATAAATTTATTTTTCGCTTTCCATCCGAGCTTTTAACAGAAAGATGGTCTCGGTTCGAAGCTTTGCCCGGGCCCAATCTTTTTGAGGTTCAGTAAGGAAATCACCTAAGCCATCGAGAATATGCTTGTTATCCATCTTCTCCAGTTGCTCAACAGATTTTTGCAGGAGTTCTTTGAAAGATACCTCTGAACGCTGTTCGACAATTTCTTTATTAATCGGCCAATTGTTCTTAAGAAAGAACCATACATCATAGATATCACGGCTCGTTTTGCCGACCCGTTCGTGCATGGCCATAAGTTTGTGGGCAAACATATCCTCCCGGATCATTACAAGCATGGAGATACCCAGCAGAGTCATAACCTCGTACTTTGAGCCGAAATTTCTCCGGTTTACCTCAACTTTTATTTTTTGTGCACCCGGTGAGTACGAGATAACATTTAAAAGATTAAAGTGTTTTATGCGAGAATCGATAATTGTTCCGTAGCTTTTTGCAATTATATTGATTTTTTCAAACACTTCAGCTTCTTTGCTTTCGTCCAATAAGTCGAAATCCAAATCAATCGAGTCACGGTTCAAATCGTAGAATAAGAGAGCGGCAGTACCGCCCTTAAAACCCAAGTGAGGCGCGATTGATGTATCAGAATAAATATCCTTCAGGATCTGAAGCAGTATATTTTTATGTTTTGAGTAGTCTAATGTCATATATTTTCGGATTTGTTCGATTGATTACTTTTATAGTGCTCAAAATATGTTTTGACCTTTTTCTCCATGCGTTTGTTGTGATAGATGGGTAAAATTTCAAAAACCTTATCCCAATCCAACACGCCCAAGTTATCGAAGTGATAATCCTTGCTGATATAAATGCGGTCCAAAAAAGCACGCTCTTTAGTTGCTGTGGCGATGCCGTCTGAATGTTCGATGCCAGCAGTATTACTCAAAACATAATCTTTCATGCGGACGAATGAAATCTTTTGACCGTCGGCTTCAATTTCTCTCGTAACGTATGTGGCAACAAAAATATTTCCGTAGTACTGAAAATTAACTCCGGCGCGGGTCAATACTGTTTCAAAGCTGATGTACGAGGGAGTATAAATGCGCGTCGCCAATTCAAAGCGATTATAATTTTTATCTTTGGCATAGATGCCACGATGTACTCTGATCAACTTACCGCTCCTTACATAGCTGTTTAATCTCACTCTGACAGCATTCTCCGCTTCTACGCCCCACATCAAAGCCACGTCTTTATTAGAAAAGACGGTCTTGGGAGATCGCAATAATATCTCTACATATTGGCCTTTTGTGGGTTTGTTATCCATATAGTGACTGTTGGTTAACTTAAAGCTAACTTCCAGTACATTATATGCTATATTCAAAATAAGTGCAAGAGCCACGTCTTATTACTAGTTAGACCAGTAAGTGGCAATAAGGGTATTTGTAATACGACTTAGAACAAAACAGGCGGCATAATTAGACCATAGGGACTTGTGTAGTCTAAGCTCAATAAATCAAGCCTCCCTTGGCGTTTCCGTAATAATACACTTTTGTATCATATCGGAAACACCAACCGGAAGTGAGTTTCAAGGTCATTTCCAGTTCAAATATGAGCCAAAGGTACCCAAATCTGGGCACCGCCAGCTCATAAGGTGAATTTGACCAGTTGAATCAGCGTACTGGACAAAATCGGTACTTTTTGTCCATTTTGCATAGTTAAATCACTGTACTATGCAAAAAAGGGATTTTTAGCATAGTACAGTGTGGCAAAAAGGAGAAAGTCGAATGTAAACAAAGTACACCTGTTTGCTTACATCTGGCAGAGCAATGTAAACAAACTCAAAAAAGTGGTAAAATAAATCCAACAGTTAAATAATCGCCTCAAGAGGCAACCTGAAAGGTATTCCGAGTCCAAGGGCTCGCGGTCTAACATCACTTTTGTGATTATGGATCGCGAGCCCTTTTGTTTAACTGACAATGATTA
>JAUSIS010000004.1 GCA_030647355.1 bacterium
CACAGAAGAATACGCCGCCAAAAAACAAAGTCTAGTTTCTCAAAAGCTCTCGCTTTCCGAGAAAATAACCGACTTTGAGACAAAAGGATTGTCTTGGCTCGAACCGGCTCGTGAGTTCGTAAAATCCTTAAATCAAGCCGCTAATCTGCTTTCCTCTCCCAATCCGACTGCAATGACAACATTTCTGAAAAACATCGGCTCGAACCATATTTTGCGAAATCGTGAATTCGTTTTTACCCCCAAAATTGAATACAAATTAGTCGCCGAGCGAAGCGAGGCGAACCAAAACTCTTTGACATTTCCTATGTGGTGCCGGGGGCGGGAATCGAACCCGCAAGCCTTTCGGCAAAGGATTTTAAGTCCTTCGTGTATACCGTTCCACCACCCCGGCGATTATTATTTTACTTTTATATTATAGCTTTTTCAGGGTATAAACACAAGATTCAATGGTCAGTTTGGATGATATTCCAACCCCCTCGAATATTTTGTTTCAAGCGGCCGGGAATTGTAAATCCCGATGCTCTGCGATGACCTCCTCCACCAAAAAGATGCGCAATTTTGGAAACATCAATTTCGTCAGAGTCTGTGCGAAGACTCGCTTTAATTTTGCCGTCGGAAGTTTCAGAAAGTAGAAGAGCAATCATTGAACCAGGAATACTATTAATCATATTGACTACACCACTTAAATCATTATCGCTAGCGCCGGCTTTTTCCATATCGCGCCTTGTTACTACTGTTGTGACAAAGCCAAATGAGTTTTTATGAATCCTGGAGAGCGCAATTCCCCAAAGTTTCAAACTAGAAACCGTTCGGTTTAAGGAAATATTTTTGGTGATGAGTTTTAGACGAGCCCCATGCGCCAGCCAGGTGGCGGCATATTCCAAAGAGCGGGGGGTAGTATTCGGATGCTTGAAGCCACCAGTATCCGTATATAAAGAAGTTAAAAAACAAGTCGCCATATCTTTATCTAATTCAATATGCAGTAAACGAGTGAGATTGAAAACGATCTCGGAGACAGCCGCGGCGTTTTCATCAATTAGATTGATGCTGGCAATTTTATGCAGATCATTTTTGGGATGGTGATCAATGTTTATTAGGTTTTTCTTGTGCTTGGCAAATTCTTTCAATCTTTGCGGGAAACCGGTGCGGCGTAGATCGCCGCAGTCAAGAACTATTATGGCATCATAATCTCCGACTAAAAAATCCTTACGAACAGTGTTTGCCAAAGGGAGAAAGGCGAAGGGCTTTGGTATGTCGTCTTTACAGACCGATTCAACACTCTTGCCTAATTTTCGCAGGGCAATTTGGAGAGCAAGTGAAGTAGCCACCGTATCTCCGTCGGGGTTTTCATGTATAACTAATAAGAAGTTATCGTATTTTTTTATTAGATTTATAATTTTTTCGATGATTTCCATGGAAGCACAATTACTTTTCTTTCAGTTTCCGGCAGGGCGGAACTGGTAATCTTGAGGCTGTCGGTAAACTCAGGAACAATGCCCTCCTCTTTAGAAAAGTTATCTATTGTCTCGTAATACATTGGGATAACAATCTTAGGTTCTATTTGGTTGATTATCTGAATAGCTGTTTTAACATCAAGTACATCAGCTCCCCCGACAGGAATGAATAAAATATCCACGTCCGCTACCAATTCTTGTTCTTCGTCATTGAGCAGGTGATTCAGCTTATCAAGATAAGCCAATCGAATTTCTTCTGTCGAGAAAAGGTAGATTCTTCCTACCCCATTTACTTCAACGCCGCCAATTTCATACTCGCCAGGTCCATTCAATACAAAGTCGTCTACTTTGGTAGGTTCACCGAGACAAATTGTGCTGTTTTTAGTGCGGATTTGGATAGTCTCGGTAGTAGGTGAAGTGATTGTCATAACACTCCTTCATTGGGTTCATTCTAGCACAGAATTGAACTAATGCCATTATTTGGTTTTAGCTTTTGTGTCTGTTTTCTTTGGCTTAGTAGCCTTAGATGGTTTTTTCGTTTCAGTTGGTTTTTCGGCTTTTTCGACTTTTTCGCTTTTAACAGAAGTTTTTGTTCCTGCCTGTTTCAGTGATAGGGTGAGCTTGCGGCTCTCTGGTTCGATACTTAGGATTTTGAAATCATGGGTCTCCCCTTCCTTCACCGGCTTATCATCGCTGATCTCAGAAACCTGAACAATGCCTTCCAGTCTGTCGCTAAGTTTGACAAAAATGCCAAAAGGGGTGACGCGAGTGATTTCACCTTTAACATCTTCACCTGCTTTGAGCTTACCGGCTTCGGCATTCCATGGGTCAGGGTTCAGTCTCTTGATGCTTAAGGAAACTCTACCATTCTCGATTCCTATTACCACAACCTCAACTTCCTGGCCGGCAGTAAACAGCTTCCTAGGATCATCGACTCGTTCCCAAGAAATCTCCGATATATGGACTAAGCCCTCGAACTCACCAAGATTGACAAAAACGCCAAAATCAACAATTCCAGTAATTTTTCCTTTGACATGCTGTCCGACTTTGAATTGCAGAGCTTTTTCTTCCTGCAGGACGTCACCGGCGGCTTTTTCGGAGAAAATTAACTTATTGGCATTGCGGTCAAATGAAATGACTTTGACGCGGAGTGTTTGGCTTACTATTTCGTTGAGCTTACTTAGAATCATATCTTTATCCCCACCGCTGACGCGAGGATAATGAGCGGTTGATAGTTGGGAAACTGGTAGAAATCCTTCAACATCACCAAATTGGACTATAAGACCGCCGCGATTTGCTTGGGTTATTTTAACAGAAAGTAGTTCGCCGCTATCCATTTTTTCTTGGAGGGTGCGCCAGATTCTTTCTCTATCAGCTCGTTTGAGAGATAAGACCACAAAGCCTTCGTCATTTTCCAGCGAGAGAACATAAGCCAGAACTTTATCCCCTACTTTCAATTCTTCGAAGTCATAGGAAAATTCCCGTTCGGGAATAAAGCCAAGGCACAAACCCCGAACATCAACTAGAATTTTATTTTTGGTAATAGAGGTTATCGTTACCTCGACAACATCACTTTGTCGAAACGGTATGAGTGATTGGCCGGCATCCTCAACTAGTTCGGCCATTGTTTTAATTTCTTTAGACATGTATCTCCTCTTAATTTATAATCTTATTTTCTTTTTCTTGGGTAAATATTTTTCGATTGCTTGTCTCTTTTTGTGATCTCTGGATAGGTTTGGCAGTATTACTAGAGAGTAATATAGAATCCAGGCACTCCAGATAGTGATAGCTAGCAGATTGGCCAGTAACAGCAATCGGCTAGATAGCATATAAATGCCCTGGAATCGTCCCAACACTAGAATCAGGCCTATTATTCCCAACCATAAGGACATATTGGTTATATGGCCGATGAGTTTAGAGTAGATTGGCAGTTTCTTATTTTTCTTACCTAATACGGCACTGAATATTATGCCAATAATAATGATGGCGAGAAAGACATAACCTAAAAGAGCGACCAGCGGACTTGTAAGAGGTAGAGCGGTATCTGACAAATAGGACCAGTTTACCAGCTTTTTGAAGTCTATCCACTGAACGTCTTTTACTGATAAGAAAAACTCTTTCCAATCGTTCATGGGCTTTTTTGTTGAATGGGATATTCAACCGTCCAGCTCATTCATTCTGAATCTTTTTGCATGTTTTAGGGATCTTCAATGAGCAAAATTAATCCTTAATGCGACAAAAATAGAATGGGCTGAACGACCTTTCTACAAACCTTTTTGGTCTTTAACCATCGAATGGTTTGGTGCCGAGAGGCAGAATCGAACTGCCGACACCATGATTTTCCAATTATGCGGACTATCTCATCCCCCAGTTTCGTGATGGGGGCCGGGCGCTAATTGCAAGATTATTGTTGGGACTCACTCGCTAGTCTCTACACCTTTCCTAGAACTTAAACCCTCTAGGACTTGGCTCGGGATTGTCATTGATTTTTCAATGAGTTTCCCCGAATTCACCCAGTTCTCATCCCCAGATTACTCTGGAGCGGACCGAAAATTCAGTCATGTGCTCTAACCACTGAGCTACCTCGGCATTTTGTTAAGTTGTTTGGACAATCCTTGTGTCCAGCCGATCAGTTTTCTTAAGGTATCGGCACTCATTATTGTAACATGCAACGTCCCGTATTTCAACTGGTTTGCGTATCTTTTGTTTTTACTAGACTTACTAATTAATGTTTGTGGTTTATAAAACTGGCCCTTCGGCACCTTAGTTATTTCAGACCAGTAATTTAAAGACTCATCATATTGGCAATTATCATGAATGTGTATTCTCATCCTAATAGATTTTTCATTAATTCCGCATCTTTCTCGGAAAAATCTCATAGCAAATAAAATTATCAGCGGATCAGAATTAACGAACCTAACCATCCATTTTTCTTTTCGACTTCCTTCGGCGAGAAATAAACCGAGTCCTAGATAAAATAGTTCTTTTTTTGTTAAAACCTTTATTTCGGAGGAATATTTTTTTAGTTCTTTACTAATACCTGCCCGATAAATCTCTGCTCTTTTTTTATTGTACTTGGTGATATTTTCTGAGGATTGTAATTTGGCTGCTGAGATATTTTTGTTCTTAATTGCTTGAGATAAAGGAATACTAGAAAGCCACAAGGAAAGAGTTCCCTTAGAAATCTTGAGTTCAGATGATATTTGACTATAACTTAGACCTTGTTTTCGTAACTCTATTGCTCGAGTTCTTGAACTAGTGGAGTTTTTCATAAATTAATTAGACTACTAGTTTATATTATTATCAAATTTGGGTACTAGGATGGTGGGCAGTACAGGATTTGAACCTGTGACTTCTTGGATGTAAACCAAGCGCTCTAGCCGCTGAGCTAACTGCCCTTTGGTGCCGAGAGGGGGACTTGAACCCCCACGTCCTTGCGGACACATGCACCTCAAGCATGCCTGTATACCAATTTCAGCATCCCGGCACATTATATATTATAGGGTAAAAATCGGAAAAAATCAACCAGTACGATTGGCGATTTCGTCTAAAATACGCCAACGACGTTGTTTTTCGCTCCAGGGAATAGGGTCGCCTAGTTTATGGGCGACAGTGCCAAAGCGGGGAGAATATTTGTTGACATAAGCAATGAAATAGCCGACTTTTTTGAATACCTTGACAGTCTGCTGAAAATCTTCCTCTGTTTCACCAGGGAAGCCGACAATCACATCGGTCGAGATTTTAATGTTCGGTATTTTGGCTTTAATTTTTCTAACTAAATCTAGATATTGTTTTTTAGTATAGGGGCGATTCATAGCCCGGAGAATCTTATCACTGCCCGATTGAAACGGGAGATGGATTTCTTTGGCAACTTTGCTTGAACTTGCAATTACGTCAATAACTTCACTGGTCATATCTTTGGGATGATTAGAAGTAAAATATATCTTAAAATCGCCCGAGATATTATTGAGTGTTTTGAGTAATTTTGCAAAGTCATATTGATAGGAATTAACATTCTGGCCAAGGAGAGTGATCACTTTATAACCTTTTGATACTAAATCCTTGAAGCTTGTGACAATTTCGTCAAATGGCCTCGAGACTTCCCTGCCCTTGGTGTAAGGGACGGCGCAATACGAGCAAAAATTGTTACATCCGGACATAATTGGCAGATACGCAGAAGAGGTATTACTATTTTTTATTAACTGGGCAAATAGCTTTCTATCTGGAATGGTAAGAAAATCTTTTAGTTTTTCAAGATTGCCATCCCAGAGGATGACGTTTTTTGCAGCCAGTTTCTTTTGATCATTATCAAGAATGCAGCCGGAAATGATAATTTTTTTTTCCATCTTCGCTCTTGGTATTTTACTCGGATTATTCATCCGTGTTTCATCCAAGATGCTTCGATGGACTTCGCCTTGCCAATTGTGGACCTGACCCATCATTCGATCGACGGCAGATTTGCGCACAGCACAAGCATTAATAAAAATAATTTCCGCTTCTTTAGGGTTTGTGAAAATAAAGCCAAGCTTTTCTAATATGTAATTGATACGAGCGGCTTCCCATTCGTTATATTGGCAGCCATAGGTTAAAATGTGGTATTTCATCTGGATAATTATACTGTTTCCCGTTAATTTTATCAAGAAAATAAAAAGAAGGACCATGACTGGTCCTTTAGTCGTTTATCGCGGTATTGTGCTGATATAGGCAAACCTGATATCGGCACTCAAGGGTTTAGCGCACTTCTGGCAATAGTCATCGCATGCTTTGGGTTCCAGTGAGTCGCAGGAAACAAATCGCTCGGCGCTCTGGCCATTGCATCCTTCACCGTTGCACTTGATATGGTAGAAGAGTTTCATCCCCTTCCATTCCTTGATGTCGAAGACCGCTTCTTCATCCGGCAAGATCAGCACCGGTTGATAGAAGAATATTCGGCTGACGAGTTTCTCTTTGGAATACCGGCATTTCGCTTTGATTTCATAGAGATGGTTAGGCGCAGTCTCAGAGCAATAGACTGGAATTATTTCGCTCAAGTGCTTTAGTATCCCGTAGCGGATTTGGACAGGGATCATAAGTCCCTTGTCTTCGTCGAAACGCCAGTAAGCAATTTCCTCAGGATGCACGATCCGCGGGAAATCATCATAGTGATAGACCTTGGGGAAACCACCTAGCGGCCATTTGAAATGTACAAACAACGCCAAACTCCTTGAGATTATTCAAAACCGAAAAATAAAGAAAATGCCCGAGCCGAAGCACAGACATTTTCTTGAGTGCATTTTATCCACTCACCTTTTTATCGAAACGCCAGTATCTAATTATAGATTGGGCTTATTCGAAAAAAGGTAAGGGACTTTACTTCGGTAGCCTGGCTGCCCAGCCCTTTTCAAAAAAGAGCTGGATCCATGGCTTTGCGTCCCCGTCTCACGGCGGGTTTGCCTTTTCGGTTTTGTAGAGAAATTATACCTTATTTGATTAAGTTTGTCAATACTTTGTACCGGTTGAGGACATCGGTAACAGTCGTCCTGTTTGGATGCAATAATTAATTGGCGACTGGTAGTTTAGACTGGCATGTCTTCTTTTGGAATTGTAGTAGGCAAGCCAGTGAGTTAAGTTCTTGTTAAATATTAAAAGATCTGGGTGAAAATGTCCATGATCTAACCATTCTTCCTGCAGGGTTCGGTTAAATCTTTCTACGACGGCATTGTCCTTGGGGGTTCTGACTCGGGAAAAGTAGTGCTCGATCTTTAGTTGCTTGCAGGCCTCTTCAAACTCCTTGGCAAACTCTGAGCCATGATCGGTCTGGATATTAACAATC
This sequence comes from bacterium, assembly GCA_030647355.1. Classification (GTDB taxonomy): domain Bacteria; phylum Patescibacteriota; class UBA1384; order VFKW01; family VFKW01; genus JAUSIS01. The sequence continues at coordinate 7,267 of JAUSIS010000004.1, forward strand.
TGATCGTCAAAAAGATAATTAAGCCGCTTTAGAAAGTCACTGGCAGACCCCGAGCTATGGTTCTTGTAGGTATGGGCAAAGGCAATCTTGCCGTATTTGTCTATAGCGGTTAAGATATATCTTTTTAGACCAAACAGGTGAAGCACAATGGTATCTATTTGGATTAAGAACCCTAAAGTATTAGTGTTTCTGGTTTTAAGATCAGTTATCTTTTTCTTGGTACGGTTGGCCTTACTTCGCTCTTTTTGCTTTTCGATCTTTTGTGGATTTGGGTAGAGTTTATGTTTTTGGATGGTGTAGAGGATTTTATGGCAGGAAATATCTTCACCAAAACGCTCGTTGTATTCCTGACGAATCTTTTCTTTACCCTGAGAAAGATCTTGTTTTCTAATGAGCTTAATCCGGTCTTCTTCTAAGAGGGTTATCTCTTTTTGCCGGACATGAATAGGAGCACGGGACTTATCTTCTAAAGTTTGGAAGTCGGCCGAGTCAAAACGATCCAGGAACTTATACAAGGTTTTTCTGGCAATGCCGAAGTGCCGACAAGTGAAAGTGGCATTAAATTCTCCTTTAGTTTCATAGTAAATTATCCATTCAAGTCGACGCATTCCTTCGCGCGAGATGCTCTGCATTTTAGCAACCCGTCTCCATCTTTCGCAGCGGTCGAGGAGAATGTGAGGCCTTGATTTAATGAACGCCCATTTTTGTGTACTTTTTATACCCATCGGTACCTCCTAATGCATTTTAGGGGTGTTACCGATGTATCTCAACTTATGCATACTTGTGTCTGATTTGTGTCTGATTTGTGCTCTATTCTGAAAATAGTTCGAACGTATTTCGGCCGTCAGGCGACCTGTCCCGAGCGACCTGTGGTGAGCGAAGTCGAACCAAGTCGAGGGAATAAAAACCCACCCACCTGAATTCTTGAACCTTAACAATTTCCAGTTTTTCTTTGGCGTTAATTACCAGGCCACCGCATCAGAAATTTATTCTAGTTCTGCCACGGGTATCTTACTTCTAAAATTTGTAGTGATTTGGAGTTTACAACCACTCTCATCGATCTTGCATTCTCAACACGATTATAATAATCTTTAGAGACGCCGTAAACGAATCTCCAGTTAAGAGGCTGACTTTGGCGCTGGGATAAGGTAGCAAAATAACTACCACCTGAATCAGGATATCTCTGGTTGTAGACTTGGAATTGCGTTTCAGCAATAGTCAAAACCTCTGGAAAATCTTTAATTTTCAATATTTCAGATAAAGAGAATGGCTTATCACCATCGACCATAAGCTTAATTGACGATTTAGTTATTTTATATTCTCCAGTCTCTGGTATGATTGAAAATAATAAATCAAACTTTTCTTCATCACTATGAAAATCGAAACTGTTGTCTGGTCGATTGAAATTAAACGACCCATATTTTTTATCTACTATCACGGAATAAAGTTGTGGATTGCTAGAATACTTTCTGGCAATTTCAAAGGCTTTTTGTGCCTGTTCTAAAACTGAATTAGCATTCTTTAACTGTAGTTTACCAGACTCTAAAGTCTGGGAGAGATATTGGGGTATTTTTTCTTGCTTACCTGCATAGTAAAGGCCTACCAAGAGACTTGATATAGCTAAAATAATGGCAATGATTATAACCCAAAACCACTTTTTCATTTCCCTCCTTTAGTTAATAAAATCCCTTAAAATTTTCTTTTACCCTTCGACTCGACTCAGGGCAGGCAAAATGTGGTTCGAGCCGATGGATTCGACAAGCTCACCACAGGTATTTTTTCCAGGTTCTTTGGCAGTTTTCGAGGATCAAGAATTCGGGCGGGCGGGATTTTTTCGACCTCTTGGCCGTAAAACATTCGAGCCAACTTAAGAATAGACCCCCAGCGTTTACTAGTCAAGTTTTCGCCTGTGTGGGCATGAGAGGACTCGAACCTCCACGAGATTGCTCTCACTACGACCTGAACGTAGCGCGTATACCAATTCCGCCACATGCCCAAATTTATTTTTTAACCCTCTTTGTTTTTATATACCAAGAATCTAGAAAAGAAAAGCGGTTAGATGGAATAATCATTGATGTTATATTTATTCCTTTGATCTTTTCGGCAACATAAAAGTTATATGGTTGATCGTCTTGGAATATTGCTCCATATTCTCCTAAGATTATTTGTTTAGCTGCTGCAAGTTTGTCTTTTCTAACCTTATCATCTAGGGTCAGACGAGCTTCCTCCATTAAACGATCTAATGTTTTATTTTTCAATTGGCTGAAGTTCATGCCTGTCGGTGGAATTTGGCTTGAATGCCAGTAAGGATACAGGTCGTCATAATACCCAGTGTTGAAACCATATACCAGTATGTCATATTGTTTTTTTTGGGCTTCGCTACTTAATAAAGTAACACTTTTTATAGTCTTTTCGTCTACTTTGATGTTTAATCGGGTAAATTGCTTAATTAGAGCATTGGTAAATTTCGCGGCAGATTCGGTATCGGGTCTTAAAAGCTTAAGCGATAGCGCTTGAGTAAATGCGGGTCCTTCTATGGTCTGTTTTCGCAGATTTGTGTCGGTAATTTTTCCTGTATTGAAAAAAGCAACATTGTACCTCGGCAAAGAGACTGAATATTGGGGTAATTGTGGTTTTACATTCTCATCGGTCGCTATAACATCCCCCCTTTTTATCGCTTTTGAGAGTTTATCCTTGTTGGGATAGATACGGAAAATCACTTCCTCAATGTATGGTTTTTGGAACGGCTTATTATCGTTAGGAGTGAGGGTAATTTCTTTATCATTTTGCTCTTTAATTTTATAAGCGCCATATGGTAATACAGGTCTTAAGGTAGAGGCAAGAAAGAGACCATATGGTTGTTTCAAGGTAAATTTGATCGTAGTTGAGTCAGGCGAACTAATTTGTACTTCTGACCAGCTGCCTTTTTGATTGCGAATATAGCCAGCTACCCGGGATGACGAGTATCCTTTGGTTAATTGAAAAGTATAGGTTTTTCCATCTTCGCTAACCTGCCAACTTTTGGCGACAGCCGGTTTAATTGTTCCGTCATTTCCAAGGCGGGTTAAACCGATATGAGTTAAGTAGCTGATTGATTCGTCAACGGTGGGAAGCGAATCTGCAAATAGTCCTTCAGTGTACACACCGCCATAGTCCGGAATTTCCTTGGTACTGGCTAAATAGTTTTGGCGCATCAAGAAAGCTGCGCCAGTTAATATAAAAAGCAGGAGAGCCAAAACAACTGTTTTTTCTCTTTTAGTTAGAAATTGAGGTAACTTCGTCGGGTGTAATTGGAAAATTTTTTCCAGAAAGGAAATCGTGTCCTCCAGTTTGCTATTTAACAACCAGAAGAACCAAAGCAACTAGTGCAAACAGGATAGCAATTATAATAGTAAAATAAAACAGCACTTTTTCTAGACCGCGGCGGGAGCGATAGAAATTACCTTCTCCGCCGAAAGCGCCGCCAAGACCTGTGCCTTGATGCTGGAGGAGAATACTGATAATAAGCACTATTGCCAAGATGATTTCTGTATCAATCAATATGTGAGCCATAGTTACTCCTGATCATTTCTGAATTAAAATCTTCAGGTGATTTGAGGCGTGATCCGGAATTGCACCGGAGTGAACGGTTTTGCAGACCGCTGCCTAACTTCTCGGCCATCACGCCATACTGCCAAAGGTAAAAGTATTTAATAGTAAACTGGACTAGTTTAGGCAGTTGCGTATGAAGCTGGAGCGGGTGAGCGGACTTGGACCGCCGACCTTCTCCTTGGCAAGGAGACGTTCTACCACTGAACTACACCCGCAATGATACCATTTTACCATTTCTGCTGTCTTGTGTAAAGTCTAATACAGGTTTATAATCTGGCTTGGATAGTAATTATTCGAATGGAGGAATAATGTCAAAAAAATGGAAAAGCAAATTAAAAAAACAACAAAGAGCAAAAATTATTCGAGAGTCACTCGCAGAAAAGTCGGTCAATGAGCCAAACATGCCTGCAGTAGCCCCTGAGCCAGAGATTACCTCTAAAACAGAAGTAATATCCAGCACATCTAAAAAACAGATCAATACATCTCAAGAAAAATTTTTACATAAAACAACCGAAGTCAGGGCAGAGATTAGAAAAATTGGGATTGTTTTCGGAATAATCATTCTATTGCTTGTCGCCGCTAAGATATTAGATTATCAAACTAATTGGGTAACTGAAGTGGCTGACATCATATCCGGATTGATTAAATAGTATTTTATTGTAATTTCTAGGACTAAAAATTGATCATCTACTATGGAGTTGAATAGTAAATCAACTATTTGTTTTGATATAACAACACATAAAAATTTATTTTAAGATAATGATTACGTTAGAGAGTGAATTGGGCTTGGCTGCGATATTGTAGAGCTTCGGCAATATGGGGGGTTTTAATCTCATTGGAATTATCAAGGTCAGCGATAGTTCGAGCTAGTTTCAATACACGATGATAGGCACGCCCGGAGAGTTGTAGTTTATTGACAGCTTGCCTAAGAAGATTGGTGGAGGTTTCATCAACTTGGCAAAATTTTTCAATTTGGCGTGTATTCATCTGGGAGTTGAGCTCGATCGGAAGACTTTCAAATCTTTGGCTTTGTATTTTACGTGCATTGGTTACACGATTTTTTATAGTCTCGGATTTAGTAGGTTCGGATTTTTCGGTCATTTTCTCAAAACTAAGACGAGGAACTTCAATGTGCAAGTCAATTCTGTCAAGCAAGGGACCGCTCAACTTTTTACGATAAAGATTAATTTGGTGAGCAGTGCATTGGCAATTTTTTTCCGGATCAGTGTAATAACCGCAAGGGCAGGGGTTCATAGCCGCTACTAACATAAAATCTGCCGGGAATCGAACCGAACTTGCTGCACGGGCAACAACCACTTCTCCTTCTTCTAGGGGCTGGCGAAGAGTTTCTAATACTGATCTGGGAAATTCTGGAAATTCATCTAAAAAAAGAACGCCATGATGAGCAAGAGATATCTCGCCGGGTTTGGGGAATTGTCCGCCGCCGACAATCGAGACATAGCTTGAAGTATGGTGAGGAGATCGAATCGGTCTTGAGATAATTAACGGATTATCTTTTGTTATTTCTCCAGCAATACTATATATGGTGGTGACGTCAAATATTTCTTTTTTTGACATATCCGGCAAAATTCCAATCAGCGCCTTAGCGAGCAGAGTTTTGCCTGATCCCGGCGGACCAGAAAAGATAATATTGTGGTGGCCAGCGGCGGCAATCTCTAAGGCTCTTTTGGCATGCTGTTGACCACGAACATCTTCAAAGTCAACACTAGCCGGTTTATTTTTTATTAATTTTGAGATATCTGACCCTCTAAATTTGGGAATGATTTTTTCCTCTTTCAGATGAAAAATCAAATCGTCAAGATTGGCAACTGGTATTATATTTATTCCCTCCAGGAGAGCGGCTTCTTCGGCATTATCGGATGGAAGAAAAATATTTTTAATCCCTTTCGTGATGGCCATATGGGTTACTGGCAGAATACCCGGGATTGATCGCAGGGAGCCATTTAGTGATAGTTCTCCAATAAACAGGGAGTTGGAAAGACTTGCAACCGGAATTTGTTCGTCACTTGCCAGTAAGGCAATAGCGATCGGGAGATCATACGATGGGCCGGATTTTCTGATATTGGCAGGGGCGAGATTAATTGTAATTCTTTTGGTGGGAAATTTGACGCCTGAATTTCTAATTGCGCTACGGATTCTTTCCTTTGATTCATCAATGGCTTTATCTGGCAATCCGACAATGGCAAACGAGGGCAGTCCCTGACCTAAATCTGCTTCAACTTCAATTGTAGTAGTTCCAATGCCATCAATAGCTGCAGATAATACCTTGGCTAACATATTCCCCCTTGAAATTAAATTGAGAGAATAAAGATAAGAGCAATAGCTAGTAGAATTGCGGACCATCCAAGAAGACGGATAGCTTTTCCTTGCTTGGAAAAAGTTAGAATCAAACCGATAATAAACACTAAGATGGAAACGGCAATGAGTAGGTAGAGTAAAACAGGTTGAATCCCCGGGGTGGATATTAGACTATCGGCAGATAAAGCACCATAGCCAGTTTGTTGGGAAATTGCAATTCCGGCGCCTGATAAGAGAATAATTATCGAGATAATACTCGTTAAGATTCTATCGCGACTGGAAAATAATCCCATTTTATCCGGAACGTGACTGGATACTTTCGGTTGGAGGCCAAAATATTTAGCCAGATCGCCGCTTTTCATAAAAATCCCTTTACACTCCTTGCAAACTTCCATAACTACATTATTAGGTTTGGGTTCGTTTGATTTTTCTAGAGGAATGTGACATCTCGGGCAATCCCCAGGGATTTGCTCGTTATTGGGATCGGGGAATACAGTATCTATTTCTTCAACAATTCCGGCGTCCAAACGACTTAACTCATGCTGATCGAGCCAAAAACTGCCGCAGTGAGGGCATCGAGAGACTTTCACTATCTCATGATATTTATCAACGACTTCCATTATCTGCATTTCAGTATGGCAAGTAGGGCAAATCATAGTGCCTCCTAAATCGAAGAATATTCTATTTTTATTATAACACAAGTGGGTATTTACTTAGCAAGAAACTTGGCAGTCTGACTGATTGCTTGGTGTTCATTTTTGACCCATATAACGGGTGTTCTATTTTTCAACCAGGTGAGCTGTCGGCGGGCATAGGCATGGATAGCATATTTCAATTTTTCAATCATTTCTTCCTTGCTGGGTATTTCGTTTGTTAAATAAAGAGTAATATATCGGTATTCTAAGCCAAAAGAGATTAACCTCTCTTTAGGAATCCCGCTATCAATAAGAGATTGTACTTCTTCAATCATACCATTTCCAATGCGGTCATCAACGCGCTTATCAATTTTTTGATAAAGCTCCTGCCGGGGAAGATCGTTTCCGAAATATATAGTATCGAAATTTGAGCCACTCTTCTTTTGCTGATAACTGAAGGGTATGCTCGTTGCCATTGTGACAGATAATGCTCTGATAATACGGCGGAGGTTTTGATGATTAATTTTCTCAAAACTTACTTGATCTAGCACTTTTAATTTATCAAGTATCTCACCCGATGGTAATAATTCGAGTTCTTGCCTGATAGTCAGTTCTCTTTGGTCGGTTACAGGAATTGAGAATCCTTCAACAAGGGCTTGGATATATAGATTAGTACCTCCGACAATAATTGGGATTTTCCCTCGATTGGCAAAATTATCTATAAGCGTAAGGGCTTGTTTTTGAAAATCTGCGACAGTGTAAGTTTCCAAAGGGGTAGCGACGTCAATTAAAAATTGGGGGATACCATGGATAACACGAGCACTTTGAGGTCCGAGGTCGGGTAAATTAATAGAAACCGAATCCCCTTCCTTGCCGGTTCCTAAATCCATACCGATGTAGACCTGTCGAGAGTCAGCCGAGATAATTTCTCCATTAAAATGCTCGGCAAGTTTTACAGCCAGAGAAGTTTTCCCGCTCGATGTAGGACCAACAACAACTATTATTTTCTTTTTTTTGCACTTTTCATTTATCATATTTTTATCAACTTGCATAAAAATTACTTATTTTATACAATGCCAATTATGGACGTATTAAATATAAAGAATCTTAGTAAATCTTACCACCTGAACGGAGGAGATGTCCATGTAGTTGACCGGTTAACTCTGTCTTTAAAGAAGGGCGAGGTATTTGGTTTTTTGGGACCAAATGGAGCAGGCAAGACAACCACAATAAAGATGATAGTTGGATTGGCATTCCCAAGCTCCGGGGAAATCAAAATCTTTGGGAAATCTAACACCGATCTTGCAACCAAGGAAAAGATTGGTTTTATGTCGGAACATCCATACTTTTATAGCTATCTAACTGGACGAGAAATGCTTGATTTTTTCGGTAAGCTTTTCCCTATTGCTCATGAAGTGAGAATTAAAAACACCAAAGAGCTCTTGGAGAAAGTAGGATTAGCGGATGCGGCAGATATACCAGTAAGAAAATATTCCAAAGGAATGAATCAGCGGCTTGGATTAGCATCTGCTTTAATAAATGATCCGAAGATAATTTTCCTTGACGAGCCGTTGGACGGACTAGATCCGCTAGGACGGAGGCAAATTAAAGAAATCATTAAGGATTTGAAAAAAGAAGGAAAGACGGTATTTCTTAATTCACATATTCTAGCTGACGCAGAAGAAATTTGCGATCAAATCGGCATCATTGACCGAGGAAAATTAATTGCTCGAGGCGAACCAAAGAGTTTAGTAAAAGGATCAAAAAGTTTGGAAGATTTTTTTGTTAAACTAATCGAAAAAAGACGAAGAGAGGATAAATGAGAAATATCCTAGCAGTAGCACAAAATACTTTTAGAGAAACCGTCAGAGATAGAATCTTGTATGTGATTTTTGTGTTTGCCGCACTGATGATCATCGGCTCCACTTTAGCCGGCTCGATTTCACTAGATCAAGACATTAAAGTAATGAAAGACTTTGGCTTGGCGAGTATTTTTCTTTTTAGTATTTTGATGGCAGTCTTTATTGGGACCAACCTTGTATATAAAGAGCTTGATAAACGCACAATTTTTTTACTGCTTTCCAAGCCGGTCAAGCGAAGCGATGTAATAATTGGAAAATTCTTTGGGCTGGCGGCCACTATGCTGGTGATGATATTGCTTATGAGTATATTTTATATAGGTTTAATTAAGTATAAAACTGGGCAATGGGATATTTTATCACTGCAAGCTATAGGATTTAATTATTTAGAAGTTTTACTTATGATTGGGTTGACCCTGATGTTTTCCACCTTCACGGCGCCGATATCGAGTGCGATTTATTCGCTTTTGTTGTTTTTAATCGGTCATAGCAGCTCAACAATTATGCACATAGTAAAGACTTCGACTGGCTTTAGTAAGTATCTTTTGGAAGCGGCATATTATGTCTTCCCTAATTTAGAGAAATTCAATATCCGAAATAATGTCGTATACGGCATCGGGGCATCGTTAGAGCAAACCCTGCTTGCTATTGCCTATAGCGCAGTTTACTGTATATTTCTTATTTATCTGGGAATTGCAATCTTGAAAAAACAGGAATTTTAGATGAAAATTCCATTTATCTTTGCTCGCATCGCAAATTGGTTATTGGTTCTTATTATATTAGCTGGAATAATATTGTCTCAACTATATTACGATAATTGGAAAACAGCGCTCGGGAAAAACCCAGATATTCCTTACAATATTATGATTGAGCCTCATCCCCTACCATCTGCAGTTTTAAAGAAAACTTCTTTTGGATTGGATAATCTGATCGCCGATATTATGTGGCTGCAAACTATCCAGTACTATGGCGGCGGTTTGCCTAATGAGCGTTATAGAGAACTGCCAATTATGATAGAGACCGTGACGGATCTAGATAAAAAATTTGCTTATCCCTATTCATTTGGATTGTTGATGCTGCCAGGAGAAGGGTTTGTTAAAGATGCCATCAAGCTGGGGGATAAAGGATTGAAAATTAAGGAGATGCGCGATAATTGGGAGATTCCATATTATCTGGCGATGATCTACAGATTCAATCTGCATGATAATAAAATGGCAGCTAAATATTTTGAGATGGCTTCAAAGATTGACGGAGCACCTGAGATGGCAGCTATAATGGCGGGAATCAATTATGAAAAAGTCAATCAGCGGTTATTAGCTTATAAACTTTATGAAGGGATCTACCAGAAGGCAAAGAATAAGCAAGTTAGAAAACGGGCTAAAGAATATATGGATCATATAGTTTTGATGGAAGAGCTCGAGACAGCGGCTAAAATCTATAAGCAGAAATTCGGAAATTTTCCGCAGAATTTGGGGGATTTAGAAAAGGCCAAGATAATAGATAAAATACCACCTGATCCTATTGGAAGAGGTCTGGCAATCAACCCGACAACTGGTACTATAATTGAACTGCAAAAATAATCTAGAATATCCTGATTCTTTTAAGCAGGGACGTTTTGGTTTAATTTGAGAATTGAAGCTAAAACCGGTACAATTTTTTTGAAATCGTGAAATAAAGGTCTTTTATCGTCAATTAAATTAGCTCGAATGAGTTTTATTTTTTTATATGATTGTTTGGCTGAAGTAATATTATGGACAAAACCAAGCTTACCTTCATCGCCATTGGCATGGACGACTTTGTCATTTATTAAACAAGCGGTGATAATATCAGGGGAAGAATGACTCAAAAGGGCATCAATATGATCTTCTGTGCTGTACTTTTCGGTTTCCCCGCGTTCAGTGGAGATATTACAGACAAATACTTTCTGGGCTTTCTTATTGTCGAGGATTGCTTTGGTTATTCCCTTGATAAGTAAATTAGGGATGATACTCGTGTAGAGACTACCTGGTCCAATAATAATGAAATCGGCTGATTGGATTGCTTGAATCGCTTCTATATTTGCTTTAATTTTATCCGGCACGCAAAAAACTCTTTTAATAGGCGTACGATGTCCCATGACCGGAATATTCGATTCTCCTAAAACGACATGGCCGTTTTCAAGTTCGGCGGCAATATTAACATTGCTTAAAGTTGAAGGGATAACTTTTCCAGAAGTGGCTAAAATTTGACTGGCTTCTCTCACGGCTTGTTCAAAACTGCCGGTAATGTCGCATAGGGCGGTGAGGAAAAGATTACCAAAGTTGTGACCGGAAAGACCACGTCCGTTGGGAAAACGATAATCAAATAATTTCGTAGCCAGTTCCTCATCATTTGACAGGGCAACAAGACATTGTCGGATATCACCCGGCGGCAGGATACCATAATCGCGCCTAAGACGACCGCTGGAAGACCCATCATCGGTCATGGTTACAATAGCAGAGATGTTAACTGGAAAGATTCTTAGTCCCCTTAGAAGTACCGATAGACCGCTACCACCACCGATGGCGACAACATTAGGTTTTTCCATAGTCTCCTTTGATGTTCAGACTTCTGCTCGATTGCGAATTTAGTATAATTTACCATGCCTGGAAGATAAATGAAATATATACAATAACGAGAATAAATTACTATAAAAATAAAATTATGCGGTTACTTTTGATAAGTGACAATTTGGAAGTACGCATTTGACTGATTGTATGTCTCAAGAGAGCCCACCGAAACATCAACTGTAGCAAGTCCCAAAATATCTTTTTTGCCATTAACTGTCCAGCTGACAACAAATTTACCGTTGCGGTCTGATGTACCTGATTTGGTGCCATTATTATTAATATTACCATTAAAATAGGTTGTCTTCATTCTGACCTCAATATTTGGAAGTGTTTCAATAGTTACCTTTTGCGGCCAATAAAGAAAAATCGGATCTTTAGTAATTATAATATTGATGGGTGTTATGATTTGCTTTGGCTGTGAGGATTTAGTGGTTACACCTAAAACTTTTCCTTGCGGAGTCTGATAGGGTGATGTGATTAAATTATCAGATCTCATATTGGATAATTGAGCAATATAAAATACGATCCCAATAAGGACTATTCCAGAAAAAAAGAAAATAAGAAAGCGTTTCATAGTTTAATAATAGATCATTTGAGCAGCTTCTCAATAGATAGATCGAGAACATCGAATTCGTTTTCGCAACCAGGGGCTTCAATGACCTTTCGAGCGCCGTTTATAGACAGAGTATGGGTTGATTTATATGCCATAAGTATAGGGGGTTCTTGGCAGTTTGTTTCCATGATCTGCGAGTTATTGATAATAGATTTTATTTTTCTAATTCCTTTGTCACTTATCTGGATTTGCTTATTTTCCTTTCCTTCATAAACAACAAGACCTGACTGGTGGATTACCAGTTTCTGGTAACAGTTCTCATTGCCGGTCAAGCAAGGACCAAATTCTTCATATCTTTGATAAATAATGTCCTCTTTTGGGCGCAGGAAAAAAATTAATATTGGTATTAAGATAATTACAGCAACAACAGCCAGTATTATTAATTTTTTTCTTTTTCGATGAAGTAAGAATTTATCTGTATCAAAATCATCTTCTGTCTGGGCGGGAGTAGTTGGCTCGTTTACATTAATGGGTGAATCGGGTTGGGAATAGTTTAGGGCCTCGTCCATTTTTCCCTCCATAAACAATGATTAGTTTCTAATTTGTGAGGCTAACTTATTTAGTATTTTATCATTAGCTCTTTTGTAATCGTTAGTACAGATATATCCTTCATATTTTTCAAAGTATTTATCTAAATTGGATTTAATTGCCTGCCAATTATCCGATTTTGTACCATGCATTGGAATAAGTTTCACATGAGCATGATCTACCCCAAAACCTTCATAAACTAATGCAGTTCTTCCTACGTCTTTGAGCTTGGAATCCAATAATTTTCCAACTTGCTTGGCTGCTAAAGTTAAGTCGCAGAGAATTTCATCAGGTAAGTCGAAAGCATAACTTGGATAGTGATCTTTCGGTATAACGACAGAAAAACCTTCGGTATTGGGAAAAATGGAGAGGAAAGCGAGAAACTTATCATCCTCCCATATTTTATGAGAAGGCAATTTTCCAAGGGCAATCTGACAAAATATACAGTCCTCTTTATACATTTTATTTCTCCCGTGAGTGGCGTATATAACCCGAGCAGGGAATAATTTCTATCCCGGCTTTTTCCAATTTATCAACTATTAGATTGAGACCAATCGAGTCGGAAGCTATGTGTCCGGCTATCACAACATTGATGTAATGTTTAGCCGCTTCCTCCCGGCTTTTTTCTGCAATGTGCATAGCGATTTCCGTGCCTATTCCATAATGACTCATTCTTTCATAGACTTTCTCTGAACCGCCGGTACCTCCAGTCATGCCCGATACAACTATTTTTCCCGCTCTTGATTTTTCTTCTCCGGAAAATATTACCGGTCCTGCTTGTAATTTGATTGCCTTATTGTATTCAGGAATTTCCTTTAAGCAATCAATTATCTCCCCTACTGTTTGGGGCTTTTTATCCTGAATATATTGATCTACAAAATGCCAAACGCAGTTGTCTGCCGGTGTATGGACATTTAGGATAGGAATATTTAATATTTTGGCAGTATCTATCGGTTGATAATGGTTTATCGGGGCTACATCGCGAGAAACTTGCGCCAGACGCTCTTGAAGAGTGCCTTCAGCAATATTCTCAGGCATGCCGGCTTTTACTAGAACTTCAGTTTGGATATCCATTACTTCGTGGAGCAGTGCTAAAGCTTTGCCAATTGGGTGATGGCTAACAATGAGATCAATCGGTTTGCCCATTCTCTCTAATTCTTTAGCTAATAAAACTTCGGCGGAATCTATATCTATGCCGATAAGAATTCGTTTGATTACTTTATTAGGATCACCAAAATGAATAGCTGAATCTGAATAAGGATTAGTTAACCTATCTTTATCATACTCGGCTTTCTTTTTAGCTGTTAATTCGCTATATTCTTTTTTATTTTTGGAGAGTAACTTTTCTATACCTTGGCGGCCTCTCGGGTCATTGTCTATACCTGTTTGAATGCAAAGTTCAAAAATTTCCTGGATAGTCATATTTTCCTTTCTTCTATATACTACACCATTTTTCAGAGGTAATAAAGGTAGAGTTTGCTAAATTGTGGGGTTTTTCATTATAATAGTATAGATGGAGGAAAATTATTAAATATATTTTAAAATTTCTTCTTGTCCCAATTATCGTTACTGCTTTATATAGCATAACCTTGCCAGTTAGAGCCGATATTAATGAGTGGTCAATTAAAAAATTTGAATCAGAAATAATTTTAAATAAAGATTCGACAGCTACTATAACAGAAAATATTTTAGCCGATTGCGGTAATTGCGTAGGTAAGCATGGAATTTTCCGAATATTGCCTTTGCAGGCACAAAAAACAACTACCGATATAATAAAATCACCAATCAAACTGCAAAGCATAACCGACTTTAATAATAAACCCTACGACTTCCAGGAGATTATTAACCAGACAGATAAAACCATTACATGGAAAATAGGCGATCCAAATATTACAGTTACCGGAGAGAATGATTATAGGATTAAATATATAGCAAAGAATGTTATCAGGTCTGGAAATACAGAATTTGATGAGTTCTATTGGAATTTGAATGGTATTTTTTGGGATCTTCAGACGGACAATTTTACAGCTCGAATCGTATTTCCTCCAGAGGTTACTTCGACAGGCACACCAGTTGTCTACTTATACGGCGGTGGATTTGGACAAAATTCTCAGATAGCCAGTTATAAATGGGGAGGTAATATTTTAGCTGTCGAATCGAGCAGAAAATTACTGCCGAAAGAGGGAATAACAGTATCGGTGACAGTGCCCAAAAATATTTTCCAGCCCTATATTTTGACTAAACAGGATGAAGAGCTGTATACCGGCGGCGGGAAAATTACTCTACCAGATAGTGTAAAAAAATTATTTAATATTGCCGGTTTCTCTTGGCCTATAATGGTGCTGTTATTATGTTATCTTATCTGGGCGAAATATGGCAGGGATCCCAAGATTAACCGTGCAGTTGCACCCGAATTTGAGATACCAAAGGATCTTAGCCCAATTGATATGGGGATGGTTGATTCCAATGGCAGACTGCTCAATCATTTTATTTCGGCAACTATCGTTAATTTGGCTGTAAAAAATTACATTACAATTGAATTAATTGGAAAAACGGGAATTTTTGCTAAAGAAGATTATAAATTGAGAACATCCGGGCAAAATATTCAGAGCTTGGGTGAATCGGAAAAAATTATTTACGAAAAACTTTTTGACGGGCAGTCGGAGATTTTGCTATCAAGTTTGAAAAATAAATTCTATCTAAAATTACCAGGGATTATAAAAAATATTGATGGTAGTTTGCAGACTGCCGGGTTAATTAAATTAACCGGTAACTATATTAAGTACGGGCTGGTAGCTTTGGCTGTCATATCTTTATTCGGTGGGTTTTCTTTGCTTGCCTTGGTACCTGCACTTGGGGGAGGATTGTTGGCTGGAGCTTTGATTATGTTATTTTTTGCCTTTATTATGCCATCCAGAACACAGCAGGGAGCGGAGCTTGAGCTTAGAATAAAGGGTTTCAAGATGTATCTAGAAACTGCTGAAAAGTATCGCCAGCAGTTTAATGAAAAAGAGAATATATTTGAGAAATTTTTGCCTTATGCCATGATATTCCAGTTAACGAAGAAATGGGTAAAAGCCATGCAGCAGATATATGGAGAAGAATATTTCAATTCGTATCATCCAATGTGGCTTCAAGGGGCATTACTTACAAGCGGGGATTTTAACCTAGATCATTTCGAGACAGCTTTAGAATCTCTATCGTCAAATATGGCCAGTACAATTGCCTCATCACCTTCCTCCTCGGGGGCAGGCGGCGGCGGATTTTCCGGCGGCGGTGGAGGAGGGGGCGGCGGAAGAGGCTGGTAGAGCTTGGAAAGATTAGATTAGAGAGCTCAAGTTGCGAGCGGTTTTTGTTTTGTTCTAATAATTTTATTCTGGTTCTTTGAGTGAAGATATTTTGTCCAACCGATTTAAGTTTATTGTTTTTTTCTAAGTTAATACCTATTGACTTTTACACATCAATAGGTATACAACTAAGTTGTATAAAATAGATGAGCATATTACTAGGGGGTTTATGTGGCAAATATTGATACGAAAAGGTTTGAGAGACGATTAGTACTGCCCAAAGGACAATTGAGATCATTTATAAGAGATTTGAGAAAAATACTCAAGCCGGTTAGTTTTTCGAAAAATAATTATTCGCAAACTATTTATCTTAATACAGAAGATCTTAGAGTTCCTTGGGGTATTTCTATAAGAGCTCGGCGATACGTGAAGAGACCTGATAAAAATATTACTATAGATTATTTGAATGATTACATTTGCGAATTTAAGGAAGGGGGCTTCGGATCCTGACCGTAAGGAAAAAATTCGAAAAACAATGAAAATTGACGACTTTTGCTCCTGGAGTGAAAAAAAACTAGAAAAGAGAATCTCTAAAGTTAAGTTGCGTCCCCATGCTGTCTGCCAATATTATCGTCAGCATTATATTTCAGATAAAGAAAAGGACTTGCGTTTAACTATAGACAAAAACGTTCGGTATGGATATTTCGATCCGATAAATGGATTCTCTTGGATCGGTAATGATGGAAGCGTCCGTATTGAAATCAAGGCAAGTAAAGAATCAATGAATTCGGAAACATATCAGGAATTATTGAAAATACTGCAGAGTAAAAATTATTTAAATGTAATCTCTAAAAAAAATCAAATCTACAATTTTCTTAAGGATTTGCGGTTTAAGTATGTAAATAAACTAATCAACGAGTTGCCAGAATATGAAATCGAATCAAAAATTTCCATCAGCGACAACGATCCATGGATGGTATTATTTAAAATTAAAGATGCTTTGGATAATGGATTTGATAAGAATTTGGATTTAAGTTATTATCCGCATGTTGAATGCACATCAAGAGTATACTATTATTTTCAGAAACTAGTTGATCCGCAGATTGACGAGGTTATTAAGTTATCGTTCAAAATTAATAAATTTCGACTTATATACAAAGACGAAGCCAAATTTATTAAGGATAGTTACCATCTAGGATGTATTATAAAAAGAAAGGAAATCAAAAATCCATGGTTTAATTTCAATGTTTCTAACAGTAAAAAAGTGCTCAAGATAATTGAAAATAAATTAGGATCCTTTACCAGAAGTGACTATTTGCAACGCAATAGGTTGGCTATTTGGCCACTCAATAATGTTTCCGGCAGATTATACCGTATAGGGATTGATAAATGTACGAGTAATTCCGGAGTAGATTATCAAATGGAGATCGAATACGAAGGTAGAATTAAGGGAGAGTGGAAAATTAGTAAAAACACTGAAAAAGAGATATCTTCAGAGTTGGCACATTTGACAAATACTGTATTTAACCTCCTAAATAAGGACAAACCCACTGCCGCACCAACACAGGAAACAAAACTCGATATCTTAAATTATAGGAAGAGGTAAGAAGAGAATTAAAATATTGTGGTTAAGTACGTGGTAGTTTTCTAACAATCCCTTTCTCGGCATCAACTTCGACAAGGTCACCGTCCTTTAATATTTTAGTCGCATTTTTCGTGCCGATCACGCAGGGTTTGTGCATTTCCCGGGCCATAATGGCCGCATGACAAGTAATACCGCCCTCGTCTGTGACAAAAGCAGCAGCTTTTTCCATGGCTGGCAATAGATCTGGCGTGGTCATAGAGGTTATTAAGATGTCACCTTTTTCAACCTTGATTTGTTGTGAAGGATTATTGACTATTTTTACCGTGCCCTTAACTACACCCTTGAAAGCAATTTGGCCTTTTATAAATTTATCCGACGATGTTGATTTTGAAATATCATTTTGAATTAGATTGCCCGTTTCCCAATTGAATTTTCCACCCGTTACAGAAATTGAAAATCCCTTTTGGCGGTCTAGTATCTTCTCCTTGAGCGATTTGATATCTTCTTTACCTATATTATATATTTCTTCTTTTACTAAAAATGGCATCAACTCGCCAGATATCCCGACTTTTTGGCCTATTTCATATAAGATTGGCAATAAGTTATAAGCAGATAAGTTGATACTATCTTTCACATAAGTTCTAAGGAAAATCCAATTTTGATATTGTTTAATCAATTTAATATTTTTATTATCAAAATTTAATTCTTTGAAAATTTGTTTTTGTTTTTCTTCTTGTGCTTTTTGTTCCTTAATAATATTTTTTAGTTCACTCGCGGCATTTTTAGATAATTCCATAAAACGCTTGGCAACTTCTTCTCTTTGAAGTGATTTACCTATGAACCAATGATATGACATCCAATTAAATTGTTTAATGTGATAATCAATGCATTGATTCTTTTGTTCGGATGAAAAATTCGGAAAATCTATGGCACTTTTTAGAGCCGATTTGCGTTCTTCTATGACAATACTATTATTATTCGGCTCGCTAAGAGTTTCTAGATAAGATTCTAGCTGATCTATTTTATTATTCATCGCAGCTTTTAAAATAATTAAATTATATGCTTTTTCTTGAAGAATGTCTGCCATTTGTACAGAACCCCGATAACTCATATAGCCATTAATTTCTATAAATGTTTTTAACTCTTTTTGAAGAAAATTGATTAATTCTAGAGGCGTCATATTGTGTAATTTTGATTGATTATAATCTTTTTTGAACCTGATTTTGGTTGCGAGGTGAAATATTTTATTGGCGATTTTATCCGGGTACGAAAAATTCTTATCGACATTGTAGGCTAAAAATGATTTTGTAATTTCAATTTCTTCCTCGTCGAAATAAAGATCGCCATCGAAATATGCTATGGCTGAAATAGATTTGGGAATTTCAAATGCCTTGATACTAGCGTGGAAACCGTCAAGATAATATGAGGTGGAAAGCGGAGTATTTATTTTTTTCATATTCCATAGCCATTTAATTGGGTGGCCAGCCATATTTGTTTTCATCTCCATGTCCTTTGTTGAATATTATCTTACTTATTATGCAACAAATAATCGCTCTCTTCAATCTGAGCTCGAACCACTGCTTTGAGGGTATTAAATTTTAACCGAAAATCGTCAGAGGGGCCAGGCGGGACGACAAGATTACCGGCTAGAAAAATTTTGTAATAATGTGCTGTACATTTGGGCGTCTTCGGCAATTTTAGAATTGTTTTTGAGATTTATTATCTTTATTTTTTTTAGAATATTAGTGATATATTCAGGGCAAGAAGAATAAGATATTTCTTTCTCTCTTTTCTGGGCTTCAGTCAAGAATCTTTCTGCCATGATCACAGAATTTCTCTGAAGACCTAGAGATATTCTTTTTAGATCCATCGCCATTGATTGAATAGCATATTTTTCATCGAATGTCATAAGACTTCCTTAAAAAATTTCTTTGTAAGCTTGTCAAATAGTTCCCTTACGACCATATCTTGGATTTCATTGCCACGATTATTTTGTTTAGGCCTGATATTAATGAATGAATTATAGTCGATTGTGTTTGTTGCAATATCTATACCACCACCCCAAAGATTTTCTTGCTTAGAACCATTTTCGAGCAACAATTGCTCGCAGTCGAAGTGTCTATCGCATCCGGCACAACATATTTCTTTTTCAGTATCAAAAACTGTTTTTATATATACCTCAAAAAGCTCTGCTAATTTTTCAATTTCTTCTTTCGAGTATGGAGTTTCCTTTATAATAACCATACAGCTATTTTACCACAAAATAATTTTAAGGGAAGAAATTTCATATAAGAAACCCCTACGCAGAGGTGCCAGGCGGGGATCAAGAGGAACCTTTGATGGAGATTTTAAGAGAGTTCGTCGGAAGGTCGGTAAGTACTCATGTAGAGTACGTATAGTATAGTACTTAAAAAGATTACTGAAATCTTTATTTCTTCTGTTTCATTATTGAGATCGTAATTATGGGGTAACATGGACCACCTGAGATTTGCCTCTTTAGTTAAAGACTCAAAAAAATTAATTATGCCTTGTTCGCTTTGATCTTCGCTAGCTTTCTGGAATATCTTTAAATCTAGTTTATTGATACTGTTTGCCCACTCAGACCTTGATGCAGACAGTTTGCATATTTCTCTTTTATCTACAGTATTTACGACCCACTGCCCACCTCCAAGTAAGTTGCCATCGATTGTAGCAATAGCTTCTTTGGCTACGTTAAATACTTTTCTGTTTGGAATATCCAAAATAGCCATATGGTTATCATTTTTAAATAATTCAACTAACCCATTATTTATATTTGCCTTAATGTTATTATTGGAACCATCATAGATAGAAAATACACCATTCAAAGATGATCCATGATTATCCATGTAGCTATAACTAAGAACCAAGTTGCCTAGTGCGGCTAAATTATTGTTTTGATAGTACCCGATTGTTCCTTTGATATCGACTTTTGTCAGTATGCGGTTCGCTTTTGTCAGCTGAGAAAATTCAATATCTTGAGTTCCAGTCATCACATTGCCCTTTAATAAATTATTAGAATAAGCCATCATATTTTCTGTTCTACTAGTAATGTCTTCAGAAGTTTTACTTAAAGCTTTGCCAGTTTTATTTATCCAAATGAATCTCTTAATTATGAACACCATGACTACTAGCCAAACAATACCAAATGCAATCAAAAATAATATCTGTTCTAAACTCACTTTCTCCTCCGTTCATGAATAATTATAACATATAAGAACTTTTTCGGGTGCTTATATGTTATAGAGGGCCAGGCGGGGATCCTTCTCCCCCATCGTTTCACTCCTCCTCTGAAGCCTGGGACTTTTGCTGACGGCTCACAAAAACTGTTCGCCTATTCCTCCACTGGAGGCGCAAAAGTTCCCTTCGATCCCCTTATTTATTGGCTCAGATAAAATAACCCCATCTTGCGACAGGGTTATTTTATCTGAGGGCCAGGCGGGGATCGAACCCATGATTTCAATGAATCGCATTGATTTTTCGATCAGTTTACTCCATATTGAAGTGTTGACGGATATAGTGTTTTTTTGGTATAATAATTTAGAAATAAGGTTTATTTTATTTTTCTATTGGGCCAGTAGCTCAGTGGTAGAGCAGGGGCCTTTAATAATAAGAGCCTTTGCAGAGAAAAACAATCTGCAAAGTGGACGTCGCTATATGCTGGAAACCCCGTTGTTGCCGATGGTACTCGTTCGTAAGAGCAGTGAAAATCCATTCGGTGCGGACAATCAGCAGGAAACCCCGCCAAAGACGGGGGCTCCTCAGAGACTACACGCGATGCACCTGAAATGGTGAAGATATAGTCCAGACTACAATCCGCCAGCTGGCGGAGCTAGGGTAACTTAGTGTGGTAAGTTAAGCCTCGTGTCGCGGGTTCGATCCCCGCCTGGCCCTCCATATGAGGGGAAAGACACATCCAATAGAAATTAGAGAAAATGCCAAGACCTCAGATTTGAAGGTCATTCTTTGAATGAGATAGCTAAGATAACGGGAGTTTTTATGGGTCCAAAAGAAGGGTAAGAGGTTGGGTCATATACGATCTAGGTCATCTAATCATAACTTGAAGAAGTGCGGCGGATGCCGCCAGTTACGATTATCAATAATACTGGCGCAATTGTCCAGAATAAGCGGTAATCAATAATAAATCTGGCCATTTTGGAGGTTTCCTGGAGACCTTGACGCATTTCCGGTGGCATAAAGGTTGCAACTGCAGAGAGTAGTAGGACGGCATTAAAAAAACTGTAGGCAATGATTTCAATAGGAGAAAGTAGTCCGCGGGTACTCTTGCCGCCTAAACCGGATTTGCCAGCGACTAGGAAAGCTACTACAAGAAAAACGACTGCCTGGATGGTAAAAGGGGAAATATTAGCTTGAATCCAGACTGAATTGGCAAAAGTTTTATTGCCAGTAAAAAAAAGCCGAATCGGTTCAACGACGACGGAAGATACAACTATACCGGTATAGATTGAGAGCAGGAAAGAAACAACGCGATCGCGTTGCATTATAAAACCGAATCCAACGGCTATGACCAGAAAGATGATAATGAAGACATCCCACGAGGGCACGCTCATACCCCTCCATAGCGACTATTTAATCTCAGTATCTAGCATAACAAAATATAGAGACAAGTGTCAATTCTAATTTATCTTTCAAATTTGTTGAGCTCTTCAATAATCTGTTCTATTACTTGCTTAGACTCATCCTCATTAGTCGGAAGAGGCAATCCCAAACGCTCCGATAATTCGGCCATTTCTGGCTCAGGATCTTTCATTTTATCTTCTTCTGAAACCCCATACTCTAGATAGCTGATCCCTATTAATTGCCGATACCGTTCCAGGTTGCGAATTCGTTCATTCGGCTCTCCCTCGGTCCTAATTTCGTCTCTTTCCATTGCAATCTCCCATTAGTTATTATCAAAATAATAACATATTGAGGCTCACCTTTCTAGATGTTTCAATTCCTCATAGAGGCGGCGCTGGTCGCGGGTAAGATGCCTAGGTGTTTGAATATGAACGCTGATAACCAGGTCTCCGCGTCCCCGTCTGGTTTGAGCGCCTTTACCGCGAAATCTAAATTGAGCGCCGTCATGCATACCCGGTGGAATTCTTAATTTTAATTTGTCGCCATGCTGAGTTTGAAAATGTATTTCATCGCCAAGGACTGCTTGGGGAATAGATATATTAATCTCCGCTTGGACATTGGAAAAAGCCCCTTCAAAAAGATCTTCAAAAATACTGCCTAAGCCACCGCCGGAAAAGCCAGAAAAATCAAAACCGCCTTGATTGAAGCCGCCGCTATAGCCGCCCTGACTAAAACCACCGCCAAAGCCGCCAGGACTACCGGCCCCAACACCCGCTTTGCCGAATTGATCATAGGCGGCGCGTTTCTGCGGATCCGACAAAACTTGATAGGCTTCGTTAACTTCTTTGAATCTGCCTTCAGCTGATTTACCGGCTCTGTCAGGATGATGTTGCATCGCCATTTTTCGGTAAGCTTTTTTAATTTCATCAGCGCTTGCCGATTTGGTAATGCCTAATATTTCATAATAATCTCTATCTGTTGCCATAATTATTCTAGTTATCCTCCTTATGGAGATGGCGAGGAAGTTACCTGCCTCGCCATCATACCATAAAACCTGAGTTTTTCCAACTAGTTAGCCAACCTGTTCGCCTTCAGTTTCTTCTTTTGGCTCATTTTTGGGCTCTTCTTTCGGCTCTTCGGGCGCTGATTGAGAACCGGGTTCTTGCGGAGGAGTTTCGTCTTTGGATTTTTCATACATTGCCGAACCGACTTTTTGAATAGCTTCAGAGAGTTCTTCGGTGGCAGATTTGATTTCTTCTGACGATGAAGAGATATTGGAGACGCTTCGGGTTTTGGTTATTTTATCTTCAACTTCACGTTTTAATTCAGGATCAACCTTATCGCCAGCGTCTTTGAGAGTTTTTTCGGCTGAATAAATTAGATTATCGGCGATATTTTTGGCTTCTATTGCTTCTTTCTTCTTTTGATCATCGGCGGCATGAGCTTCAGCTTCCTGACGCATTTTCTCAATTTCTTGCTCATTTAAACCACTTGAGGAAGTAATAGTAATTTTTTGCTCTTTGCCGGTGGCTTTATCCTTGGCTGTAACATGGAGGATGCCATTGGCATCAATATCGAAAGTTACTTCGACTTGAGGAATACCGCGCGGGGCGGGAGGTATGCCATCGAGAATGAAACGGCCGAGTGTGCGGTTGTCGGCGGCCATTGGACGCTCACCCTGGAGAACATGAATCTCTACAGTAGTCTGATTGTCGGCGGCAGTAGAGAAAATCTGGCTTTTGGAAGTCGGGATTGTGCTATTTCTTTCAATAAGCGGCGTCATAACTCCACCGAGGGTTTCGATTCCCAAAGTAAGTGGAGTCACATCGAGTAAGAGCAGTTCTTTGACTTCACCGCTTAGAACTCCGCCTTGAATGGCGGCGCCGAGGGCGACTACTTCATCAGGGTTAACGCCTTTGGATGGTTCTTTACCGAATATCTTTTTTACAGTTTCTTGAATCAGCGGCATTCGGGTCATCCCTCCAACTAAAATTACCTCATCAATTTTTTCCTTAGTGACTCCGGCATCTTTCAGAGCTTGCTCGGATATAGGGACTGTTTTGTTGATGAGTTCGCCAGTTAGCTGCTCCAGCTTTGAGCGAGTAAGTTTCATGACAAGGTGTTTTGGACCGGTTGCGTCGGCTGTGATAAACGGCAGATTAATTTCTGTTTCCTGGCTGGAGGAGAGCTCGATTTTGGCTTTTTCGGCTGCTTCTTTAATACGCTGGATGGCAGTTTTCTCGGTGCGCAGATCTAGACTTTCCTGTTTTTTGAATTCATCAATAATCCAGTCCATCACTTTAATATCTAGATCGTCGCCGCCTAAATGGGTATCGCCGCCGGTGGACTTGACTTCGAAGACACCATCGCCGATTTCTAAGATAGTTATATCGAATGTACCGCCGCCGAAATCATAGACGGCGATTTTACCTTCTTTTTTCTTATCAAGACCATAAGCTAGGGCAGAGGCGGTCGGTTCGTTGATAATCCTTTGGACATTCAGACCGGCAATTTTACCGGCATCTTTGGTCGCTTGGCGTTGGGAATCGTTGAAGTAAGCCGGTACAGTAATTACGGCATCGGTGACTTTTTCACTTAAAAATGCTTCGGCATCTGTCTTTAATTTCTGCAGAATGAAAGCGGAAACTTCTTGAGGAGAGTATGGTTTGCCTCCCATCTCAACTGCAACACCACCGTCTGATTTAACAATTTTATAAGGCATTAATTTAATATCTTTTTGGACTTCCGAATCTTCAAAGCGGCGACCAATCAGACGTTTTACAGAGTAAACGGTGTTTTCCGGGTTGGTAACCGATTGTCGTTTAGCAAGCTGACCGACAAGACGTTCATTGTTTTTCGCTACAGCAACAACGGACGGGACGATATTTGAGCCCTCGGCTGAAGGAATGATTTTTGGTTTTCCTCCTTCCATGACAGCCACGGCTGAATTAGTAGTTCCAAGATCTATTCCAATAATTTTTGCCATTTTGTCTCCTTTTTGGCTTTCTCCGCTATAAAATAAAGCGGAATTTAATTGGTATCTAAATATACGATAATACAAATGTAAAGTTTTCTTTACATTTTGTCAATAGCTAAAATACTAGAGGATAGACTCTACCCGTCATTAGTGGTTGGATTATTGCGCTTCAGTATCTTCTTTTACCTCAAAGGGTGGATACTTTGGTGGCTCGCCGGGTGGCAACAGAGTATCTCTAACCAAGGAGTCCTGAGGAGTAAATAAGTCTTGGCAACGCTTAAGTGCTTGCTCGGATAGTTCATCTGTCAGATCTTCGGATTTCGCGCCTTCTGGTAAAATACCAAGAGCTTGAGCTACTTCTAGGCGCTCTCTTTGAAACTTAGCCGCCCCTTCCAAAGCAATAACTTCTAATTTTTTTTCTTCTTCCATTTATTCTCCTTTACATAAATAATAGCATATTATTCACTTTCCGCTAGAGACGCGGACTTTGGCGCAACGGACGACTTTGTCATTCAGTTTGTAGCCGCCTTCCAGTTCATCAATAACAGTGCCCTCTTCCAGTTCCGGGTGGGGCTCGTAGGCGATTGCCTCCATAGTATGCGGATCAAATTGTTTGCCGATTGTCTCAATATGGGTCAAGCCAGCGGAACTTAGCACCCCTTCCAGCTGTTTCTCGATTTGACGGATACCATCAAAATAAGCACTAATTTTACGCAGTTCATCTTCGGAAAGCTCGGGAACATTTTTGTCTGAAATTTGAATGGCCGGTGCGTGTTCGGAGGCACGGCGAAAGTTGTCTAAGATCGGGAATATCTCGGCAACCAGTCCATTTGTCGCCAAATGCGATGCTTGAGCGTGCTCGGTTTCTTTCCTTTTCCGATAATTATCAAAATCAGCTGCCAAGCGTTTGCATGATTCTGCCAGCTCGGCATTTTCTTTTTCCAGCAGTTTTATTTTTTCATTAATCATTTCAGGCTTATTGACGTCGCTTTTTGGTTTTTTGACCATTTTCGGCTCCTTCTCTTCCTTATGGTAGAATAATAACATGAGCCAGTCAAGGTTATTAATATATATGTGCCTGTCATTTGCCATGGGTATTGCGGGTGAAAATTGGATTGCCGTTAATCTGAAAATCATCGGGTTGGTAGTTTTGTTTTTATTTATGATCGGAGTTTTTCTAACGAGAGAAATAAAAATACGGCTGATTATTTTGTTTTGGGTAATTTTCTATTTGGGAATCGTCTATAGTAATTATCTAGCAGATGGTAGTTTGATCGGATCGGTTTTTTTGGCGCCAATAGTTGTCAGGTTAGGAGATTTGCGAGAGTTAATCGAAAATTTATGCGCCCGTCTAATTAGTGAACCTTATGCTTCGCTTCTAAATGGAATATTGCTAGGGACTAAGAGCGGATTCGGTCCTGATTTATATCAGGCATTCAAGATAACCGGTTTAATGCATATTGTGGCAATCAGCGGATACAATGTGACAATAATCGTTAATTCTTTCTTTGTTTTAGCCAAGCCGCTTGCTTTACGACTACGGATGGGCTTAACTTTGGGTTTAATAATTTTATTTATTATATTGACCGGCGGTTCGGCTTCCGTTATAAGGGCGGGCATTATGGGCGGGTTAGTAGTGGCGGCTCGCCTTTTCGGACGCAAGGCATTAGCCCTGAATTCATTAATATTGGCGGGATTTTTAATGGTAGCAGAGAGACCGTATATTCTAGTCCATGATATTGGATTCCAGCTTTCAGTTGCCGCTACTTTGGGTTTAGTACTTTTCAGTCCAATTTTGAAAAGAGTAGGGGAGAGGGGAGTTGTAAAATTGTTGCCGGAGACTTTCCGGGAAGCGCTTTTTTCCACTCTCGCCGCTCAAGTGATGACAGCGCCTATTATCTTTTATTATTTTAAAAATCTATCTTTGGTCTCCCCTATCGCCAATTTGCTGATTTTACCGATTATTCCCCTAGCAATGTCCATTGGCTTTATGGTAATTCTGGCCGGACTTTTATACTTTCCAATCGGTTATGTGCTCGGATTTGGAGCCTGGTTAATTTTGTATGTTATTGTATGGGTGGTAGAAAAATTAGCCCTAATCCCCTATGCCAGCATGAATACACCGGCATGGATGATGTCGTTAATAATTCCGTATTATATTTGGCTAGCTTATCTAATCTGGAGTCAGCCGAAACAAGGAGTTTTGTCTAATGAAAAAACTTAACTTATGGTTGGCGTTGATAATTATCGCCGGAGTTGTCTGGGCGGGAGTTGTTAAGCATCCGGCACCGGATTTTCGGATGTATTTTTTGAATGTCGGGCAGGGTGATGCGACCTATCTATCGTTTCCTGACGGCCAAGATGCGCTCGTTGATGGAGGACCGGGAGATCGAGTTCTGACCGAGTTGGGACAAGTGATGCCATTTTGGGATAAAGATCTGGATTTAGTAGTCGTGACGCATAATCACAGCGATCATATATCCGGTTTGGTTGGGGTTTTGAAAAGGTATCAAGTAAATGAGATTTGGTTGAGCGGGGCAATTCACACAAGTAATCAATATTTAGAAATGCTAAGACTAATTAAAAATAAAAAAATCCCCGTGAAGATAGTTGAGGAAGGTGAGGAGAAGTATTTTGATCAGGTGAAGGTAAGGGTTGTTTATCCGGATGAAAATTGGCAAGGGAGAAAACCGGAAGATCAGCACGAAGCAACTGTGGTAACGAGGTGGACTTATGGAAAGTTTGCTTTACTTTTGACTGGCGATTTAGGGACGGCACAAATTGAACGCATAACGAGTTCCCGAGAAATAATCAAAGCGGATATTTTGAAAGTGCCGCACCATGGGAGCGCAACCGGGTTAAATAAGGAGTTTCTGGAGAAAATAAGCCCTAAAGCGGCAGTAATATCGGTAGGTAAGAATAATTCATTTGGACACCCAAAGCAATCAATTTTGAATTTGCTGAAACATTATTATATTAAGACTTATCGAACTGACCAAAATGGACGAGTGGAATTTGAAAGCGATGGTAGCGGCTTTAATAAGATTTAAATGAAAATAGCGGCGGAAAATCCGCCGCTTAACTGGTATTCCAGAGTACTTTG
This sequence comes from bacterium, assembly GCA_030647355.1. Lineage (GTDB taxonomy): Bacteria > Patescibacteriota > UBA1384 > VFKW01 > VFKW01 > JAUSIS01. Next base: position 34,951 of record JAUSIS010000004.1, read on the forward strand.
GCGAGCGATAATAGGTCTTCATATCGCTCGGCTGGATAGTCGCGAGGGACCCCTGGCCAGCCAGTCAGTACTTCACAGTACCGGATGCCAGCAGCCTTGGCTGCCTGGGCGTCATACGGTGCATCGCCTACATAGATGGCCTCTTCTGGCTTGACTCCCAACTGATCGCAGGCATAAAGTAGTCCGTCGGGAGCCGGTTTTTTCGGCAGTTTCAGCTCGGGAAGTTTGAAGATTCTGCTAAAGTACCCACCAATGTGATCCACTATCACATGATCCATCGGTTCGGCACGGTTGGTAACGATAGCAAGATGGCCGATGCCAGGGCCGCCTACTGTCCACCAAAGCCTTCGCAGAGCTTCAACTGTCCCGGGCAGCAATCCCGCCCGGAGATTGGCTTGTGAGTATAGCTCGCACCACATCAGAGTGGCCTCGTTTACGGTTAAGCCAATCCTTCTTCCGGAGTACTGCTCGTAACTGGGAATCAGGTGGAAGAATAAATCCTCTACCGAAAAGGCATGTATGTCGTAGCTCTTGAGGAGCCGATCTAGACAGCCCTTATCATCACCAACTCGTTGACGCCAGATCTCATTGATAACCAGGCGATGGGCATGCAATACATCAAATAGCACGCCGTCATAGTCTAGGAGAATCACCTTGATCTTAGTTGTCAAAGACCTGTTCCATCCTTTCGCCCGTATTAGATATCAGAAAACTTGTGCTAATATAACAGATTTTGGCCCTTTTGTCAAGGAGAGGGATATGGTATAATCGGCGGGAATACGGAAGGAGAAGAGATGTCAGGACATAGCAAGTGGTCTACGATAAAAAGACAAAAAGGCGTAGCAGATGCGAAGCGAAGCAGTGTTTTTACCAAATTAGCCAATACCATATCGGTAGCCGCCCGGCAGGGCGGCGGCGATATGACAATGAATTTTTCCTTGCGACTCGCCATTGATAAAGCCAAACAGTCAAATATGCCAAAAGAAAATATTGAACGAGCAGTTAAAAGAGGCACCGGTGAACTAGAAGGAGCCAGGATTGAGGAGGTTATGTATGAGGCATATGGACCGGGAGGAACCGGTATTTTGGTGGAGGCGGCAACCGATAACCGCAACCGGACTTCGGCGGAAGTTAAAGTGATCTTTAATAAATTTGGGGGCAAATTAGCCGAGCCGGGAGCAGTAAGTTATCAATTTAAAAAAAGGGGGGTACTGAATTTTCTATTAAACGACAAGGATGCAGATGAAGTAGAATTGGCGGCAATAGAAGCAGGCGCAGAGGATTTCGAGCAGCATGGTAAGGAACTAATCGTTTATTCTGAGCCAAGAGAAATTGATAAAGTTAGGGCAGCGATGATAGGGGCTGGTTTTGAACCGGCGGAGGTAAGTTTGTCTTGGGAACCATCAGCGATGATTAAGATAGAAGACGAGAAGATGGCGGGTAGCATTTTAATATTAATGAATGCACTTGAGGAGTTGGAAGATATAACAAGCGTCTCGAGTAATTTTGATATTCCAGATCAATTGATGGAAAAGTTAGTTTAAAAGAAGGAGCGGGCGTGAGAATATTAGGGATCGACCCGGGGACTGGACGAATGGGTTTTGGGGTGGTTGATTTTGATCGGCAGAAAGCTCATTTGGTTAAATATGGATGTATTTCCACGCCCGCACATACAGCAATTTCAGATCGATTGGTTATTATTTTCACAGAAATTAAGCAAATAATTGATAAATTTAAGCCCGATGTAATCGCAGTTGAGAAGTTGTTTTTTGCTAAAAATGTTACAACCGTAATGAGTGTTGGTGAGGCAATGGGCGTTGTTATATTGTTGGCGGCTTTAGCTAAAGTTCCAATAGTAGAATTTACGCCTTTGCAGGTAAAGCAGGCGCTGACAGGTTATGGGCGAGCAGAAAAGGGTCAAATACAAAAAATGGTTCAGGTAATTCTAAATATGGAAGAGCTGCCTCGGCCTGATGATGCGGCTGACGCGCTGGCGATTGCGATTACATGCTCGAGTAGTGCGCGAAGTCATTCACCTATTAAATAAACCGATTCCTTGGGCCGAGGCGTATTTTCAATTTCACTTGTAATATATTTAATTAGATTTTTTCCGAAATCTTGGTCTATGATTTTTCCAAGGCTGCTAGGAAATATATTTTTGGAATCCGGATTATCGTATTTGTAAGGAAAAATACGCAGGGCTTTAAAGTCGTATCTTACCGCTTCCTTTAAGACAGCCGGGTCGTCGTCAATAATAAGGCTATAACCTAAAAGTTTAATGTTTTTGGGTATGCGATAGATAGAACGACCTGTCGAGGGATCTATATTATCTTGAGAGGTCTTAAGTAAATCCTGATAATATTTTTCATCTACCTTCTTAATATAATCTTGTTCGGACTTAAGTACGAATTTGAAACTGTAACTTTCTGCCGGAATAATCAGATTAAAATATTGTTCAAATTCAGGATACTTATTAAGTGTCTGCTGTATAGAGTCTCTGTCTGCAGCGCTCCACACCACTAAACGGTAACCCAAATCTTTCAACGATCCCAAGACTTGTTTGAGAGAATGGCGAAGAAAGGTTTGGTGATTTTTTATATCCCAACCACGCATAGTTTCATCTAAATCGAAGACGATTGTTTTAATAGAAAGGTGATTTTCTTGAGTAATAAAATCTTCCCTGAAGATTGAGCCATCAATAAATTTCTTGGAATATTCAATCCGATCGGCTAGATTGAGCGGATCGATGTATTTATCTTTGGGAGTAAAATCTTTAGACATAATCAGTTAGCTTTCCGCCTTCGAGGGCTATTTGATAGTTTTTGCGGCAAATCTCTAAGTTATTTTGGTATATCTCCCTTTGTTTAGATCGGATTGAGAGATTCTGGGATAAAGGATACCAAATCATAGATATTTCTTCAAGTATACGACAGAGTAAACTTAAGCGAAAGAGCTCGGGAAAGAATTCGTTTTGCCTCGTTTTTTGATAAAATTTCTGGAGTAAAAATTTTCTTTCCTCTGGACGCTCTAGCATGCGCATCCAGAGAGTGGTTAAATCCCAAGCGCAATTATCAATATGGAGAGTCTCCCAGTCAATGGCGATGGCGTGATCATTAATAATGATATTAGCGGGATGAAAATCACCATGGGTAAAAAGTGTACATGAGCCATCCAGTAGATCTTTAGAGTCCAAAATTATCTCATCGGCCTTTTCCATAAGTTCTTCACCAAGAATTTCTTTCAGAATACGGGATTTTTTGTTTTTGAAGCGATGAAAAATCATGTGATATTTATCAAAATCCATCCATATCAGATTTTTTGTCCAGTGATGAGATTTACAAAAGTCCTCTATGGGGAAAGACTGGATTTTAATTAATAGATTGATGATTTGATTGATTTCTTCTTTTTGCGGCGTATCATAAATTATATTGCTTGAGCCAACGGTTTTTTTGTTGATATATTCACACATCAACCACTCGCAACCTTGCATTTGTGATTTAATATATACTGGAAGGCACTCAACTAATGGATTTTTGGGATCAGTCTTCTCTAATGTCCTTAGAAGACGTCTTTCGTTTTTGAAGTTTTTATTCCATTGCTTCAAAACCCGATGGTCAGCTATACGGGCTTTAAATAAAATTTTACTACCTTGAAATTTAGAAACCGTTAGATAGAAATTTTGTTTTCCTAAAATAGCACCTTCAACCGAATTTGACGAGTGAAGATTATATTTCTCTATCACCTTGTTTATTTTTTTATCAATATCTTTGAGTGGCTTGTACTCATATTTGGGCACTTTGCCTCCTGAGCAGGTTAAAATAAAAAAACATCAGATACTAAAGCTTATGGAGCAAACGATGTTTTAATTAATTGACTTTCTAGTGTGTTTGAGCTATAATATTTGTATATTTTGGATAATCCATTTGACTAACAAATCATAATATAATTTTTCTCTTTTGAAAAGGCCGGAAATGACAGAACATTCCTTAGGTATTAAATTAGCCGAGCAAGAGCGAGTTGTTCGAGTGATATATATAGGCAGTTATATTCCTCGAGAATGTGGGATAGCAACGTATACAAAAGATCTCACTACAGCTATTAACGTGCTTAACCCTCTTTGTTTATCTGAGATAATGGCTATTGATGAAAATGGTAATGATAGGAATTATCCTTGGGAAGTTAAATATAAGATCAGGCAAGACGACCTCGATTGCTATACGAAAGCGGCTGAATATATTAATCAGTCCAGTGCCGATGTAGTCCATATTCAACATGAATTTGGAATTTTCGGGGGTAAGCATGGTGAATATATAATTCCTTTCATGCAAGCAATTACCAAACCTATCATCACAACACTCCATACTGTTTTGGATCAGCCAGATGAGCATCGAAAAAAATTAATCCAAGAAATCGCTGAGCTTAGTACAGTAACAATCGTGATGATCAAAGCGGCGTCAGATCGATTGAATGAGGTGTATGGAATTGCGAAAGAAAAGATTGTCGTGATACCACATGGGGTACCAGATATTCCGTATGGTCCAACATTGCACTATAAAAAAGAGTTGGGCTATCAGGAAAATATGATCCTCTCGACATTCGGTTTGATTAACCCTGGCAAAGGCATTGAATATGTACTTGAGGCACTACCAGAAGTCGTCAAGAAGTTTTCTAAACTGAAATTTTTAATAATCGGCGCTACTCACCCGGTATTAGTAAAACGAGAGGGTGAAAAATACAGAGAGAAATTACAAGAGCTCGCTACTCGGCTTGGTTTGAATAAAAACGTGGAGTTTATAAACAGATACTTATCATTAGACGAAGTGGTTCAATACCTTAGGGCAACAGATATATATATATCTCCATATCTGCAAAGCGAGCAAATTGCTTCGGGAACACTAGCATATGCACTAGGGGCAGGCAGAGCATGCATCTCGACAGAATATCTTTATGCAAAAGAGGTTTTGGCAGATGGACGAGGGATCTTAGTTCCTTTTAGAGATCCGCAAGCTATGACAGAAAAAATAACCGAGCTTACTGAGTCAGCCGAGAAACGTAATGAAATCGAAAAGAAAGCTTATAGTTATGGTCGAACGATGATTTGGTCAAATGTTGCCTTAAAGCACCTAAATCTTTTCTGGCTGATTGCGCGCGATAATAAGGCAGGAAGTGAAAATGGCGACCAAAGTTAACTTACGTGAAGCACCCTCCCTAAAGCATCTGCAGGCACTAACAACTCGCAAGGGATTATATCAACATTGCCGGTTTAACGAGCCCGATAAGAAATTCGGTTACTCAATTGATGACAATGCTAGAGCCATCTTAGTTGCTTATCAATACTATGAACGATTTAGAAATCCTGAAGTTTTAGATATGGCGCAAATCTATTTGAATTATATATCACGAGCGCAAACTCCATCTGGATTCTTTCATAATTTTGCCAGTTCATCGGGAAAATTTATTGATGTGCTGGGTTCGCAAGATTCGCAAGGGAGAACGATTTGGGCATTAGGGTATATAATCAGCAGACAGAATGTCAACCCGGAGCTAGCTAAGAAAGCATTAAAAATATTGGGCAACTTCCGATTCGATTTGCGAATGGCTCGCCATGATCGAACGAAAGCATTTGCATTGCTTGGATATTGTTATATCGGTGATAGGGAAAAAGTTAAAAGAATTGCCGATAAATTGGTAGAAAAATTTAAGTCACAAGAAACTAATAGCTGGAATTGGTTTGAAGATTATTTAACCTATTCGAACGCTATTTTACCTTATTCGCTTTTGATGGCTTTCGAATTATCGGGCATAGAGACTTATAAAAAGGTTGCACTTAAGAGTCTGAAGTTTTTACATCAAAAATGCATTGTCAAAGGAATTCCTGCGCCTATTGGTCAAGACGGTTGGTATAGGAAAGGAAAGAAGAAAGCAATCTACGATCAGCAAGTTGTAGATGTGGCGGATATGATTTTGGCACATACAAAGGCATTTGAGTTGACAGGAGAGCAAGTATATTTACATTGGGCTCAAATGTGGTGGTCGTGGTTTGGTGGGAATAACTTAAATGACATGTCGCTGATCGATCCCGAGACGCATGGTTGTTATGATGGATTGACTCATAATGGTATTAATTTAAACCAAGGCGCTGAATCAATCGTCTGTTATTTGCTCTCTTATCTAGCAATGTCAAAAGTTAATACAAATCTCGAAATCCAAACCTCAAAATAACAATGAAAAATTAAAATCTAAATTCTAATCTAATAAATACAAATAACAAAAAATTCAGAATTTTGTTTCTATCAAATGGAGTGGTAAGATTAGGGTAAATTCATGGGAGGATGAGTGAAAAAATATAAAATTGGTGTAATCGGACATGGTGGATTTGGGCGATTCTGTATCCAGAACTATAAAAAAATGGAACAAGTTGAAATAGCAGCAGTGGCAGGGAAAGATGCGAGTGAGGTAGAGAAATTTGCCATAGAATTTGAGATTCCTTTCTGGACAGCCGATTACAAAGATATTTTAAAGCAAAAGAATATAGATATAGTGGCTATTTTTACTCCACCATTTCTTCACTTTGAGATGGCTTGTGAGTGTGCAAGAGCGGGCAAGGCATTTCTGGTTGAAAAACCGTTGGCATTATCTCTTAAGGAGGCAGGCACTATAATTGAACTGGCTAAGCAACATAATGTACCAGCGACGATTGGTTATGTAATGCGTTACTCATCTATTTACAGTAGAGTCAGGGAAATAATGAGAAGCGGAAAATTGGGCCGATTAAAGAGACTGCTGTTCGAAAACTATGCTAGCGGAGCGTTGCCAGATAGCCATTGGCTATTTGATCAAAATAAAAGCGGGGGCTTACTTGTGGAGCATGGTGTTCATTTTTTTGATATTTTTGGCTCAATTGTCGGAGAAAACCCTCTGCAGGCAAAATCCTATACTCCATCACCACGCGAAACATTAGCAGTTATCGAATACCCTAATAAAATTATTGCCACTTTTTATCACTGCTTTGATAAGATCCCCTTACTTGAGAGAAATTATGCTCGTTTAGTATTTGAGAAAGGTTATATCGAGATCGAGGGATGGATACCGATGGCTTTAAAGTGGGAGCATGAAGATGAATCCGGTCAGATTGTGGTAAAGGAAGAAAAAATCCAAACGGAAAAAAATGAGGAATATGGAAAATTGGTTAGAGAAGTCTTAGCCGATCTATTAGAAAAAGTGGAAAATCCTTCTCATCAGACGAAAGTAACGCTAAAGGACGGTTTTGATAGTCTCGCGCTGGCAATAGAAGCGCGAGATCATCAAGTATTCTAATTCATCCGGAATTATATTAAGATAGTAGTGGACGGGAGGGGCTATTGTCTCATTATGGACATTTCTCAAAGACGGGCGATGAATATATAATAAATCGTCCCGATACTCCAAAGCCGTGGATAAATCTAATTACAAATGGAAAATATTGCGCCTTAGTTTCTCAAACAGGCGGAGGTTATTCTTTTGTCGGAGATGCCGGTTATAATCGTATTCTAAAAGAGCAGCCGGGCGAGGAGTTAATTTATGATCGCCCAGGCAGATATATTTATGTAAGGGATAATGAGACAAAAGAAATTTGGGGACTAACTTGGCAACCGAACCGAACCGATTATCAGTTTTTTGAAGCCCGACACGGTTTGGGATACACAAAAGTTAATTGTATAACCAATGGTATTGATGGAAAAGTAACTTATTTTGTCCCGCTTGAAGATACTTGCGAAATCTGGATGACAAATATTAAAAATAAGAGTAATAAAAAACGCGATCTTTCGCTGTTTGTTTATGTGGAATGGAGCTTAGGAAATCATCATGCCAATCTAGCCGAAGCCAGTTTTAACGATTTGTTTAACGATTTGGAATATGAAGATGGGGCAATATTTGCTACTAAAAGACGTTGGGATCGCCCGGATATTAAAGTGGCGCCATGGGATAAAGTAGCTTTTTTGACAATTAATACTGAAGTTGACGGGTTTGATTGCTTTAAAGAGAAATTTACCGGAATGTATGGATCGCTTGATAAGCCGCTGGCAGTACAAGAAGGGAAATGTTCAGGAAGTAAGGGAGATGGGCATCATAGTGTGGGAGCCTTGCAGAAGAATGTCATTCTCAATCCAGGCGAGGAGCTAAGTTTTGATGTTATTTTGGGAACCGAGGAGAGGGAGAATTTTAATTTAGAGAAACAGAAATGGTCTTTTAAAGAGCTGGGAATTGATAAGCACATTATTAAAAAATACAAAAAACATGAAGCAGTGGAAAGTGCGTTTGAAGAATTAACTACGTTTTGGCATAAATATATAAATCGAGTCACTGTTAAAACACCCGATCCTGATTTTAATACCTCTTTTAATTATTGGAATAAGTATCAAGCATGGATGACTGTTCAGTGGTCGCTGATGGATTCTTATTATGTTGGCGGTAGTGCCACTTTTGGATTTCGAGATATGAATCAGCATATCCTTGGCACATTACCAAATGATATAGAATTATCAAAAGAACGTTTGGTGACACTGCTTAGTTACCAGTATAGCGAGGGTAAAACAGTACATAACTGGGATGCTCTTTTGAAGAAAGGGGTAATCACTGATCATTCGGACGACACAATGTGGCTGGTGATGGCGGTAATAAATTATATTGAGGAAACGGGCGATATTGCCTTTTTGGAAGAGACCGTTTCGTATCATGACGACGGGGAGGCGACTGTTTTCCAGCATATAGTAAGAGCAATTGAATTTACACTTACTCACTGTTCAAATCGGGGTATTCCTCATCGCAGAACTGCCGATTGGAATGATGCCTTAGATGGAGGGAAAGAGGGTAAAGGCGAATCCGCTATGGTGGCTAATCAGTTATGTTATAATTTGCGAAAGTTGTTTCCGATTCTGGAGAAAGCACATCAAGATGATTTAACTAAGAGATACCGAGCCGTCTATGAAAAGGTAAAAAGATCGCTTAACAAAGATTTCTGGGATGGTAAATGGTATATCAGGGCAACATTAGATGATGGAAGTCCAATCGGAAGCCACTTGAATAGAGAAGCTAAAATAGATATAAATGGGCAAACTTGGCCAGTCATGTCTGGGGTAGCTGATTATAAGCGTGGTGTTCAAGTGATGGATTCTGTATGGAAATACCTCATGACAGATTATGGACCGACTATGTTCAGTCCGCCTTTCGACGAGCCATCAAAAGAATTTGGCATTATTTCGCAGTTTACTCCTGGAACTAAAGAAAATGGTGCAATATTCAACCATCCGGTTTCTTGGGCGGTAATTGCTGAGTGTATGTTGGGACGCGGCGATAAAGCATATGAAATTTGGCGAAGAACTTCTTTTATGACACGGGGTAAAAATCCGGAATTATATCGAGTTGAGCCATATGTTTACGCGGAATTTGTCTATGGGCCGCCGCATCCGGAACTTGGGAGAGGTTCTTTTACCTGGACCACTGGTTCGGCTTCTTGGTTTTGGAGGGCATGTTTAGACTATATCTGCGGCGTAAGACCAGTCTTAGACGGATTAATGATTGATCCATGCATACCTAAAGAATGGGGTGAATTAGAGGTAAAAAGAGCTTTCAGGGGTGGAGATTATTATATTAAAATAAAAAATCCATTAAAAGTTATGACGGGAGTAGGATCGATTAAGGCAGATGGAAAAGAGATTACAGGTAATATTATCCCCGACTTAGGAACCGGTCACCATATTATCGAAGTAGTCATGGGAAAAGATCATAAAAAGTCTATACAAGAATCTCATAAACAACAAAACGAAAGAATCAAAGTCAAAGATATTAGATAGATCTGCTTGACTGGCTAGTGGAGAACAACTATTATCTAGTGGGAGTGCCAGTGATGCAGTTATTCAAGCGATTTGAAAAAAATCCAATTCTCGAGCCAACAAGTAATCCTTGGGAATCAAAAGCTGTTTTTAATGCTGCGGCTGCTAAAGTCGGTAGTGAAATAAAGTTGCTCTATAGAGCTGTCGGCGATGATAATATATCCAGGATCGGAATAGCAACAAGCTATGATGGTTATACTTTTTCTCGGCAGGATCAGCCGATACTCGAGGGACAAGCCAATAATCCCTATGAAACACGAGGGATTGAAGATCCTCGAATTACTTTTTTGGACGGTTATTATAATATTCTATATGTAGCGGCATCATTGTACCCCGAGGGACATCCGAAACCAGTTTGGGCATATGATGCACCTTGGAGAGTTCGGATTGCTCTAGCAAGAACAAAAGATTTTGTCAATTTTGAGCGGGACGGAGTGGTAATTAAAGATCGGGATAGTAAAGATCCGGCTCTTTTTGGTGAACGCATTGCAGATAAACTATACCTTATTCATAGAATTTACCCTTCCGTTTGGCTAAGTGTCGGCAGAGAGTGGGGCGTTTGGGAAAGTCACAAATGCATCTTAGAACCTCGCAAAGGGATGTGGGACGGCGAGCGTATCGGAGCCGGGCCGCCGCCCATTAAAACAAAAGAGGGTTGGCTCCTTATTTATCATGGTAAGGATCGTGAAGGAGTTTATCGTAGCGGTGCGGCATTGTTGGATAGTAAGGATCCTAGTAGAGTATTAGCACGAAGTAGCGAACCGTTTTTAGAGCCAGAGGCAGAACATGAAAAAGGTATAATAAGCGGGAATAAATCGGTGGCTGTTTTTTCTTGCGGAGTAATTTCCCAAGCAAGCGAACTCATAGTTTATTACGGCGCCGCCGATAGAGTGCTATGTGTAGGAACAATTAGTATTAACGAACTACTGGGAACATTAGAACCCGAGAAAGTTTCTAAAGGGGTTCAAATATGAATTATTATTTAGGTCTAGACTTAGGGGGAACTCAAATCAGAGGCGGGATTGTTGATGATGATGGTAATATAGTCCTCGAGAAAGCAATACCCACCAAATTATCAACAAGTAGTATTGTTGATCGGTTATTTGATCTAATAAGAGAGTTAATTAGTGAATATCAAGTAAAGGCGATTGGGATTGGGGTGCCGGGTCCGATTGATTTTGGTGCCGGTTTAATACTCAACCCGCCAAATCTGCCTGAATTGAACAATGTTCCTCTAAAACAAAAGATAGACCAAGAATTTAATTTACCTGTTGCTATGGATCGGGACGCCAATTGCGCTTTGATCGGTGAACATTGGGTCGGAATTGCCAAAGGGATGCAGAATATAGCTCTCATTACTTGGGGTACCGGTGTAGGCGGAGCAGTTATTATTGATAACAAAATCTATCGCGGACACAGCGGGTTGGCAGATGAGATAGGGCACATGATTATTGATAAAGATGGACCAGAATGTTCGCTAGGGCATCGGGGGTGCTTGGAAACATTCATCGGAGGAGCGAACGTTCAGCTAAGATATGGCAAATCGCTGGAAGAAATTACTGCCGGAGGAAGAGAAGGGCAGGAAAGAGACAGGGAGATAGTCAGGGAAATCGGCGAGTATTTGAAGATAGGATTGATGAATATTGTTACCTTATATGATCCGGAATTGATTATCATTGATGGGGGTGCAGCTCAAAGTTTGGATGTATTTCTGCTAGAGATTGGTGATTTGCCTGTGCGTGTAAGTCCATTGGCAAAGGAGGCGGGAATTTTGGGGGCGGCGAGATTGGTAAGTGAACTTATATAGGAGGGATCGTGAGAAAAAATATTATGGTTCGACTGATATTAAGTTTCAATATCTTAGGAGTAATCCTTTTCTTATTACCACAACTTATTGTAACCGCTGGTATGATTTATATGGGGAGTGCGCTTGAATTGGGAATGAGGGAGACTGTGGGATTACTAGGATATATGTATAAAGCATTGCCCGTTAATATCTTGATAGCAGGATTGTTGATATTTGCTATATCTATTGTTGGTATATTTGGAACGTTTAAGGATAAAAAATGGGGCAAATTATTACTGGCAATCTCAACTATCATCTATCTAGTTAATGTAATGGGTGATTTCATGCAAGCCGATGTGGCAAATAAATTAGCTGGCCTTATTATTAATCCAATTATTCTGTTAATGATATATTGGCTTGTTGGTAAAGCAAAGTTATTCCAGATTGCCCCAACCATCTCGCTTAATAGTAAGGAATAATAATGATTGGATATTTGAGAGGGAAAGTTAAATATCAAGGAGTCGGGTGGATTATTTTAGATGTGCATGATTTTGGATATAAAATTTTTACAAATTCAAAAGCAGAAATCGGTGATGAGATAGAGTTGTTAATACACCACTTGGTTAGAGAGGATGCGAGTGATTTGTATGGTTTTAGTGATATTGGTGAATTGGGACTTTTTGAGCAACTTTTGACAGTTTCCGGAGTCGGACCGAAGATGGGCTTGGCAATTTTGAGTATTGGTTCTGTTGAAAAGATTAGACAGGCAATTATTAAAGGTGATACTACGCTTTTTACAAGTGTTTCGGGAATTGGTAAAAAAGTGGCGGCAAAAATTATAGTGGAATTAAAAAATAAAATGGGGTCTTCAGATGGATCGTATTTACCACAAGATAACAGCGAGGACTCAGATTTGATAGCGGCTTTGGAACAATTGGGATATAAGCAAATGGAGATTTTTGAAGTGCTAAAAAATATACCCTCTGAATTGTCCGGTACCAAGACTAAGTTGACTTGGGCGCTTCAGAGGATGAAAAAAGTGAAGTGAGAGAGATATTCTTTTGAATTTTATTATCCAGTAGTAAAATGAGCCAAGCTAAAAATATAGTTGTTATAAGAAAAAGGGGGATTTCCCAAGAATTTTGAAGGGGAAATAGTTTCAATAGCGGGAAATGGATTAAAAAAGCGGGAAAAGAAATCACCGCAAGGAAGGTAACAGGTTTATTAAATATGGAAAGCGAAAGCGATTGAATAAAATTATATACCCTTTCAGTTTTTATCAACCAAAGCCCTAAGCTAAATTCGAAAAGACGGCAAAGAGGAAACCAATCGATTGGGCGATGGACGCTTAACCAGTATTTACCAACATACCATCTGCTAAAAATACTAATAATCAATATTGCTAATAAAATAAAGTTTTTTTGCTTATCCATCATTTTAGAGACAAATGGGTAGAGTAAGTACAGAGCCATTATTAATCCGATAAACCATGTCACAGGGCTGATAAATATAGTTTCCCAATGCATACCACTTAGACCCTGTAGGCCTGTCGCATTGAAAAGATAGTTTTTCCAGGTGAAGCCGAGAGGATTACCGAGGTAAAGAGTAATCAGGATGGCGAAGATTAAAGTCATCCAATATATAGGATAGATTCTCTGGATTCTTTTCAACATAAACTCTCGGAAATCTACTTTTTTCTTAGCATAACTAAGCTCAATAGCCATACCGCTCAATATAAGGAACAAAGTGACGCCTATTCCACCCCATGTTACATAATAAAATCCTTCAATACCAAAAAAACCTCCAAGAGGGCTGCCAAGTTTCTGGGCAATGTGAACAGCAATGATTAAGCCGACAGCGATTACCCGCATGATGTCCAGGATAATAATACGTTTAGTAGCCAGCATTTTACTTCCTTTAATAAATGTTACCATCCAGCGACCGATCTGCCAACCGTTTAAAAATTTTTCCACCAGCTAGACGGCTGGAAGCAGTATAAAAGTCCACCGAGATCCCGGGTTTTTTTCTTGTATAAATTCAGGTATAATTCTGTCGTATGTTAGACTTAGATATTTCAATTAGTGCTCTTCCCGGGGTCGGCCCAAAAATTAAAGAAAAGCTAGAAAGAGTCGGTTTACGGCAAATCAGCGACCTATTGTTTTATTTCCCCAGAAAATGGGAGGATTATCGAAATTTCACTCCAATTGCATGGTGCCGTAGGGACGAAGAGGTAACAATTAAAGGTATTATTATTAAAGTCGAAAAGGAGCGGACACGGCTTCGCAACATGATGATTGTTAAGGCAAGGGTGCAAGATGAAACTGGAGAAATCAACGCGGTGTGGTTCAACCAGGGATTCATGGAACGGATGGTGAGAGCTAATCAGAAAGTTACTCTACATGGCAAGGTTGATTTTGATTGGAAAAACAAAGAACGAGTACTCGCCTCCCCTATTCTAGTAAAGGAAGAGAAGATCGTTCCGGTTTATAGCGAGGGAGCTGGAATTTCCAGTAAAATTTATGAGAAGATCATCAAATCGGCTTTGGCTGTTGCGGATAATCTTGAAGAATGGCTGCCAGATGAAGTTAAGGAAGAACATGATTTAATTAATTTAGCAGAAGCTATCAAACAGATTCATCATCCCAGTTCTTTTGAGGCACTTAATGCGGCAAAATTACGGTTGGCATTTGATGAGTTATTTTTGATCGCCTTGTCTATGGCGGAAGCCAGAGCCGAGCTCAAAAAAGAAAAGGGATTACCGGTGAAAATAGATGAAGAGTTATTGAAAAAGTTTACCTCAAAATTGCCCTATATATTAACCGATGCGCAAAGGAAAGCAACTTGGGAGATTATAAAAGATGTAGAAAGAGGACGACCGATGAATAGATTGGTCGAGGGCGATGTTGGGTCCGGAAAAACGGTTGTCGGTACTATGGCAGCTCTGGCGGTTATCAATAATGGCTATCAAGTGGCTTGGATGGCACCGACCGAGATTCTAGCAAGACAGCACTATAAAAATGTCGCCGATATGCTAAACTTCTTTGGTATAAAAATTGCTTTGGTGACAGGCAATTTAAAGGAAGATTACACCGATGCAGATATGATAATTGGGACGCATGCATTAATCCAAGATAATATGGTATATAAAAATTTAGGATTGGTAATAGTGGACGAACAGCACCGTTTTGGCGTCGCCCAAAGAAGCAAGTTGCGCAATAAACAACATGAAGACCGAATGCCTCATTTACTATCTATGACGGCAACACCGATTCCCAGGACACTGGCTTTGGCATTGTACGGCGATCTGGAGATTTCAATAATAAATCAAATGCCGGAGGGACGGCAGAAGGTGAAAACTCAAGTTGTGTCCCCGACCGATCGGCAGAAAGCGTATGATTTTATCAAAGCGGAAATTTTAAAAGGGAGACAGGCATTTGTGATTTGTCCGCTCATCGAATCGAGCAATTCTAAAATACCGGATGGACAGATCGATCTATTTGAGGTGGAGAGGAAATCGGCAGTTAAAGAATTTGAGAAATTATCGAAAAATGTATTTCCAGACTTATCGATCGGGCTATTGCATGGGAGAATGAAAGCCAAAGAAAAAGAATTAATAATGAATGATTTTTCAAAAGGGAAGATTAATATTTTAGTGGCGACGGCGGTGGTGGAAGTGGGAATAGATATACCTAACGCCACCGTTATGATGATCGAAGGGGCTGAAAGATTCGGCTTGGCGCAACTACACCAATTTCGCGGCAGAGTAGGGCGGGGGAAGAGCCAAGCATATTGCTTGCTGTTTTCGGAAAGTTGGAGCGATACGACAAAACTCAGATTACAGGCGCTAGTAGAAAGCAACGACGGTTTTGAATTGGCAGAGAGAGATCTCCAGCTTCGAGGACCGGGAGAATTAGCAGGAATCAGGCAATCAGGTTTGCCCGACTTGAAGATGGCTTCATTAACCGATACAATATTAATTAAGAAAGCGCGGGTTTCGGCGGAAAGGTTGATCGCGCGAGGATTGAATCGCTATCCCCTACTTAATAAAAAACTTGACGAATTTGAACATTCTCGCCATTTAGAATGAGAGTTTGAAATGAAGAAATTATTAGATAAATATCAGATCCATATTACAGTCGCGTTAATTCTATTTATCGCTATCGGCGGACTAGCTCTTTTGTACGAGCAACAAAGAGATAAGATTATCGGCGCTCAAAACACGCTGAAAGTCGAAAAGGAAGGTTGGCAGAGAGAAAAGGATGAGTTGAGTGAGCAAGTTAGCCAGCTAGAAACGCAAGTCAGTGAGATTCAGAAACAGAAAGCTTCCATAAGCGGAGGGACAGCTACTGGTGTATCAACCAGCAATACAACTAGTACCACCGGTTTGATTGATATCAATACTGCCGATAAAACCGTGCTCGACACTTTACCGGGTATTGGCGAGACTAAGGCAGAAGCGATTATTGAGTACCGCAGCGGACATGGTTTATTTAAGAGAATCGAGGATTTAAAGCAAGTCAAAGGTATCGGTGATGCAACCTTTGAAAAGTTAAAAGACAAGATAACAATATGATGGTAAGATAAAAATATGGAAATACGACTGAAAAAAATAAAGTCGCTTAAGACAGAAACCTTTTGTAATAACACTAAGCTAACGCCAATTAGAGTAAAACTTTTTAAATAACCCAGCCGTTCGAGTATGAGAGGTAAAAAATGATGAAACCAATTACAAATAATTTAATCGTCGAACTGCATGTGCCGGATTTAAACATTGCAAAGGAATTTTATTCTAAATTAGGATTTAATGTTTCGTTGGACGATAAGCCGAATGAAAAAGAATTAGGCTACTTGACCATGATTCGCAGTGATCCTGCCGGTAAAACCATGCTGAACTTTTATGGCGGTGACGAGAGAGTTAATAACCAGTCTTTTTTTAAGCAATTTCCAAAAGAAACAAAAAGAGGATATGCGATAGAAGTGACTATTGTTGTTGCAAGGATTGATGAATTTTACGATAAGATTAAAACGAGCTTAAAGGACAATATTGTCCGGGAAATAAAGGAGCTGGAGGATCACAACCATAAATGGAAAGATTTCCGCATGGTTGATCCGTTTGGCTTTTACTTACGCTTCACAGAACTTATTAATTGGGGTCAAAAGTAACGCCTCGTCGCGGTGAGGCGTTGAAATAACCTGTTGCCGGATTGACGAATATTTGCCTGCGGAGTAGGCTTAAGGCAGGGAGAGTAAAATGAAAAAAACTTTAATTATTGTGGCAGCGGTAATTGTCTTCGGGGGTATTGCTTTTGCGTCATATCGCTATTGGTTATTTCAGAGCCAACTACCTCCGACAACCTCGGGTGATATAAAACTCAAGGTAGTTACGGGAGAGACAGGAAAGCCCATTTCCAATGCTAAAATCACAGTGTGCGATTTTAGCATAGTATTTGATGTTGTCCCGGGGGAGATCCGATCATATTGCGAAAGGGTAAAGGATGCTAGACGGGAAAATTCTACGAGGGTGCAAACTGCAACGGATGATCAGGGCATCTTTTACTTAAATAAGAGCGAGTTATTGCCTGCCGCTATATATATGGTGGAAGTTAAAACTATTTCTGAAGATAGATCATCGAGTATATCTTTTGAAAATCTTAATGCCGACGGCACTGCAAGTCTTGCTAGCGAAACAATAATAAGGGTTCTAAATCAAGAAAGTGATGGGCACGTTGTCTCTAATAAATATTATGATCTGACTACAAAACAAGTAAGAGAGGTTTTCACTGATAAAGCGGTCGCCGAAAAAACCTACCCCTATGAGACAGTGAACCTGGTCCTTTGGAGTCATGAGTAGTAAAGCCAGGAATTTTTAGTAGTGAGGCGTTAAAATAACATGTTGTTTACAGTGAGCTTGTCGAATCTGTCGAATTGCAGATAGGTAAAAACGAACTATGCTTTGAGCGTATAAAAAGGGGTATTAGTGACTAATAAATATCCGGATATTAAAACTGCTTGGCGAGGAGCTACAATATTTAACCGGATTCTTATATCCCTTTTTTTTCTAGGGATGCTTAGTCTTGTGGTTGCTGCAATTCTAGAAGAACTTTATATCCCTCTGCATGACGTGCTTTATATCATCGCGACAGCATTAACAATCCTGCCCCCAATAATCATTATTATTAATTACGGAAAGCCGATGTGGCTTAGGAATGCAGCCTATAACTCTGCCCAATACTATCCTTTTTATCTTCCAAGTCTTTTTAAATCAGCCAGCCACAAACATACTTTTTTGGAAAAGTTAAAAATAGGTAAAATTACAGCGAATTTATATAATATAGAGATTACCGAACCTTTTCATCCCTTTAAAAGACAGTATTATCTCTGCGCGCTTCAAATGCCAAAAGAATATGGAAACATTTTTATAACAGATACGGATTTTCAGAAGAATTTGAGTCAATCTAGTCATTATTTTAATAAAATATTACCGGTCTTTCCCGAAGATGAGTATGAAAGCAACCTTTTTAACAACCGTTTTGTAGTCCATACTCAAATTAAACAGGATGCATACCGATTCATTAATCCAAACCTAATGCACATTCTTAACAACACTGATTTTAAGAATATCGGTATTGATGTAACCGGCCGTATCCTTCGAGTTTTTACTTTAGTTAATAATTCCTTAAATACTCCCCAACAATCTCTTAAGCAACTTACCGAAAAGATTGTTACTTCCATCGATTGACTACATATTAGGAACTATTCTAGGAATTTTTGGCGGGAATACAAATTCCGGGAGTTAAGAAGATCGATAGGTTGCTATTAATCCTTCGGTTTCCTATACTAGAGATATGAAAATAATCGATCAAAATCAGTGTCAAGGTCTACTCACGAAGATTTTATGGATTGCGGCCTGGATATTGGCAACAATATTTATCACTTCCAACTTTTACTTTCCTCTACCTGTCTATATTGGTGTAGATTGGGAATCTCATTTCTCATTGACGAATTATTCGATTAATTTTTTTGTATGGGCTATTATTCTTTATCTGCTTTATAAATATCTGCACCCGCTTTTAAAAATAAATCGCTTATTCTTTCTTCTGATTTTATGCAGTTTGATTATCACCTCATTAACTGTAATTATTAAAAACCCATCCAAGAGTACATCAATTATTAAAAACCCAACTGTTCCAAAGATTGCATCTGGAGAAATAGAGAGTACATCTGGAGAAATAATATGGTTAAAGCACAAAGAATTTTCCAGTCGTCCAGCTCAAACAAGGACTGATTCCTATAGGGGTCTACCAGCTCCCTTCTATCATCATTGGACCGGCTATGATACTATGGGGCAAGTTAGTTGGGACTACATAACACTTACATCGGACACTTTAATTTTTAATGCGATCTTTTGGTTTATAGTAAGTTCTTTCGTTGTTAGATTTAAAATAAAATCTAACCAGAAGTAGCTATCTTGACTCCAAAAAGAAGAGTAAGGGGACGGTTCTCAAATAATCTCAAGATTCGCTAAAAACATATCAACTAAATCCCGTTAGAGCAAGCGCCCTAGGCAATAGTCAAAAAACCAAACGCGGGGTAAATTTTCCCTTTGCCCTTCCGTAGTCCCGCCATCCGGTGGACGAAGGAGGGTTGCCCAAGCGCTCTTTTGAGAGTAATATAAAACCAAAGCAAGGGGTGATATTGTTAAACGAGGGAATAAATGAAACCTTTTTATAAAAAAGAAGATTTTACACTTTTTCAAGGCGATTGTTTGAATGTGTTAGCTGAAATGCCCGAAGATTCGGCTGATATGATTTTTGCCGACCCACCCTACTTTCTCTCAAGCGGTTCTTTTACTTGTCAGAATGGTAAAATGGTTAGCGTTAAAAAGGGCGATTGGGATTTAAGCAATGGGACTAAAAAGAATTTTGAATTTCATATTGAGTGGATAAAGGCATGTAAAAGAGTTCTGAAACCCGGCGGATCTATTTGGATAAGCGGGACTATATGAAATTAACTTTTGATTTACAATTTGCTGATAACTATAAAAGTCAATCGCAAAGGGTGCGTGTTTTAACTGAGCAATGGGTTAATGATTCGGTTTTTTGTCCAAATTGCGGATATCTTAATATTGATAGATACCCAAATAATCAACCAGTTGCCGATTTTTATTGTTCAAACTGCAAAGAAGATTACGAATTAAAAAGCAAACAAGATAGTGTAGGAAAAAAAATAGTAGATGGCGCATATCGAACTATGATTGAACGATTGCAAAGTAGTAATAACCCGAATTTTTTTCTGCTTTACTACGATTTACAAAATTTCGAAGTGCAGAATTTTCTTGTCATACCAAAACACTTTTTTATTCCCGAAATTATTGAGAAACGAAAGCCACTTGCGCCAACTGCCTACCGTGCCGGCTGGATTGGTTGCAATATCCTTTTACAAAGTATCCCACAAACCGGAAAAATATTTTTTGTTAAAAATAGGCAGGTTGAATCAAAAGAAAAAGTGCTTACAGAATGGCGAAAGACTCTTTTCTTGCGAGAAGAAAAAGAAATAAAAGCAAAGGGATGGCTACTGGATGTTATGATGTGCGTAGATAAGTTCAAGTGTAAAGATTTTTCGCTCGATGATATGTATACATTTGAAAACGAATTAAGCAAGAAGCATCCTGACAACCGTCATATAAAAGACAAAATTCGCCAGCAATTACAAATTTTGCGAGATAAGGGATATATCGAATTTACCAACCGAGGAAATTATAGGATAAATTAAAAATGGAAATTAAATTATCACCATTTTTTGCAAAAATGATTCTGCAATTTAATCCGTTCACGCGGTTTAAAGTTATGTGTCTTGGATATGGGGAAGATTTTGTAAATTATACCGAACTTGTGTGGCAAGACGACAAGCACCTAGATTTCACCAACAAAGAAGACTATCCGCAATTTCAGTTATGGTATGTTTAGGGTCGTGAAGGGCAAGTATGGTAAATGGATTCAGGCAAGGACAAAAGGTACCGGGGGAATAAACCCCAGAACAGGTGAAAGACGACCAATAACCCGTGCATTTTACGCAAAAACCGGTTTGGTTAAGAAAATTTTTGAAACTGCATCATAGACAAAATCACCAACGACGAAATCCAGTCTTGACTTGACGTTTCCGATGCCACCGCTTGCCGATACCTTGATGATCTCGAAAAGGAAGAACTCTTGAAACAAGTCGGCACCGACGGCCCGAAAGTATTTTATCAAAAGGAGGAAAAATGACACTATCTGCCAATAGCACGAGTAATCTAACGAGAGCCCTTTTATTAATGTCTTTTTTATTTGGAATTTTTGCGTTACCCAAACCAATTTTGGCGGCTCCAGTGCCTACTACCCCCAGATGTGGATTGGAAGCTATGATAACCAACCTATCCATTGAAATTACAAAGCCAGATGGCATCTCATACGAAGGCGGTGAGACACAATATTTCCCCACTATCAAAATCACTAAAACCAGCAAAGTCGGAGATACAATAAAGGGTGCACCAAAAACTTGCGAAGAAGCATTTCCGATCGGCAAGATCATTGAAACCAGTATTATTAAAGAGCGAGACCTAAATCAAGGCAATGAACTTAAAGTTGGCCAAGTAATTGGCTTTACAGGCTATATGCGAATTGATGAATTTTCCAAGGAGCCCGGACTAATTATAGATACTAATCCTTCCAATTCAGAGTCTGTTAGGATTATAAAAGATGTCGGCATAGATGAAGACAATGACGGGAATGGAGAAACGCAAACCAATAAAGCACTATATTATTTACTGATTATTCCGTTAGCATTTCTGATATTTGCTGGATATTTTATCATCAAAAGACACAAAACCAAAGTAGACTCATCGGTAAAGAACGAGGAAACGAAATTGGACTAGCTTATCGCCTCACCGCCCCGTTAGATAATTTTATATCTAATGGGGAGCCGTTAAGTTTCAAAGGCTTGGGAAGTTAGGTATAATAAAGCTATGAAAGAGGGGAAATGGACGACGTCTCCAGCTGTGTATATGACAAACGATGTTGTGCTATGTGTAGCGTAAAACCAATTAACAAAACATTTATTTACTTTGCAAGCGGCTGGTTGTAAAATATAAGTAATTAAGTACAAGAGAAAGGAGAACTATGGAATGGTTCTTAATAGTTATCGGATTTATCATACTAATAAGTATTCGTCAGGTAAACCAATACGAGAGGGCGCTTAAATTTACCCTGGGGAAATACAGCAGCACATCTAATCCAGGTTGGCGTTTAGTTTGGCCTATTTTTCAATCAATGCGCAAAATTGATATTAGAGTTAAAGCCGTTGATGTGCCAACCCAATTAGCCATCACGCGCGACAATGTCTCAGCAAATATTAGCGCAGTCATATACTATAAAGTTAGTTCGCCGGAAAAAGCAGTACTTGAAGTCGAAGACTTTTTTTATGCAGTCTCCCAGCTTGCCCAAACAACAATGCGTAATGTTGTAGGTCAAGTTTCTCTGGATGACTTACTTGCCGAACGAAATCAAATCTCCCAACGTATCCGCGACATCATCGATAAAGCGACTGATTCTTGGGGGATAAAAGTAGATAATGTAGAATTGAAGGATATATCTTTGCCCGAAGAAATGAAGCGTGTCATTGCCAAGCAAGCAGAAGCAGAGAGAGAAAAACGAGCGGTTATTACCAAAGCGGAAGGTGATATGATAGCCGCTACCAACCTGGCTAAAGCCGCTAACACATTATCAGCAGCTCCTGGTGCCTTGCATTTGCGCACATTAAGCACAATTAATGATGTAAGTTCTGATCAGTCTAATACGGTTATTTTTGCCGTACCTATTGAGGTCTTGGATGCAATAAAAGGCCTTGGTCAATATTTTCAAAAAAAATAACTGAGAATATAATTCGTCTAATTTAAACGAAATATAGTACAATGGATACTTAAATCTATTTTTTGCACTTACGATACGCTTCGCATTTTTACTGGCCGGTTGATTATTGTCGGCTTGTTAATTTGCATTTGAAAAATTATAAGCTTTATAAATTTGTAAAAAGAAGATTGGTTCATGTTACAATGAATTTTATGATTTTATCCGGTAAGATGTCTATTAATTAAGTTAATAGGGGGTGTTATGGTAAATTCACTTATACCGGGAAAAAATACATCAATTTGGCTAGATACTACACCCAACACGAATTTCCCTTCTCTGGAAAAAGATCTAATCGTTGATACGGTCATTATCGGTGGAGGGATTGCCGGTCTAAGCACGGCATTTTTCCTCAAACAAGCCGGCAAGAAAGTAGCTATTGTAGAGTCGCAACACATAGTGAAAGGAACGACGGGTTTTACAACGGCGAAGATTACTTCCGCCCATGGTTTGATTTATAAATACCTAACCGATAGATTCGGTTTAGAAAAAGCGCGCATTTATGCTGAGGCCAATCAAAAAGCGCTAGAAACGATGTCATCTTTAATTGAAAGCTTACATATTGAGGCTGATTTTAAGCGTTTGCCTGCCTATACTTATGCGGTTTCGGATAACGACATTGATTTAATAAAAAATGAGGTGGAGGCGGCCAGGCGATTAGGATTGCCCGTCTCTTTTACAACCGATATCCCACTGCCTTTTCCAACGGCTGGTGCTATTAAATACGAGAACCAGGCACGTTACCATCCGCGAAAATATCTTTTATCACTTGCCAAACGGATTAACGGCGGGGGAAGTCACATTTTTGAAAAAACAAAAGTCATTGATGTTGAAGAAGGCAAATCGGTTCGTGTTCGTACCGAAAAAGGCGATATTACTGCACGCGACGTTGTCATTGCAACAAATTACCCTATTTATGATCCTAATGCATATTTTGCCCGCATGACTGCCAGGCAATCATTGGTTATCGCCGTCAGATTGAACCGTTTGGTTCCTCAGGGTTTGTTCTACAGCACGGAAAAATCTTTTCACTCTCTTAGACCACAACCTTTCCAGTTTGGAGAAGAGTTATTGCTTTCAGGCGGTAAAGTGTTCAAAACCGGGCAAGAGGATGACATTACCGGAAATTATTTAGAATTAATTAATTGGACGAAAGAGAATTTTGATGTAAGGTCGGTTGAATACCATTGGACTACAAACGATAGTGAATCTCACGACCGCGTACCTCTAATCGGCAGGTTGAATCCTGATTCAAAGCATTTATATGTCGCTACCGGTTTTAACGGCTGGGGCATGGCGCACGGTACGGTTGCAGGAATGCTATTGTCGGATACTATTTTAGGTAACAAAAATTCTTGGCTTAAATTGTATGATCCTTCCCGGATTTCAAATATAGCATCGAGCCGAAGTTTATTAGACAATCTTAATTCAATTGGCCAGATGATAAAAAGTAAATTCGCTAGATTACCAACTGAAATTGATTTGGAAAATGACGAAGCAAAAGTCGTTTTGCAAAATGGCAAAAAATTAGCAATTTATCGAGATGAAGTAGGGAAAATTCATGCAATTTCCGCTGTTTGTACACATATGGGTTGTACTGTCGGCTGGAATAATACCGAAAAGACATGGGATTGTCCTTGCCATGGCTCAAGATTCACTAAGGATGGGGTGGTAATCCATGGACCGGCTATCAAAAATCTCGAGAAAGAGGTGACAAAGAAGTAGCTTTTTTGCCCTGACTATTCAACGACAGTCCCTTAATGTATAATCAAAGTAAGGTGGGGATTGTGTGGAAATTTTTCTTGTGTTTAAAACTGTTAATAATTGCCGTTTTAGCTGTTGCTACTTTTCCTAAAACAACTTTGGCAGTGAGTTTCAGTTCTCCGAATGGTAAAGTGATTGCTGAGGATATTTCTGATGGGCAAGGGGCAAAAATACGAATTACCTGGGATGAAGTACCAATACCAGACAGCTATACCACGCTGGCTGATAGACCAAATCAATACATACTTTACCGCTGGGGTTATCCGGATAAGTTTCCAAGGAAAACTATTTGTCAAAGAGATTTAGCTTCTACTAAAAGAGCGTGTATAGATTTGACTGCCGTGTCGGGTCGGAGATACAGTTATGAATTGGCTTTTTATTTAGAAGACTATAAAAATAATAAATTTGGTTCATATGGCCTAGATGAAAATTACAAAGTTACAGCCGTGTCGTTAGATAAACTTGCTCCTAGTATACCTAACAATGTATCAAGTAAGTTTGAGAGTGGTGTTTTGGTGATTGATTGGTTGGTCAATCAAGAAAAAGATGTGGCAAGTTACGAGGTGAACTTATATAAGGAGCGAACGGCAAAGGCGCCGGTAATTACCCTGAATCCTACAGAAAATTTACTATATTTGGAAAAACCAAGTGCTGATTATCAATACTTTACCCTTGCCGCAAGAGATTCGTCCGGGAACTTATCAAATTCTACTCAAATATCTAAAATTAATCGCCTGAGCGCCATTGGAAAGATATCAAAGCAGAGCAAGCCAATCGGGGTTGTGGCGGTTATTGCCTTGGCTTTTATTGCTGCTTTCATTTTTTTACGGGAAAGGCTACTAGTCCAACGGCAAGAAAAACATAATTCTCCGATTCTACCTTATATCGGTTTTGGTATACCTGCTTCTTTACTTACTTACGCTTCTTCTACTTTTGAGATGTTTGGAGAGGCAGCACCTATCTGGCTATTGCCAATTATCTGGTTAAGTGTTTTTGTATTTGGTAGCTTGCTTTATAACTCGATAAAACAGGGGCAATCAATGCAAGCCGTTAGTCGTGAGAATACCTTTTTATCGACTTTTGGCTATGCCTTTACCAGAATAGCGATTGTAGCTTTTTCCTTTGCCATGATGTCGATTGCTGAGAAGTTTATAAGTGTAAAATTTTTCGCCGGAATAATGGCGTTGTTCTGGATACCTCTCCTAGTCTTTCTTGTCTATAAAACGATTTTTTATTTGTTCAAACTAAGCGCTTATGGCAAGAGTATTCGGCAAAATCCGAGCGAGAGTAACCTAGTTTTTTTGTGGCGTACTTACAAAAAACGAAAAGAAATTTTTTCCACACCTGGTAATATAATCCCCAAAGGAGATCCGATCGGGAGGACTTATAAGGTTAAATTTGTAACTTATATATCAATTTCGACTATTTTACTTTTTGTAGTGATGGCTAATTATTTTGAATTTGGTTTTTCCGGTAATTTTTACGGGCCTTCGGTGCCAGATCGCTATGTGAGTAAAGAATTCGGTTTAGAATTAGTTTTGCAGCCACCGGATAATAAGTGGCATGGCGGCGAGTTACTTAATCAAAATTACCTAAGTTTTGATAGGCGTTCCTCTAACGGCGGGCAAGGAGTTTATCTGGAAAAATTTGAATGGATTGAGGACAATCCTAAACCGTTAAATTTGAATGCTTTTTACGAGCACCATTTAACTGAACAAGAGAGACTGGATAAGACATTTGGCAATAAAACAAATCCTTATAGTCAGAAACGATATGTTCGTTACAATAACTGGGTTGGAATTACGGTTTATGGAGATGAACAATATTCAGCTAGCTGGACTGCCTTCGTGGCAAACGAAAGTCAATATTATGAAATCAGTTACGGTTACAGAACTGACTGGCCAAAGGAAAACAATATCGAATATAATCGAAAACTAGCAAAAAAACATTTTGATAATTTACTCAAGAGCGTAAAATTTAGAAACTGAAAGTTTTTAATTCGTCAATTATATTAGCAGCTGTTTGATCAGTTACATAATCTGGTGTTATTCTTGTTTTTTTAAAAATTTGTTCTTCTAGTGCGATTAAATCTTTAGCAAATTGATCAAATTGGTCATCAGATAAAAAAGCATGGGAAGTGCCTTGATAACGTTTCTTTCCTTCGGCAAGCCGCTCTTGGGCAGAGACAATACCAAATGGAGTTACTCGCATATCGGCGTAGCAGCAAATTTTATTTTCATAGTGATCATGAAGTACATTACTGCTTGTTTGTAAGAACCCGACTGAATTGAGATAATCCTGGATTCCTGTTGGCAAGTTAAGTTCTTTGGCAATTTGACGAGTTACTTCGTGCTCATCTTTGGTTTTATATTTTTGGGAAATTTCTTTTTTAACATTTTCCCAATATACTAGCCCCTCAGGAGCTAAGGATTCAGGAAATAAAGTGAGATCAAATTTTAAAATATTACCCATATCGTGGACCAGACAGGCTTTTATGACTCCGTCGGTATCAAGTTGGTCGGGGAAATTATCGCAGATGAGTTTGGCAACTCCCGCTACTCTTAATTGATGGAGTTGGAGCTGGGGCATAATATTATATTTCTGGTAGATCTCAATTACTGTTGGCACAAGATCCTCTTTTTGATATTGGTTATTTAAATTTTGGTTGTAATAAAAGCTTACCAAAAATGGAACAAACGGTAAATGTTTATTAGGCGCAGTTACATCTTGTGGTCAGTATTTATTGACAAGGTGACTCACTTTTGGTATTTTTATACTATGACCTATATCGGGGGTGGAGGTGTCTGTAAGCTAAGT
Source organism: bacterium (assembly GCA_030647355.1). Lineage (GTDB taxonomy): Bacteria > Patescibacteriota > UBA1384 > VFKW01 > VFKW01 > JAUSIS01. The sequence goes on from JAUSIS010000004.1 coordinate 62,133, forward strand.
AAAGGAGCTCCATGAATAAAGATAAGACGCTAGTCAATTTCAAAAAGGCGCAAAGTCATATCAATAAGATAATTAAGATGGTAGAGGATGGGGACTATTGCATAAATATCATGCAGCAGAATTTGGCGGTAATCGGCCTCTTGAAATCTGCTCATCAGATGCTGATGGAAGAACATTTAAATACTTGCTTTGCCAAAGCCATGTCTACCAGTAATGAAAAGCGTAAAAAAGAAATGACTGAGGAAATTTTAAAACTCATTAAGTTATATAATAAGTAAATTTTAATGAGCAAAAAAAAACAACATAAAAATAGCTGGAAGAATCAAGTACATCGAAATGGCGAAAGACAGGAGCAAATTCCGATAAAAGGCATGCATTGCCGCTCTTGTGAGATTTTAATTGAAGATGAACTAAACAAAATACCCTCGATAATAAAGATAGCAGTTAACCATAAAAACGGGATAGCGACTATCCGCCATGAAGGTACGGTCGACATGGAAGCAGTTAATAAGGCTATCCAAGATGCCGGTTATGAGATAGGCATCGAGCGAAAAGATTTTGTCTCGAAAAATTTTGAGGATTATAAAGACCTATATATATCGGCAGTCATCTTGCTTAGTCTATATATTATATATAAGTGGACGGGCTTATCGAGTTTAAGCATCGGATCTTCAAGCGGCTATTCCAGCTTGCCTGTAGTTTTGTTGGTTGGCCTAACCGCCGGATTTTCTACTTGCATGGTTCTGGTTGGAGGATTGGTGCTTGGGATATCTGCTCGGCATAGCGAGAAACATCCGGAAGCGACGGCTCTGCAAAAATTTCGACCTCATATATTCTTTAACATCGGGCGTATTATCTCCTTCTTTACTCTGGGCGGACTTATCGGGGTTTTAGGATCGGTATTTCAGCTTTCCGGCCCGACTCTTGGATTGCTTACAATTATAGTTGGTTTCGTGATGATAGTGTTGGGTATCCAATTAATTGAGATTTTTCCCGGGTTGAAAAGCGGTAGCTTCACTCTACCTAAACAAATCAGTCAATTCTTCGGCATGAAAGAGCGGCATAACAAAGAATACAGCCATAAAAATTCAACAATTATGGGCGCCTTAACTTTCTTTTTACCCTGCGGTTTTACCCAAGCAATGCAGCTGTATGCTATTTCCACCGGAAGTTTTAAGACCGGCGCCCTTGTCATGGGTATTTTTGCGATCGGGACAATGCCGGGATTATTGGGGGTTGGCGGACTGACCTCTATTATCAAAGGCGCATTTGCAAAAAGATTCTTCAAATTTGCCGGCCTACTAGTTATTATCTTGGCATTTGTTAACATTTCTCATGGTTACAATTTAATTGGTTGGAAAATTAATTTAGCAGGATCGAAAAAGATTATAGCTGATGCTAATGATCCGAATGTTAATATAGAAAATGGTATTCAGGTGATTCGCATGACCCAAAATACTAACGGTTACTCCCCTAGTAATTTCACAATTAAAGCCGACATCCCCTCGCGATGGATTATCGATGGCCGAGATCCTACTTCTTGTTCGAGTGCCATCATTTCATCTAAATTTGGGATAAGAAAAATTCTTAAGCAAGGGAAAAATGTAATCGAGTTTACCCCCAAAGAAACCGGAGAGGCAACTTTCTCCTGCCTAATGGGTATGTATCGCGGACAATTTACTATAATTGAAAATAGTAGTAAGTATGCTAAAGAGAGTGAGAATCTTCAGGCACCAACAGACGATAAACCGCAAGTGCAGCAGGCTCCGACACAAACTGCGCCTGCGCCAAAACCAAATTCAGACATACAAATCATTAAAGCGACCTTTGATACTGACCGGGGTATTATCCCCAACGCGTTCGAAGTTTCAGTCGGAAAGCCAGTTCGTTTCGAAATTGATGCCAAGGAAGACGGATTCGGTTGCATGTCAACAATTGGGATTCCCGGCCTAGTTGACCAGCCGGAGCTACTCGAAAAAGGTAAAACTATTAATTTTTCTTTCACGCCAAAAAAACAGGGCGAATACGATATCACCTGCGCCATGGGCGTTCCTTTTGGAGCTACATTAAAGGTTAACTGAAGTTAGCAACTCTTAGTAATAAGTGAGATATTGACAACAAATTCAATGACCTATACCATAGGTGTAGGTGAATAAAGAAAGGGTTAATATGCAAACACTATTTACTCAAAAAGTAAAAATCTCTGGTATGACATGCGGTGCATGCGCTAAGCTAATCAGCAAACGGATAAGTAAAATTGATGGGGTTCAAGATATTAAAATAGAAAACAATACCGGTGAAACGGAAATTGTCAGCACACAAGATCTTGATATTAGCGCAATCCAAAACGCCCTCGGCGAGACCGAATATAAAGTCGTTAATTTGTAAGGAGTAAAAATGGCCAAAAAACTAGAGCTGAAAATTGAGGGTATGCACTGTAATTCTTGTGTCGCTCTGATCCAGGAAGAGCTAAAGGAACTGGACGGAATTACTGATATAAATATCGATCCTGAAAAAGGGAGCGGGAGTTTGGTTTTAAATAACGAATCAGTTTCCACTGCACAAATTATCGAGGCGATTAAGCTGGCAGGTTATAAAGCTGAAGTAGTGGGAGAATCGGAAGATAAAAAAGAAGACTCGGACATTTCAATTAAACAAAAAACGATTGCTAACGGCAAACCTTTGAAAGTTAAAATTGAATCCAAGATCGAAGCTGTGGGCAAAATTATTCAGGATGAAGACGGTCGCCCAGTATTCGATGGTAAGATCCAGAACGATCGCAGTGCCGAAATAAGTGTTCCCGATAGAGATATTGAAGCAAATGGATTGCTCAAGCAGTTTGTTAATTCGATTAACATTACTAATATATTTGATAACAATCCTACGCAAAATGTAAAATCAATCGGCGAGGGTAATGAAAAATCTCAAAATGCCGATAAGCCTGATAGTCCAGTTCAGCAAAGCTTAAGCTCCAGTAGAAAAATATCTTTATCGCTGTCCGGTATGCATTGCGCCTCCTGTGCAGGTATTATTGAAAGGTCTTTGAAAAAAGTTTCGGGGGTCAGCCAGGCCAATGTTAATTTTGCCGCCGAAAAGGCATCTGTTATTTTCAATGAAAATCTTTCTCCGGTTGAAGATTTAATCAAGGCGGTTAAGAACGCCGGCTACAAAGCCGTTGTTGTTGATGAAAAGGACACAGAGTACGATTCTCGCAAGCGCCAAAGGGAAATTAATTCTTTGTGGAGAAACTTTAGTGTCAGTTTTATTCTAAGCCTACCGATGCTTTACTTCATGTTTTTGGATTTCTTCAAATGGCTTCCCGGTGCCGGTAGTTTCCCACCTTATTTTGGAATAGTTTCCCTCATTTTAGCTACACCCGTTCAGTTTGGAGTCGGGGCCGGCTTTTATAAAGGTATGTGGTCAAGCCTGAAAATGCGCACCTTCAACATGGATAGCCTGATTGCCATTGGCACTACCACGGCTTATGTATACAGCTTATTCAATTATATAAATTACGTATTGGTCAATAATTCTATCTTCGGTCTGAACGGTGCAAAAATCCCTGATTTATATTTTGAAACAGCCGCCTTCTTGATCACATTTGTCATTTTGGGCAAATGGTTGGAGGCAAGAGCCAAAGGAAAAACTTCCGATGCTATTAAAAAATTGATGGGACTACAGGCCAAAACGGCTCGCGTTATCAGAAATGGCGTTACCCAAGACATCGCAATTGATGATGTAATCAACGGCGATACTATTTTAGTTCGCCCCGGGGAAAAAGTCCCGGTTGACGGTAAAATCACCAAAGGTTCTTCGGCAGTTGATGAATCAATGCTTACCGGAGAAAGCTTGCCGGTGGAAAAAAATGTCGGCGATATGGTAGTCGGCGCCACTATTAATAAAACCGGTAGTTTTGAATTTACGGCCACAAGGGTTGGCAGTGAAACAACTCTTGCTCAAATTATCCGATTGATCGAAGAAGCCCAAGGTTCCAAAGCCCCCATTCAGGCTTTTGCCGATCGCATTTCCTCCTGGTTTGTGCCGGCCGTTATCGGGTTGGCCATTCTCACCTTCCTTATTTGGTACTTGGCCCTTGGCGCTACACTAGCCTTCTCGCTTATGGCTTTCACCGCCGTTATCGTTATCGCTTGTCCTTGCGCCCTCGGGCTAGCCACACCAACCGCCATTATGGTTGGAACAGGTAAAGGCGCCGAACAAGGAATCTTGATTAAAGGCGGCGAACCCCTTGAAAAAGCTTGTAAAATTAATACCGTAGTTTTTGACAAAACAGGAACTTTGACCCACGGCAAACCGGTGGTTACCGACGTTCTCAGTTTTAGCGGGAACAGCGATGAAGATGAAATTATGATGATTGCCGGCAGTCTAGAAAAATCTTCCGAACACCCATTGGCCGAAGCCATCTATAACTATGCCAATGAAGAATCAATCGACCTAAGCGAGGTTGACAATTTCAAAGCCGTTCCCGGGCATGGTGTTGAAGGTATTATTAATAAAACAAAATATTTCCTTGGGAACCGAAAATTAATTACCGATATAGTCGGACTCGGAATTGAGAAAATCGACCGAAAGCTTTCCCGCCTTGAGGAGCAAGGTAAAACCACCATGATCCTGGCCACCGAAAAAGAGATATTGGGAACGGTTGCTGTTGCCGACACGGTTAAAGAGACCTCAAAGGAAGCTATCTCGAAACTCAAAGTGATGGGTGTTGAAGTTTATATGATTACCGGCGACAACGAGCGAACCGCCCGAGCCATTGCCAGTCAAGTCGGCATTACCAATGTCCTATCCGAAGTCCTGCCGGAAGATAAAGCCAATGAGGTAAAAAAATTACAGGAAAATAATAAAAAAGTAGCTATGGTGGGCGACGGCATTAATGACGCCCCTGCTTTGGCTCAAGCCGATCTGGGAATTGCTATGGGTTCGGGAACCGATGTAGCCATGGAGGCCGGCGGCATTGTTATAATTAAAAATGATCTAAATGATGTCGTAAAGGCGATCGAACTATCCAAGGAAACTATGGGTAAAATCCGACAGAATATGTTCTTCGCGCTTTTCTATAATGTAATTGGCATACCGATTGCAGCTCGTGTTTTTGCCGGCTATGGACTAGTTCTGAAGCCGGAATTAGCCGGGTTAGCGATGGCCTTTAGTTCTATTTCGGTTGTTACTAATTCGCTGCTACTTCGCTATTTTAGACCGTTCAAGAAGAATTATATCTCCATGCTGGCACCAGTTATTATGGCCATTTTATTCACCCTAATGTTCATAGAGTTTGCTCGACTCAGTTCCAAAATGAATACTGAAAAATCGATGGAAAAAACAAACGTCCGGCAAGATAGGTAAGTTAATTTATATAGGAGAGTTATGAGAAACTACTTGGCTGCATTTATAGTTATCATACTATTAGTGATACTTGGCGCAATTGCCATTGGTGGAAGCAATACCAATCCTTCGTATTCCCAAAAAGACCCCAATAAGCCGATTGCCCAGGTTAATGAAAAAAGCTTCAACCTGGGAGATATGAATGTTAATGACACTAAAGCGTACGATTTTTCGATTACCAACACCGGAAAAAAAGATCTTACGCTTAACAGAATATCGACTTCGTGCGATTGTACTTTTGCTAAGATAATAAAGGCAGATGGCACAGAAAGTCCAAACTTGACAATGAACTCGGCGAATCAATGGCAGACCAGCTTAAAAACAGGCGAGTCAGCCAAACTTCGAGTTACCTACAAGCCATCAATAATGCCTCTGGAGGGATTGGTTGACCGCTATGCTACAGTTGCAACTAATGACCCAGATAATCCAAAGTTAGAGTTCAAGGTGAGTGCCAAGGTGTCAAAATGAGTCTTTGGCCATTGTTTATTGCAGGCATAACCGATTCTTACAATCCGTGCAGCGTGGGAGTGCTTCTAATATCCTTGACGATCTTAGTCGGCCTTGGTAAGAAAAAACTTATCGCTATCTTTGGTCTCAGCTATCTTCTCACAATTTTTACGACCTACTTTTTGATCGGATTGGGATTGCTTCGCGCCTTCCACATGTTCGGCATCCATGGCTTTTTTGGTTATGTGGGAGGTGTAATTCTTATCCTTGCTGGAATTGTACATTTATTCCCAATGGCCTTAAGAAGAATTCCAGTTGCCGGTTGGCTAAATCGTTGCCATATCCCAACAAATATTAACCAGCACCTAGATAAAGGCGTATTTATTGCCGGTATTATTCTCGGCTTCCTCATTGGTCTTTGCACGATTCCTTGCGCCGGCGGAATTTACATTGGAGCAATTGCCTTACTTGCCACAAAAGCGAATTATTTAAGAGGGGTGCTAGGTATCTTTATTTTTAACCTCGGTTTTATTCTTCCGCTTTCCATCGTTTTCTTTGTGTCAACCAGAGAAGGAGTACTGAAAAAGATTAGACGGTTCAACGCCCGGGTTGTTTCTTACAGTACATACGCTATGTCGGCGATCATGATTATTATGGGAGTAATCTTAATTCTAATTGCCAATCGCTAAGCAGGAGGGATATGAGAAAGGTTCGTTTTTTGTCTACAATTTTAATGACGGTGTTAATTTCGACACAAATCGGTACAGCTCAAGCTACCACAATAAACGACCTGCAGGCTAAGAAAAATATTGCTGCCCAGAAAGCTAATGAATTAGAGATGCAAGCCCAAAAGAAAGCATCCCAAGCGGATAGCCTATCAACTATGGTTGCCAAAATAGCTGCGGATATTTCCACGTTGGAGGCGAAAATCAGGCAAAACCAATCCAGCTTATCAAATACTCGGAAAAACATTAACCAAACAGAAAAATTGATTGAAGAAAAGCAAGTAAGTCTTGAGGAAAGTCCAAACAAGAGTTAGAGGATAAGAAATCCGGCCTAGAAAAATATTATAACGAATTAGCTAACCTTAAAAAAGAACTGGAAATTCAAAACACCGGGCTTCAAGAGCAAAAATCCGGTCAGCAAAGGCTCCTATCGGATGCCACTGCTGAGATGAAAAGATTGCAGAATCAAGCTGCCGAACAAAGCCGTATTGAGGATCAAGTGGAAGCACAAATCAAAGCCGAATTTGCCAGATTGACTAGTGGCGGAAGTTCAGGCAAGGTAACTGGTACCAAAGTTCAGGAAGGCGACATTATCGGCTATGAGGGTAGTACGGGTAATTCCAGTGGTGCGCATGTTCATTTCAAAGTAAGAGACAACGGAACGGCTAAAAATCCCCGTAATTACTCAAGTCTCCTGCGCTGGCCTCTGGATAAATTTACTATTACCCAAGAATTTGGCTTGACTGAATACGCAAAGCAAAAAAGCGGCAATAGTTGCACCTATGGCGGAACCTGGCCCAATAATTGCGCCATTCATACCGGCATAGATGTCGCCGACTTACTGGGCGCTCCGGTGCATGCCGCCGACGATGGAGATATCATTCTTGATAAATACTATGGAGGTTACGGTAATGCAGTCATAATCGATCATGGCGGCAATATCTATAGTCTTTACGGGCACATGTTAGCTAAGTAAAAAAGAAAGGAATAATATGAAAAAAAATTTAATCTATGTCACGGTAGCCGTTTGCGTGATAGTAGTCATTGTCCTATTCAAAGCTCAGCTAAAAAATAATTTAACCCTCCTGCTGTTACTAGCTTGTCCGCTTATGCATCTGGTAATGATGAAGGGGATGCACGGCGGCCATCGGACTGCTGAAAATAAAGATAGTAAAGAAGAGCAAAATAATACTAAATCCTGTCATTAAGAATTAAGAATATAGAACTAATGAATATTGGCAATGATTCAGGTTATGGATTATGGTGGCTAGCTGCAATTAATACAGCCATATTTATTATATTTGCTTTAAGTTTCACTCGCCCTAAAACAAAACACGAATGGCGTTCCTTTGGCACCTTTTCCGCTTTTATCGTAGCTCTATTTACTGAGATGTATGGCTTTCCTTTAACTATATATCTTCTCTCTGGATGGCTCATCAAGCGCTTTCCTCGACTCGATCTCTATTCGCACAATAACGGTCACCTTTGGGAAACATTATTCGGCCTCAAAGGTGACCCCCATATGAATATCATTCATATTATAAGTATCCTAGTTATTGGCGGGGGATTCATGTTAATAATCAACTCGTGGCATGTGTTATACAGAGCTCAACGCGTTCACCAACTGGCCATTTCTGGACCTTACTCATATATCCGCCATCCGCAATATCTTGGCTTTATCTTGATTATGCTGGGCTTCCTTCTACAATGGCCTACCTTACCCACTTTTATAATGTTCCCTATTCTTATCATTATTTATACTCGTCTAGCCAAAAAGGAGGAGCAGGATTCGCTTCGTGAATTCGGCGATGAGTATCGAGATTATCTACGAAAGGTACCAGCCTTCTTACCTGATCGTAGCCACAGGTAGAGATATTTAACAAAAGGGATAAATTGCTATTAATGCAAGACATTATTCTTTACTTGTGTGCAAAGTTGGCAATGTTATAATGATTATGAGGTAAGATGTTTTTTATTGCCATAAAAAATCTATTTCAAGAAAAAACTAAATTAGCCATCAGTGTTGGCGGCGTCGCTTTTGCAGTACTTTTAATTATTATTATCAACGGTGTCTATCAGGGCTTCAATGAAAAAATGGGCGCCTACCCCAAAAGCATCCCGGCCGACCTTTGGGTAGAGCAAAAAGGTGTCGGAGATATGTACCATACGCTCTCTTTTTTACCCGATAATTTAGAATGGCAGTTTCTTAATATCGATGGCGTGCAAAGCGCAGATAAATATCTCGGCAAACAAGTAATGTTTGATTTAAAAGGCAAAGATCAAACTCTCTTTATCGTCGGCATAGATAATAGCGGTGCGACCAAGCCATATAAAATGGTGGAAGGCAGTTGGCAAAACTTACAGAATGGTCAAATAATTATCGACAAAACGATGGCCAAAGAGGCAAAGCTGAACATTGGCGATACTTTCGATATGAACGGCCAGACTTTAGAAGTCAGAGGTATTGCAAGTGGCGGAAATGTCATCTCTTTCAAATACGCTTATGTGACTTATGACCAGGCAAAAAACATGTTTAACTTAGGCGACAAAGTAAACTTTTATCTTCTAAAATTAAAATCAGGGAGCGATGTTTCGCAAGTAAAATCCGACATCGAAAGTAACATTCCTGAAGTTAAAGTTTTGACAAAAGACCAATTCGTCGATACCTCCCGTAAGGTGGTTACGGAAAGCTTCCTGCCGATTATTGCCGTCTTGGTTGCAATCGGTCTTCTTGTTGGCACCGCCGTAATCGGGCTGACGACTTACTCGGCAACGATAGAAAAATCTCGTGAGTATGGAGTCATGAAGGCAATCGGACTGTCCAATAGCCAATTATCAAAAACGGTGATTATCCAATCCCTTGTTTCCGGCATCATAGGATATATTGTGGGTGCCATTCTTGCCTATGTTATCGGTTTTCTGTCGGAAAGTATCGTTTCCTCCTTTGTGACACAAATCCGCCCGATTGATTTACTTTGGGTTTTTGGGGCAACTATATTGATGTCCTTAATCGGAGCTTATATACCGATGAAACGAATTTCTTCTATTGATCCGGCTGAAGTATTTAAAAGTTAGAGGAACTATGGCGATATTGGAGATAAAAAATTTAACCAAAACTTACGGCTCCGGTCATACTAAAGTTAAGGCCGTTGATAACGTGTCACTCGAAGTAAACGAAGGCGAGATTGTTTTAATTATGGGCCCGAGTGGTTCCGGCAAGACTACCCTCATCACTATGGCCGGCGCTCTGCTTAAACCAACCTCTGGCGATATATTTTTGAAAGGTCAGGATATCAGCAAGCTCTCGGAAAAACAATTGCCCAAGGTTCGTCTACAGGAGTTGGGTTTTGTTTTTCAATCCTTTAACCTGCTTGCCTCTTTGACCGCACAGGAAAATGTAGCTATCCCGCTGATAGCGGCTGGCCATAAAAAGAGTAAAGCCTTATTAAAGGCCAAGGAAGCCTTAGAAAAATTGAGTTTGGGAGATCGTCTCAATAACCTGCCCCGGAACTTATCCGGTGGTGAAAAGCAAAGGGTGTCAGTTGCTCGTGCCTTGGTCAATGATCCCGGTATTATTCTAGCAGATGAACCAACGGCTAACCTCGATTCGAAGACCGGCCATGAAGTGATGGAATTGTTGTGTTCTGTTGGGTGCCAAGAGAAGAAAGCGGTCGTAATAGTCAGCCATGATGGACGCTTAAAAGATATCGCCAATCGAGTCATCTGGTTTGAAGACGGCAGAATAACGAAAATCGAAGACGGAAAGCATAACCAGATGTGCAATCACATAGTACATGGATAATTTTTTTATTATAATGATTTGAGGAGGTTTGTATGATGGGTATGAATTCCAATATGATGACGGGCGGTCTGGGAGGATCTATGATGTTTTTCGGGTGGATCCTCTATATTCTGGTTGTGGTGGTTCTCGCCTTAGGCGCCGCCGCCCTCTGGAAATATATCAATAAAAATTAGGAGTATAGCCACATGATTGCCACTAAGATTTTCGTTAAAATCCACAGGTCGATAGATAAAAGATAGTTGGGAGGAAATAAATGAACAGCACAAAAGTTGTGATCATTGCTGTCGCAGCATTGATCATCGGTGGTCTAGCTGGATTTTACCTTACGGGAAACGCTGGGTTTTCTAAGGGATATATGCAGCAAACCGGCTCCATGATGAAGGACAACGGATCCAAAATGATGGAGGGCGGTAAAATGATGATGCAAAACGGTAAAATGATGCAGGAAAAAGGGACTGCAACTAACGATACCGAGATGATGCAAAACGGTAAAGAGATGGAAGAAGAAGGTCAGATGATGAATGATAAGGGCAGCGAGATGACGGGACGAGGCAGCGGTATGATGGATATGATGAATCAGTAGTGTAAACTTCCGTCTTTGGTATAGATATTAAATCCTTCTAGACATATAATATGTTTGGGAGGATTTTTAGTGATATACAACAACAAACAAAGAAAACATTGTACCTGCGAAGAAAGTTGTCTTTGCTGCCAAGCGGAAGAACTAACAGTATCTAGCGGCAGTGACATAGAGGCGAAGCAATATGAGTATAATTTATCTCATAAACTAAAGCATGCAAGACATGACCATGAGGCAATGGCTATGGAAGGCCATGAGATGAAGCTCTACGAGTGTCCAGAATGCGGCTTGCAGTTTGAAGACGAGAAATGGGCAAAAAGGTGCGAGGAATGGTGTAAAAAACATCATAGCTGCAATCTAGAGATTACAAGCCACGCTGTAGATAAAAATAAAATAAATCAACCGAATCATCTTGAACATACCGGCCATGACATGTCCAAGATGAGCCACATGGACCATGAAGCGGCCATGATCAATCCCATGATGGCCAAAGAAATGGAAGAGGATATGCGCCGCCGTTTTTGGATTGCTTTCATTCTGACTATCCCTATCTTCCTTCTGTCCCCTGTCGGCACATTTTTACTAAAAATAAGTCTCCCAAACTCATTCCCAACCAATTGGATTCTTTTTATACTCTCAACCCCTGTGGTTTTCTGGTCGGGCTCTATCTTTATAATAGGGACCTATTATTCTTTGAAAAACAAAAAACTTAACATGTCGGTGCTTATTGCCACCGGCGTTTTGACTTCTTATATATTCAGCGTCTATCTGACTATAATCGGCAGCTCGGACGTTTTCTATGAAGCGGCAGCCATGCTGGTTACCTTTGTGCTCTTCGGCCACTGGATGGAAATGCGTTCCCGCCGTGGTACTTCAGATTCTTTGCGCGCCCTCTTTGATCTTGTTCCTCCCAAAGCCAATATTATCCGAGATGGCAAAGAAATTAGTATTCCGAGTGCCGAAATAATGGGAGGTAATATTGTCATCCTTCGCCCAGGGGATAAAATACCTGTTGACGGTGATGTCACGGAAGGTGAAACTTCCATCGATGAATCGCTTGTCACCGGCGAATCTATTCCTGTTACCAAAAAGATCGGAGATAAAGTAATCGGCGGATCGGTTAATCAAACCGGAAGCGTTCAGTATAGAGCAACTAAGGTCGGCTCGGATACTGTCCTTGCCCAAATTATTAAACTGGTCGAAACCGCCCAGAATTCCAAAGCGCCCGGTCAACGCATTGCCGATCGAGCTGCTGCCTGGTTGGTCATTCTAGCTATAGGTGCCGGCATAGCTACATTTCTTGGTTGGTATGTTATTGCTGGAGTTACTCTACTTACCGCTTTAACCTTTGCCGTATCAGCTGTTGTGATCGCTTGTCCTGATGCCTTAGGATTAGCGACTCCCACTGCCGTAGCTGTTGGTACCGGTATTGGTGCCAAACATAATATCCTAATAAAAGACGCCGCCACACTGGAAAACACTTCTCGGTTACAAGTTATTGTACTGGACAAAACCGGCACCTTAACCCTCGGCAAACCGAAAGTTACCGATATTATTCCAGCTAAAGGTTCGACCATCTACGAGATATTGAGTCTGACTGCATCAGGTGAAGCTAAGTCCGGCCATCCCTTAAGCCAAGCTGTAATAGAGGAAACCAAAAAGCGAAATATTTCCTACGAGGAAAAAGTTGAAAAGTTTTCTTCTCTTGCCGGTTTAGGTATAGAAGCCGTAGTTGGAGGTAAACATATTTTAGTTGGGACAATTAGATTAATGAATGAGCAGAAAATTGATATTCAACCGGTTGAGGCAGATATTGAGCGATTACTTAATGAAGGCAAGACTTTAATGATCCTTGCCATTGACGGAAAAGTAGCCGGCGTTGTTGCCGCCGCTGATGTCTTACGCCCCACCGCAAAAAGCGCAATTAGCAAGCTAAAGGAAATGGGACTCGAGACGGCCATGATTACAGGTGATAACAGAAAAACTGCCGAAGCAATCGGTAAACAGCTTGGCATCGATCGTATATTTGCCGAAGTACTTCCTCGAGATAAGGCAGATTATGTTAAGAAATTACAAGGTGAGGGAAAATTTGTCGCTATGGTCGGAGATGGTATCAATGATGCTCCCGCACTAGCACAGGCCGATATCGGCATTGCTATTGGAGCCGGCACGGATGTAGCAATTGAAACCGGAAATATCGTACTTATGAAATCTGACCCTTATGATATTGTGAGGGCTATGCAGTTAAGCCGGGCAACTGTCGGTAAGATGAAGCAAAATCTCTTTTGGGCATCAATCTATAACATTCTTGCCATCCCTGTAGCTGCCGGCGTTTTTTATACTTCTCTCGGGATATCCTTAAGACCGGAAATCTCCGCTCTACTAATGTCAGCATCTTCGATTATAGTGGCCACCAACGCGGTGCTTCTAAAAAGAGTGGAACCCAAGCTCAAATGATTGTGGAATAATTTAAGTAAGCCGCAACTTAGATCTTGGCTAAATACATCTCAAATTTAATTGCCCTTATCGTCGAGGACTAGATTTGTGGGTTTTTGAGAAATGTAGGACTGGATATTTTCCAAGGTTGTCGAAAGAATGCGCATGAGCGCCTCCTGAGAGTTAAAAGCATTATGTGGGGTTACTATAACCTTGTCGTTTTTTATCAAGATGTTATTGGCGATATCAAGCAGGAGGCATTTTTTGGGAAATTGCTTGGAGAGGATTTGACGTTCTTCTTTGATATTACATTCCTCTTCCAGCACATCCAAACCAGCGCCGGCCAATTTTCCATCGTCCAAGGCATGAACAAGTGCTTCTGTGTCAATCAGGCCGCCACGGGAGGTATTGATCAAGTAAGCGCCTTTTTTCATAAGGTCGATTCTTTCTTTATTTATGAAATGATGAGTTTGTTGATTATCTGGCAGATGTAGTGAAATTATATCTGAGTTCTTTAGTAAATCCTCGATCGTTACGTATTTTAGCCCGTAACGCTTAGTTAATTCTTCGTCTCGTTTGAGGTCGTAACCTAAAATATCCATTTCAAAACCATGGGCCATCCGTACAACATGCTTACCAATATGACCTGTTCCAACTAGCCCCAGTGTTTTGCCTTTCAAGTCAAAGCCGCGCAAGTCATCCAAAGAAAAATCTCCCCGACGCACTTTCTCTACGGACGAGATGATCCGCCTTGAAAGTGTTAAAATCAAGGCAAAACAATGTTCGGCAACAGTGTTTTCGCCGTAGGTTGGCACATTAGAAACAATGATATTTTTTTCCTTGCAGAGATTAAGATCAATGTGATCAAAACCAGTTGAACGAGTAGCGATAAATTTCAGGTTCGGAATTTTAGCTAAAAGAGGTTCGTTGATTTTTGAATAAATGAATGTTGAAAGGACTTCTACTTCTGACAAATTCTCATTAAAATCTACCGTCAAGGGAATGTCAAAGAAGCTAAGATCATGGCCAACGAGTTCTTTGCTGATAAAATCCTCTTCCCAATTCTCGAGCTCAAAAAAAGCAATTTTCATGACCCTCCTATTATTTAGATTAATTATACCATAGTCGAATTTGAGCAAGCCGTACACAAACTGACTCCCAGTTGGTTTAGTACTTAGATAAGGTTAAATGGCATATTCCGCTTCTGGGACAAAATGCGACGAACCAAGCGGGAGTTGGAATTGACTTTTATCCTAAGATGTGATAAAGTATATAAACGCGTGTCAAATTGTTCTATGGATTTCCAAGTAATTAATTTTATTTTGATGTTCTGTACAGCAATGCATCCGTTAAATAAAATTAATTATTCTGTGCTTCGAGCACAAGGAAAGACAATATGTATAATAATGTAATGCCGAGACCCCACAGGGGGCTAAGAAACCGTGGGAAAACTTCTTCTCTAAGCAGCTCTCCCTTTTATTCTTCAAACGCAAATCGGGGAAGAAATAACTCAAGGCGACAAAGCGGTGAGAAAATTGATATCTCGAGATTTATTCAAAAAGCCTCGGATCAAACCAATGCAGTCGCAGAAGAAATCGTAAATTCTTTTGCTGATTTTGGATTTGTTTCGGAACTGGAGAGAAATTTAAAGGTTAAAAATTATTCTATTCCAACTCCAATCCAAGACCAATCAATCAATCATATTTTGGAAGGGCGGGATATAATCGCCTTAGCCAATACCGGCACCGGTAAAACCGGCGCATTCTTACTGCCGATGATAAACAAAGCTTTCAAAGACAATGACCAAAAGGTTTTAATTATCACACCTACACGAGAATTAGCTTTGCAGATTGCAGATGAATTTCATTGCTTCTCATTTGGGATGAGGATTTTTTCCGCCTTATGCATCGGTGGTACACCGATCGGTAAGCAAATAGCAAATTTGAGACGAAATCCGCAATTTGTAATCGGAACACCCGGAAGGTTGCAAGATTTACATAAAAGAAACTTAATTAATTACAATCAATTTCAAAATATCGTGCTGGATGAAGTAGATCGCATGTTAGATATGGGTTTTATCAGCGAAATTAGAGATATTTTGAGCCAATTTCCTAAAGTTCGACAATCGTTGTTTTTCTCAGCGACTATGCCCCCAAAAATTAGAGCTCTTGCTGAAGAATTTTTGCAATATCCCATCACGGTTTCCATCAATGCCGGGAAAACAGCCCAAAATGTTGAGCAGGATATTATAAGAGTGGGTGAGGGTGAAAAATTTGACAAGCTCCAAAATATATTGTCCCAGCCGGATTTCCAAAAAGTGCTCATCTTCAGCGAAACCAAGCACGGCGTGGAAAAATTGAAAACAAATCTGGTAAATAGCGGTTTCAGCGCTGAATCTATCCATGGTGATAAGCGCCAAGGACAAAGACAGCGCGCCTTAAATCAGTTCAAAAACAATGAAGTTACTATCCTTGTAGCAACGGACGTTGCGGCTCGCGGACTTGATATTAAAGATATTTCTCACGTAATCAATTACACAATTCCCGAGACTTATGACGATTATATACACAGAATTGGAAGAACCGGCCGCGCTAACAAAACTGGCATAGCTCTGACCTTTGTCTAATTCTCTCGCCATTTAAAATAACGGGCATACAAGCCCGTTATTTTAAAATTGGCTCCTCCTTTCGGTTCAGTACAAGGATATAAGGTAAAAGTAGTGTTTTGTCCGACTGCCGGGGGCAAAAATGATACACAATGATACACTATATAAAAAAGGGATGTACCGTTTTTGAGAACAAACCGAACAAAAAACGGACTATTCTAAGACTATGGGAAAGATAAATGCTGTTCTATTCAATAATTCCTTTTTCTCGCAAGAATTGGTCAGGGTCCTCGATATCGTGATCTAGAAGGAGTGTAAAACAGTAGCCAAGAGCTTCTTCGAACTCCATATTTTCAAGTTCCGCACAGTCCTCTTCTGATAGAGTTTCCCGACAAGCTTTTGCCAAGTCTGCTTAAGTCGGCTCAGTTTCTGATTGCGACTCAGTGGCTAAATCACCCAGGTCATCGGGAAATAGAATAAACGTTTGTCCCTCACTGACATTTTCGAAATCCTCGGTTACCACCGTCCCCTCTGCGTTCACATACTCAATATATCCTAGGATTTCTTGGCCTTCGGGATCAATGACAATGGCTTGATTGTTCGCAGAAGATCTTTCTATAGGCTCTTGTCTAGCTCGAAACCATTGTAGATCATCAAATCGGAAATCAATTGGATCTATCTCGCCAGCCTCTCTTCTCCTAGCTAGCTCTTGAACAGGATCTACCTTAGCTTCGTTTACTTCATGTTCTTCATGGTCTTCGAGTCCCATAGCTTCCTCCCTTACCTTACTTAGCCCTAGTCTATCACTTTTGAGTTTTAATTTCATTACTTGAGATTTCTGATAGAGATTGAATAAAAGGAGTTTTGTCGGTAAGATAAGAATATGAAGACTTCGTGTTGGGAAAAATATTACGGTAAGATGCCGCTTGATCAAATTCCATGGCAAAGAACCCGAGCCGATTGGTTTAAGCACTCGGTTGATTCGGGCGTTGTTAAGGGAAAAACCGCCTTAGACTTGGGATGTGGAACGGGTAAAAAAAGTATTTATTTGGCTCAAAACGGATTTGAAAAAGTGATCGGGGTAGATATCTCCCCGAGTGCGATAAAATACGCAAAGGAAAACGCGAATAAAGATAAAACCAAAAATAATACTGAATTTTTTGTTCATGACGTTACAAACCTTGCTTTTTTAGGAGATCAAAAGTTTGATTTTATACTGGACTGGGCCGTTCTACATTGCATAGAAGAAGATAAAAGAGAAGATTATATCAGCCAAATAGTTGAGCACAGCAATAAAGAAAGTTTATTTATGCTCAGGGTATTCAGTGATTCTAATACCGGCAAAGATTATTTTATCGACACGATTGACGAAGAAACTAGCAAGGTATCATTATTTAATAGAGATTTGATAGATAAGCTTTTTGTTGATTATTTTACAATCATTGAGCACAACCGTAGCCAACCGAGAACCAAAGATAACTTATGCTTTATCGAATTTTTAATGCGGAAAAAATGAGAATTAAGCAATGAAATATAAAGGAATAATACTAACAATTTTTGGGGTATTGGCTGCTGTGTTGCTTGCCAAACAGCCTGGTTTTCATGATTTTATTACCTCGCTTTCCGTGCTGGGGTATCTGGGGGCAGTATTGGTTGGAGTATTTTTTGTCTCTACCTTCACGGTGGCCACTGCTATTGTCGCTCTATTTTACCTTGCCCAAGTGCAAAATCCGTTCCTTATTGCTCTTGCGGCAGGCTTCGGTGCCTTGCTTGGCGATCTTTTAATATTTCGCTTTGTCAGAGATACTCTTTGCGAAGAGCTGGGCTCGCTAATTAATAAAATTCCCTATTTTAGAAAAAGACATTTAGCTAAACTTATTCATAACAAACATCTTGCCTGGTTCTTACCGGCTCTCGGCGCCATGATCATCGCCTCACCCTTTCCAGACGAAATAGGCATTTCCCTAATGGGGATAGCTAAAGTAAGTCCCGCTCGTTTTGCCCTGATTAGTTATTGTTTAAATTCCTTTGGGATATTAGCCCTATTATTAATAGCCGGATATTAACTCTCTATATAAAGCTTTCTATCCTTCAGGTAAATAGTCGTCTTAAGCCAAACCGCAAAGACGAAAGTTGAAATCCGAGACTACGCCAAGTATGTACTCAAAAACGGCACCCGAGAAGAAAAACGAGAACTACTGAGTTGCCTAAAGACCAAATTATACCTTAAGGGACAAAAGGTTTATTCGATGGATTAAAGGCTGGTTCGAGTCCGATTCCCGTCAAGCCGAAATAACAAAAAAGAGCGCCTTTTCAGCGTTCCTCTTTGTTTTGGGCGAACCTGCAAACCTTGACGGGGGTCGGTCGCCAGGAACCCAAAGTCCTTGCTCCGGCGGCTGGATTCGAACCAGCAACATGCTGCTTAACAGGCAGCCGCTCTACCGTTGAGCTACACCGGAATATTGATTAACAAAAATATTGTACCATTTTTTACTAACCCTGTAAATAATATGCACAGCAGCCATTTGGCAAATATCTATAAATTTAGTATGATTTAGTTAGATTGTTATTTCTCGTATCGGGAGGGGTATGTCTCGTAAACCTAATATTAAGATTGGGGTATCGGGTTCGGCAATAAATAATTGCGCTCCCGGCGCTTACAAGAAAGCGACAGAGATTGGTAGGGCGATAGCCAGAAACGGCGCTGTTTGTGTAACCGGTGATACAACCGGAGTGCCACTCTATGCCGCCAGAGGGTCGCACAGAGCCGGCGGTATCACTGTTGGTGTTTCTCCGGCCCATAGCCAAGAAGATCATGAGAGGCATTATCATCTCCCCTTAAATGATATGGATCTGGTTATTTATACCGGCTTTGCTTATTCTGGAAGAAATCTACTTTTTATACGCGCCTGCGATGCAGTTATTTTCATTTGCGGCCGGATTGGTACTCTAAACGAGTTTACTATTGCTTTTGAAGATAAGAAACCGATTGGTATTTTGACTAAGACGGGTGGGATTATTGAAGAAATAGAGCAAATTTTAGAAGTTTCGCATCGCGGTCGGCGGAAAATAGTTTTTGATGAAAATCCGGTTAAGTTAGTTGAACGATTGATTGATCTGGTAAGCGAAGAGCATAGACATCACTACCACTCAAGGCAAGGAGAATGATGGATCTGAAATTTTATGGTGCCGTACAAGAGGTAACCGGCTCTAATATTTTAGTTGAAGCCAGTAACACACGTCTTTTGGTGGATTGCGGTGTTTTTCAGGGCAGAAAGATGATAGAGGATAGAAATTATGAACCATTTCCTTATGATGCTCACTCAATAAAAGTAGTTCTTCTGACACATGCCCACCTTGATCACTGCGGCAGATTGCCGAAACTCTACCATGCGGGATTTAGAGGAAAAATTTTTGCAACAGCGGCGACACTCGATCTGACTTTAATGTCTCTTAACGATAGTGCGGATATCATTGAGGAAGAGGCACTAGAAAACGGGCGTTTGCCATATTATACAAAAGATGACGTAGCAAATCTGACTTCCTTATTCCAGCCAGTCGAGTATGATCAGACGATTGAAGTATTACCTGGTATCAAAGCTTGTTTTCGCGAAGCAGGGCACATCCTTGGCTCGGCGAGTATTGAATTATTCGCTGACGGGGAAAAAATAGTTTTCTCTGGAGATTTGGGTAACCATCCTGTGCCGATTCTACGCCCGCCGGCTACGATAGATTCGGCTGATTATGTTGTTATGGAATCTACTTATGGACATGATTTCCATGGCGATCTATCCAGCAGGCGCAAGTATCTACAGGATGCAGTTGACTATATAATTAAACACCGAGGGGTATTGATGATCCCTGCTTTTGCCATTCAGAGGACACAAGAAATATTATACGAGTTAGATACTTTAATCGAGGAAGGTAAGATACCGGCTGATATTCCAATATATGTTGACAGCCCGCTGGCAATCGAGGCAACGGAAATTTTTAGTAAATATCCAAATTATTATAACGATCAAGCAAAAAAGATAATCAGGTCGGGTGATGATTTTTTACATTTTAAGTCGTTGAAATTTACACCCAAGGTAGAAGATTCTAAAGCAATTAACTTTGTTGACCCGCCAAAAATTGTGATTGCAGGAAGCGGAATGATAACTGCCGGACGAATTACCCATCATATAAGGCGATATATATCAGATGAGAGAAATTATTTACTGATAGTAGGTTTTCAAGTCGCGGGAACAATGGGGCGGAGATTGATGGATGGAGAGAAACAGATAGGAATTTTTCATGAAAAACATATAGTACGGGCGAAAGTCGAAGTCGCCACCTGCTTTTCTGCTCATGCTGACCAAAAACAGCTCATAGAGTGGCTCTCAAATATTAAGGGTGTGAAAAAAGTGTATCTCAATCATGGAGAGAAAGAAAATATCGAAGCACTCTCGGTAGTTGTTCAAAAGCAGCTTAATTTGACTACGGAAATCCCTCAGATGCCAATGACAAAACCAACACCGCCACAGGTAGTGGCAACAGCATAAATTTGCTCTAACTTATTTAGTATGAGGGGTTATTTTTTTGTATTTGCTGACTTGAAATATACTCTGGGGTAGTATATTGTGGAAAGAGGAGAGTATATTGGGGGACAATTTCCAGTAAATCCAAATTACCAATTTCAAATGTCAAAATTTAAAGTTAATTATGTTTGGGAGTAAATATGGAAGAACGGCAACAAAAAATTGTCAATCGGCTGCATCGAATTGAAGGCCAAGCCAGAGGAATTGAAAATATGATTCGAGAGCAGAGGGATATTAAGCAAATCGTTCAGCAGCTAGAGGCGATGCGGTCAGCTACTAACCAGATCATTAGCTATTTAATCGAGAACCGGTTTTGTTCCAAAGATTCTACATTGAGTTCAGACGATATTGCCTACCTCCGCCGCTTTATCAAGCGTCTTTAGGTGGATGAGAGGAGTTCTTTCCCATGCGATCACCAAGGGCTACTAAAAACGTACCTATTACCAACAAGTATAAACCAACTATAGGGTCGTTTTGGAAAGGATATGGTGCGAATTCTCCCATAAGAAGCGGAGCGATCATCATGGGGACTCCTAATATTAGACCAACTGCTCCTATACCCTTCAAAATTAACATACAAATTCTCATATACCCTCCCCATTTGAATTATTATTTATGGATATAAACCGGGATGCCGACTTCTGCCCAATTATAGACTTCTTGAGCAGGTCCTACTGATAATCTCACACATCCATGAGACACTGCATAGCCGATGTCGCCAATGCCTTCTTTATAACCAGTCCTCATATCGACTGGCAGTTCATGGATACCTTGCCAAGCGCCTGTGCGATCTTGGGCGAAAGCCATCCACCACGGCATTATCCACGGAAATGATTTTGGTTTCGGCGCCTTATTTTTAATTTTAAAGACGCCTTCACGTGTTGGAGTCGACCGTTTGCCAGAGGAAATTCTAAATTCCTTTACTTTATTTTGCCCCTCCCAAAGATACATAGTTTGATTGGATAAATTCATCTCAATATACTTGCCCGGATACATGCCGGGTGTAAAGGGTGGTGCCATTGTTTTTGTGGCGAATGGTTTGGTGTCAACTTGCATCGCGATAGTGCGATTTTCAGAAAAAGCGTTGGCTGACGGAATAGCTATTGATTGGTCGAGTATTGAATTATTAGGGCTATTATTACTTGCCTGCGTAGGTGTTGGAGTGAAAATGGCTAAGATATCGCTCGCGAGTTTGGTTCTGGCTAGAGACCTTCCATCTTTGCCCTCTTGCATAATACTGCCATCAATGGAGGAAATTCTTTTCTCAACCGGTTTAATATCTATTTTTTTGGCAATTGATGTTATGTCTTTAGTGACTGCCGCTTGATCAATACTGGGTGTAACTGTACCCGCTTTGGTTTCAAATTTTAACCATTTTATCATTCGATTTGCTGAAAAAGTATATTTTTTATCTTCAAAAACCAAATATATCGGGCTTTTGATCATTCCTTCAGCTTGGGTTTTTATAGCTCCTAGATCGGCTTCCTTATTCGAGGGCTCTAAACTTGATGCCTGAAAGGTCAGATGAAGTTCTTTCCAATTACTATCCAGTGCTTTTTGATTAAGACTGCTATAGAGCATTTTTTCCAAGACAATTTTATCAATTCCCACGCCGTATTCTTCTTTATTTATTACCAGCTGGTCCCCAGATACTGCTATAGACGCATCTACTGGATTTTTATTTACTTCTCCAAGAATTTGAGAAAGATTGGAGTTAATTTTTTCTTTTTGGATAGTTAATATGGCAGGTTTTATAGTCTTTTTCTGGGTAATAATATCCCGAGCTAAGTATAAACCATCTTTAATAATGCTGCGGTTTCTCTGATTTTGAAATGTATCATTTAACACTTCACGCCATTGGAAACTAATTCCCAGCTGTTCAAAATTAAAAGTATATTCTTTATCAGCCAGGGTAAGAAATAACTTTTTTTGGTCATCGGAGCCGAATTTCTTTTGTAGAATCTCTTTGGCTTGGGCTAATTCCATCCTTGACACGTCAACACCAGCAACGACTGTGTTGGGGAAAAAACGAGTTTTAAAATAATAGGCATAGGCTACCGGGAAACTAGACAATACTAAAAGGAAAACCGAAATTAGTATGCCGGCAGTTATTTTTACATAATGCATTGTATTGGTTTGTTTTGCTTTTGAACTCACAACTTTGCGACCCTCCAATAGCTCTTTTTGTATTGTATGGTTTTTTTAAGTTCATCGCAAGTTTAATTCCTCTAGCAAAAAGTACAGGTTTATGTTAAAATAATAGGCGTAAAAACGATAGACTTTGGGCGTGTAGTCCCGATGTCCCGACATCAAGTCGGGTATGCGGGATCCCGATCGGCAAAGCCGCATCGGGACTCGAGGGATAAGCGCTTCGAATATATTCGGAATAAAATAGTGTCCTATGTGGGCGTATAGCTCAATGGTAGAGCAACGCTCTTATAAGGCGTCGGTTCCAGGTTCGAATCCTGGTACGCCCACATAGAACGTTCATTGCCGAATATCTGCGCCTAGCGAAGCGGCGCTAGATAAGGAAGATGTCGATGGTCCGAATCCATCCACGCCCACTAATTTAAGGAAGATGTCTATAAAGAGATCAGACAGGGAACCCTTTAGGCTTGACAAGGGCTGTTTTTTGTGTTACAATATTATAATTTCAAGGAGTGGAAATGCGGATCAAAAACATAAAAATCAATATAAAGAAAAGTCAAATAAGAAATATTAAGCGATGGTCTCTGACAGCTTTTGCGATTTCGCTTTTGTTAACTAGTTTATTTGTTCTCAATGCTTTTGCCAAAACTGAAACTCAAAGTTCAATAATCCTTAAGATGACAAATAAAGAGCGAGCTAGCCGTTCGTTGGAACCGCTTAGTGAAAATAGGATTTTAGAGAGAGCTGCTTATGCCAAAGCCAGAGATATGTTTGATAACCAGTATTTTGATCATATTTCGCCTCAAGGCAGAACGCCGTGGTATTTTATCAATGAAGCCGGCTATGATTATGCTTATGCAGGTGAAAATTTGGCGATTGATTTTGATGACATTACTTCTATCCAAACTGCCTGGATGAATAGTCCTTCTCACAGGGAAAATATTCTTAATTCCAGTTTTAAAGATTTAGGTGTGGTTTCTGTGACCGATCTATATAAAGGTAAGACTACTACTATAACTGTGGAGATGTTTGGTAGGACAATGTTTGATACAGTAATTGACAAATTTCTATTGAGTTTTAGTAAAACTTGACAATAAGCTAATCCATTATAATATTGTCTTAGCTATGGTGTCTCTGTCTTAGAGTTTTATCTAGGGCAATTATTATTTGCACTATGGTTCAAAAATAAATACAAAAACTTGCGGAGGGGCAGGCATTGTTTGCTGTTAAAATAAACGCTTCGTCCGCAAATATTAAATATATAGGTATACAGGAGGTTAATAAATGACCAAATTAAGACGAGTCTTTATCCGATTTTCAATTTTAGCAATAGTAGTGCAATCGGTAATGGTCGGTATATTACTCAGACCTAACGCTGTCCATGCAGCAGAGAGTTTAATAACCAGCTACACGATGACTAATACATATATCTCACCGAACAGTGATGGAATCCAGGACAGTACAGAAATTGACTTATTGTTCTCGCGGAGCGTTAAAGTTACGATGGATATTCTTGATTCGACAGACCTGGTGACGGCACATATCTATGATTCCAATGGAGTTAAAGATCCTCAACCAAAGAATTGGTACGGCAGATATAGTAAGGAGGCAACCGGTCCGATTGTTCCTGACGAACAGTATACAGTACGGATTGTATTAAAGGATATTGTTACAGATGAAATATTGGAAACCGACACGTCGAAGAAAGTAATCGTTGATACAGTAGCCCCCACTGCAGTGGTTGATTATTCGGTAACTGATCCAACGAATGATCCGGTTGCGGCAACCATTACGCCCAGTGAGGCATTACAAACACCAGTCGAACTCTCATATATATTCACTGAAAATGGTGCCTATACTTTTCTTTTTTCCGACTTAGCCGGTAATCCAGGAAGTGTAATTGCCAATGTGGCTAATATCAGAATGACCGCTATATTAGCTCTGATCAGCACACCAACCGCTCCAGTAATGGAATTTACGGAAACATTATATTCAGAAGATACGCATCAGCCATTATCAGATCAATTTAACTCTAGCAATCTGTCAGCAGAGGACTATTTCGAGGCAAATGGTGTAATGATTAATGCTTTTTCCTATGATCCAATAGCTAAAACGCTCTTATTCTCATTAACACAGCCAGCGGTAGGCGCTACAATCAGTTTCAAAGATGCCCCAGGAAAGGGAGTAACAGATCATGTAGGAAATCGCTATGAGCCACAGATAGGTCGGTTTAACGGCACCATGTGGGTATTGAGCGATGGAAGCGATAACACTGCACCAACTGCTTTTATCCAATATTCAACAACCGAGCCAACAAACCAGGACGTAGTAGCAACTCTTGTTGCCAGTGAACCATTAATACCAAACACTGAATTGACGCATATTTTCTCATCGAATGGTTCATTCACTTTTATCATTTCAGATTTATCCGGAAATGTCAGTCTGATTGAAGCAGTGGTTAATAACATTGACAAGACACCCCCTGCTCTGCCCGTGATTTCCAGTCTGAAACTGGTAGAGGGAAGTGTTGGCCTTAAATTCACTTATTCACTGGATACAGTAAAGGTTCTGATAGAAGTTTCTAAAACTCCCCTGTTTTCAGAAATCGAGAGAAGTGTAATCCAGCAACCACCAACCGGAGACTATAGTCTCAATGACTTGACCTCGGGCGTCAATTATTATTTCCGTATTACCGCTTATGATACTGCTGGCAATATATCTTCTTCTCTTAATGGGCAACTGGCAATTCCTGCTGAATTACTAAACGTTGTGGAAGATACTACTGCTCAGGCAACGGTAACCCAGACAAATGAAGCATCGTATCGGTTTATACCGCTTGCCGAAGCTGCCGAGCCGGAACCGGAGGTGAAACCATCAACAAAAACCGAAGGAAAAAAAGGTGAGATAAAGAGTGTGGAAGACAAGAAAGAACCAAAGGGAAGAAAAGGGCGCGATATTCTGTTTATTGTGGCATTGCTAGCTATAGCAGGAGTTGCATACTATGGTTACAAAAAATTACCGGAATCAGACGAGGTAGTAGAATCTTCTAAAGGACCCTTGGATAAAAAAACCGGAAGGAAAGTAAAATCCTCAAAGAAAAAAGGATAAAGTAATCCACAAAAAACCCTTGAGACTCGAGGGTTTTTTGTTAGTGAAATTTAGTGATGTATAATTGTTATAGTTAGGACCTAATATGCAAGAATCTTCTAGATTCCAATTTTTCAGCCAAAAATTCTTTAGTATATTAATGTTGGCTTTTTGTATCTATTTTATCTACTTGATAGGTAATTTAATATGGAAAAATTATCATGTTGACCAAAAAATTAATCAGATGGAAAAAGAAGATTTAATTTTGAGATTAGAAAATCAAAGTGTAAATGATTATCTCGAATATTATAAAAGTAAAACTTATCAAGAATTGGAGTTAAGACGGCGATTACTTCTGAAGGCGCCGGGGGAGACAGTTGTTCTTTTACCAATCAGGCAAAACTCTGACCGATCAATGAATATTTCTCAGCAAAAATCGTTAATCGAATCTAATAAACAAAAAAATATTTTGCCAAATTATTATAAATGGTGGCTTTTGATAACTAAAGGGAGAACTTCGATTGATTGAGAAAATTGTGGCTGCGAGTGGATTCGAACCACTGACCTAAGGCTTATGAGTCCTTCGCTCTAACCGACTGAGCTACGCAGCCGTTGCTTAGTTGCGGGGGCAGGAATCGAACCTGCTTCTCATGGTTATGAGCCACGTGGGGTACCATTCCCCCACCCCGCAAAGATATAGTACCAGAAATGAACTTATTAGTCAATCGAGACTGACGTATTAGATATTGCTGGATAACCAGATACGTGGTATAATCCAATTTGGAGGTCAGATGAAAAACATACCTTATATTATTATAATTTTGATTATCGCTTCGGCGGTTTGGGGATTAGCTGGTTATCAAAAAAATCAGGAAGTTAAAAACGTTCCTATTTCTCAAATTTCTCGAGATGTTAAGAACCATCAAGTTAAAGAAATTAATGTAGAGGGCAGTCGTGTAATTGCGACTCTCAAAAATAATAAAAAAGAAGCGGCGTACAAAGAAGAAGGGGCAGAGATCCAGATATATGGGATTAATCCTAATGACGTGACTGTCAATGTTAAGAATCCGAACAGCGGAGGGGCATTGATGAGTTTCCTATATTTGGGACTGCCAATTATATTGTTCGTTGTACTCTTCTATATAATGTTCAGACAAGCTCGGTCGGGAAATACGCAGGCAATGTCCTTTGGTAAAAGTACCGCTCGATTATTCAGCGGTAGTAAACAGGTTACATTTAATGACATAGCCGGTTTAATTGAGCCCAAACAAGAGCTTCTAGAGATCGTGGAATTCCTGAAGCAACCGGATAAGTTTCATAAGTTGGGAGCCGAGATTCCTAAGGGGGTATTGCTTTTCGGTCCGGCGGGAGTTGGTAAAACACTACTTGCCAAAGCCGTGGCAGGAGAAGCCGGCGTACCTTTTTACAGTCTTTCAGCTTCGGAATTTGTAGAGATGTTCGTTGGAGTGGGAGCTTCTCGGGTGCGCGATTTGTTCCAGAAAGCCAAGCGTAATGCTCCTTGTGTGATCTTTATTGATGAACTTGATGCAATTGGAAGACAGCGAGGTACTGGTCTGGGGGGAAGCCATGACGAGCGCGAACAGACACTTAACCAAATCTTAGTTGAGATGGATGGGTTTGAAACAGATTCCCGGGTTATAGTTTTGGCCGCTACTAACCGACCGGATGTTTTGGATCCGGCACTGCTTAGACCCGGCCGTTTCGACCGTAAAGTGGTCCTTGATCTTCCTGATGTTAAAGAGAGGGAGGCGATACTAATAGTTCATGGCCGAAACAAACCTTTAGCTAAAGCTGTAGATCTTAAGAAAATTGCTCAAGCCACACCCGGATTGTCCGGCGCTGATCTTAAGAATATTATGAACGAAGCGGCTATCTTAGCGGCTCAATCGAATGAGAAAGAAATTAGGCAAAGTGATTTGGATAGTTCTATTGAGAAGACAGTGCTGGGGCCTGAGCGTAAATCGCATGTGATGAACCAGGAAGAGAAAAAGATAGCGGCGTATCATGAAGCAGGCCATGCGGTTGTGGGACGATTTCTGCCGAATACCGATCCAATCCATAAAGTTTCCGTAGTATCGCGGGGTATGGCGCTTGGCTACACTTGGAGTTTACCAACCGAGGATAAACGTTTATACTCCAAGAGTAAATTTGAAGATGAAATTGCCCAATTACTGGGCGGACGCGCCAGTGAAGAGACATTTTTCAAGGAGATAACTACCGGAGCACAAAACGATGTTAAACGAGCTACCAAGATCGCTAGAGAAATGGTGACAATTTACGGTATGAGCGATGTCGGGCCGATTTCTTTGGGTGATCGCGATGAATTGGTCTTTCTGGGTCGGGAGCTAGGAGAGCACAAGAATTATTCCGAACAACTCTCGGCTTCAGTTGATAGGGCAATTATTAAATTCATGGAAGACGGTGAATTAAAAGCCAAAGATGTGATCAGTAAACACAGAGTCATTTTAGAAAATCTCGCTAAGCATTTGGTCGAGAAAGAGACTATTGAGGGCGAGGAGCTGGAGAAAATATTTACTAATGGCGGTAAGGGTAAAACAGCATTGAAACCTACTGGATAAGACAAATAACGGGCAGGGAGCGAAGCCCGTTTTTTGTTGCCTAATAAATGGTATGATGTAAGTAGAAGAGATAGACGAGATATTAGAGACGGGAAAAGTGAAGGGGTAATAAATGAAAAATAAAAAATATGCCTTTACATTAATTGAAATGTTGATAGTAATCTCCATTATTGGGATTTTGGCAACTTTGGTGCTCATTGGTCTTCGGTCAACCAGAAGTAAAGCGCGCGATGTTCAGCGTAAAGCCGATGTAACCAGTATAGCAAAATGCCTCGGTACATACGCTTATGAAAACAATAATCAAGGACAGAGAAGTCCTGGTGAATTGATAACGAGTAACTCGAGAATTGGCAAGCTCTTGATAGATAAGTGCGGTTCAAAACTGCCGGAAAATTTAGGTATGTCTGGAACCGATGGGTATTTTTATTCCTCTGTCGGAGGAAAAACATATCGGCTTTGCGGGAAACTGTTTCCAGAGAGAACCTATTATTGCGGAAAAGAAAATTTGGAAACAGGGGAAGATCTGCACTTCTATAAAGAAATGGCGGATATAAATCCGGCAATACCTACTGACGAAGAGCGCTGGCAGATGGTGCAAGAAGATGCTATTTATATACTTGGGGTTGCAAAACAGGTTGGCGATATTAGATATGTAAATGATAATGTTGCTAGTGTGGATGGTAGCCCACCTGACTGGTGGCCAGCGGATCAGTTATGGCCATATATGCCATTTGTTGATGATACTTATGAATTAAATAGTGATGGTTCGCTAAAAAATGACGGCAAGTTAAAATATGATTGGGATATGTGGTATGCAGGTCCTCCTTGGACACCGATAATTAGAGTTTCGCTCAGAAGACAGGCGGAGGCCGGAGATGATACGACTATTGCTTACTACGGTTTTATGGGTAACGGCAAAGCCATGCCTTACACATGCAATGCGGTAGATTTTAATGACGAATTAAATTCAGGGTACTGCCGCGCATATGGAGACATTACTAAGTTGGATGAATTTTTCTCTAAGAGTGCTATGCTAGACGAGACTCAATTCCCTCGTATTCCAAAGGATAATACCGGTAGTCAAACGGTTGAGCTTTGGCCATAATTAGTTAATTCTAAAGCCCTACTCTTAACAAAAAGCTCTCGATAGTATACCATAGAGTTATGATAAAACTGATCAGGAATCTTTCACAGGGCAGAAATAGTCTTAAAGTGGCTTCGATAATATTAATAATTACTTTATTTCTAAGTAATGTCCTCGGCGTTCTGCGTAATTACTTTATTAGCCATAACTTACCTGTTCAGTCTACAGATATATATTATGCGGCTTTTCGCATACCCGATCTTGTTTTGAATTTAATGATTTTGGGGGCTGTTTCTTCGGCACTCATGCCGGTTTTTAATGGTTACCTGCAGAAAGATGATAAGAAGGGGGCTTGGCATGTAGCTAATTCTATAATTACTTTAGCGCTTATTATTCTCACATCATCTATAGTTATTCTATTTTTTTTGATGCCCTATATTATACATTTGATAGTCCCGCATTTCGGTCCAGAGGAAACGCGGCAAACTATTAAGATAGCTCGGATCTTACTGCTCTCACCACTACTTTTTGGAATATCATATCTATTTAGCGGAATTCTGAATTCTTTTCAAAGATTTTTTGCTCCGGCAGTTGCTCCCCTAATATACAATGCCTCGATCATTGTCGGGGCGGGAGTGTTGGCGCCTTTATTTCCACTGGGAGATTCGCGACAAATCATTTTGCTAGCTTCTTCGGTTATTTTTGGGGCATTTTTACATATGCTAATCCAATTGCCTGCAATGCGCCATGTCGGTTTTCATTTTCATTGGATTGCGGATTATAAAAACAAGGCAGTGCGGCAGATCGGTAAATTGATGATTCCTCGTACAATTGGTTTAGGTTCCAACCAAATAATGTTTACTGTTTTCACTGCTCTTGCCTCGGCGACCCGGGGACATATCAGTTATTTTTCTTATGCTAATGATATACAAACAATGCCATCGGTTGTTTTTGGACTATCGTTTGCAACAGCAGTCTTTCCTTCTCTTTCAACTGCTTTCCATCAAGAAGACGATTCCAAATTTACCTATTATCTATCAAAAACTATGAAGTTGGTAATTGCGCTTTTAATCCCACTATCGGCTCTTTTTATTTTACTTAGAGTGGGAATAGTGCAAGCCCTTTTGGGGTTCAGTCTGCATGATTCAAAGGTGACAGCTGATACCTTAGCTTTATTTTCAATATCGCTGGTCTTTTCCGGGTTAATACCACTTTTAGCTCGGGCTTTCTTTGCAATGGAAAATACTGTTACCCCTACCATAATCAGCGTAATTTCAAGCATTAGTTCGATTGTTGTGGCTTATCTCCTCAGATCTCATGGAGCCCCTGGTTTGGCTTTAGCATTTTCCTTTGGTTCTATTTTGAATGCAAGTTTATTGTATGTTACATTGCGCCGGAAATACAAAGGAATTAATGAAAGGAAGTTGATTCTCTTTACCTTAAAAGTTGTATTAATGGTGATCATTATGAGTTTGGTAGTTCAAGCATTCAAAGGGGCAACAAGCGATTGGTTTAATGTAAAGGATACCCGATTGGGAATGTTCGCTCAAGTGATTATCTGCGGAGGAGTCGGGGCGGTATTGTACATAATGATGGCGCAGATTTTCAAGGTTCAAGAGGTACAAGCTTTATGGAGACGGGGCGGGAAAAACTAAAAGACGAAAAGGGATTCTATGGTTCATTGGATAAAAATAATTCAAGGTCTTCTTGTAGCTGTCAGAGTTTGTTAATCATATTTTTAGTACTATTTATTCTAACTACCGGGCTTAGTTATTTTGGAATGAAAAAATTAAAGACGGTCAAACCCTCCATTTTTTCTTTGAATATTCTTTCACATAAAAATGCTGACAGAAGCGAACAAAAAATTAAAATCTATCAGTCCGATTTACAATCAAAGATATCCGGATCGATTGGAAGTCTTATTCCCCTTTCAGATAAAAAAATTCTTATAAAGCCCAATGGGATTATTCTCGAAGGCACGCCACTGGGCTCAAAAAATAGATTATCTTTCATTGCCGAACCAAAGGTTAAAAACCAAAAAATTGTTTTAGAAAATGTACGTTTAGTAGATGTAAAACAAAAATCGTTTCTATCACCGTTTCCTTTTATATATACAAATATAGCAAAAGGGGTAGCTTCAGCTATTAATCAAACTGTAAGATTTAGGGTTTCAGATGTCGAGTTGAAAGAAGAGGAGATGATACTTACTGTTTATTGAGTAACTTTAACCTACTTAACTCCTATTGTACTGATAATTAATCCGGCGCTCAAAAGTAAAATCAGACCAATAATGGCACCAATAATAATCTCTTTTGCAGACGAAGCTTTTTGCGCATCTCCGGCACTAGCTATATATGTATAACCACCATAAATAATCATCAGGATGGCCGAAATAGAGGCAATGACAATCAAGAGATTGTAAATATCTTGCATATATTCCTTTAGATCGGTTGCGCAGTATTTCAAAGTAAATTTGCCGTTTGTGTCTCTAACTGGCATTGGTACGCCGAGCTGAATCTGTCCACTACTGCAAGTGCTACTGCCGACAATTGCGCCGCCGCCTGTTCCGGCAGGGTTAGGGGTAACATTTACAACAACCGATTTACTAGCGGCCGGGTCGGGAGGTGCGCTAACTGCTCTAGAAATTGAAGCTACATGAAAAGATAAAAGTTTCTTGAGGATAGTATTCCAGCTTAGATTGGGATCATAGTTATCACCACCGCCGCTCGTTCCACTAAGACTGGCATCAATGGGAATGTCCTCGATATAAGCATCTACGCGATATTTATACTGCCCTTCGCCTTCTACTTGGTCAGAAAAAGTAGTATCTGTAGTCTGACCGATCAAGATGTCATTGCGGTAAACATAATATTTTTTAGCACTACAAATTGCATTCCAAGACAGCTTGACTTGATTGCCTTCAACAGTTACCGCGCTGTCGAAATCGTTGATGGTTGCACTGGTAGTCTCTTCTTTGGCGGCCTCTATAGCTTCTTGGGCTTTTTTGGCCTTGAGATCAACCATCTGCATAATACAGATCATTTTCGAATCAGCTTTCTTCTCTCCTACATTAATTTCGTATTTTGCTTGATCGCTCCATTTCCATTTATTTTGCTTATCTTTAGTAAATGTTTTGACCTGCACCGTATGTTTGCAGGACTTAGTCAGGGCAGCTTTTGTATCCCAAATATAGTGATAGGTATATTTATCGGCGGGAATTTTTCTCAAGCCGTGGTCACTCATTAGGATTTTGGGGACCAGGGTACCATCGCAGTCGGTTATCCATAACATTAATTCATCGTCTTTGTGGTCCGTGAATTCAACATTTATCATCACGGCATCACCGCGATCAATTAGAGTCGGGGAAGTTATTCTAGTTTGTCCTTTAATTTTCCCTGGCTCATCTACAAAATCATCAATACTTTCGCTAGTAGATTTTTCAATTGTTACATCCTGCTGTTTTAAGCTAATAATATCGTTGCTAGCGCAACTATTGCTTGATGGTTGGTTACTTAAGAAGCTGATAATTTTAATCTTATAGTCCTTGGTTAGTTCAGTTGTGGGTAGGACATAATCATAGGTCCCTTGGCAATTTCCATTAGTGCATGCGGGATTGAAAACAGCATAAAAGCCATTTTTTGCTCCGATAGTATCCGGAGAATTAATCAGTTTACAAACATTATTTTGCCTAAGATCAAGCGTCGAATCAGGTGCAGTTAAAGCAATGAACAGACTTTTGGCTTTCTCATTTTTTACTTGATATTTAATATTAAGTTTTTCTTTTTCTTGGATGAGTTGCGGATAAGTAGCAACGCTCCACGTATCTGGGGAGTTAGGTGTTTCGCCACTTCCAGAATCGGGTTTTATTCCTTGTTTAACTTTTTCTAATAAAGTCATCGTGACATTATAATAATTTTCATAATTGTT
Organism: bacterium; assembly: GCA_030647355.1. Lineage (GTDB taxonomy): Bacteria > Patescibacteriota > UBA1384 > VFKW01 > VFKW01 > JAUSIS01. Next base: position 95,554 of record JAUSIS010000004.1, read on the forward strand.
ATCATAATAGAGGCAAAAGGTAAGATTAGTTAAATCGTTGGCTGCTTTTACCGGTTCTACTTTCCTTGAGCGTAACTCACATTTGGCATTATTGGGATCATTGTTCGTCCAAGCATAGTCTGTTGTCTCTACTAGTCCTAGGGTTGATTCCAGGTATTTACTGCCGCCGCGGAGGATATTAAGCATGATACTATTCTGCGAGGTACCTTTACCTTTCAGTTTTAGTATTTCGACTACTTTATCAGCAATATTTCGCATCTCAATATAACTCCAGGTGCCAGTATCTTGTATATCAACTTCACCATGCAGAGCAATACCCGGAAGACGAAGCGCCAGGTTATCTACAATGCCTTCCTCGAACGGGTAGGCATCAAATTTGAGACCAGTAGCATAAGCGTGAAGTAATTCATGAGCAACTAATTGATATGATTCTTCCCTGGTAAAAGTAAAATTATCCCATGAATAACCAATCTCGGAACGATCACGATCCCAACAACCAGACGATGCACCCCCCCCGCCACACATTTCGGTCACTTCTTCGAGAGTCATTATCTTAATTTTGGATATATTTGTTTTGCCGGCAAAATCAGAGATGTCTTTTTTTAATATCCGGTAAGCTTCTTCGACAATTGATTGCGGATAATTTTTTTGGCAGATGGCAGACTGACTGTCTTCTTGGCAGAAAGCAGATATTTCTCGTTGGGCTCTTCCCGAGGTGGTAATACTGCTGTAGTTTGCTTTAACCGAACTACTTTTAAGAGTAAGGATGGTAAAAAAAGTGAAAGCCAAGATAAAGGCAACAATAACTGATGCTATAAGATATTTGTTTTGTATTTTTCTAACCTTCATATTCCCTTCAATCCATATTAATAGCTATCAGTTGAGGTTTTGGTTTATTGGTGGAAAAAATTATCTTATCTTTTTCAATCAGCAGAAAAATTGGTTGGTCAATCATAGAAGGTTTATATAGATAGTCTTTAATATTTGTAGTGCTATTATATTTAGTTATCTTTGGAATAAAGTTAGTTTTTGATAAATAGATTAAATTATTGCCACCCCAGGCAAACATATCTTGGCTGATTTGCCCTAAATCCTTTCTGGTATCATCAGTGGTAGATACGACAGTTAGGCGAGGATAATCGTCTTTGGTCTGGGTAAATGCCAACCAATTATTATCCGACCATTTTGCTCGGGAGATCTTGTCGTTGAGTTTTTTTAATGTTGCATTATCGGTCAACTGAATTATCTCCAACTCGTTGCCGCCGATTGCAAGCAACTTCTTATCAGGAGAGATAGCTAAAGCACTAGGCGAAACAACATCTTTGATTTTCACTGGGTTTGTAAAATCTATCGGACTTTTATATAGCGAGGTGGCGCTGGTATAATAAATCTCATCCTCCCCAGTAAATGTCAAAGTAGTAATCCCATTGGCTGAATATATCTTTTTAGTTAAGAGATCGAGAGTCAAAGTGTTATCAGGACTAATGAAGCTAACCTTGGTTGCACTGGGAGACCAAATAATTTGTAGTTGTTCTTTTTTCGCTTTAATATCCAGCTCGGGCGAGATGGTTTCGGCTGGTATTTGGTCAATTTGGTCTTTGGAATAGTAGGCGGGTATTTTTTGAATCACTTTCCGGCTAGAATTATAGTAGTAAATATAATCGCCTTGCAGGGAAAATGCAGGAGTGGAAAAATTATTTTTATCTATATAGTTCACTAGATAATAATCTTTCAGTTCTGGCTGAGACGAGAGTGTTTGGAATGCTTTTATATGATAATTTCCATTTTGGGTTAGAAACCCATCTTTATAAATTTTTGCTTGATAATATCCAGGTTTCAATTTTATTCTGGCGGGAAAAGAAGAGTAAACCTTTTGATTTAAATAGACTTTTGCCCCGGCAGTCTGGGGGGAGATAATAAGTAAGCCCTTGTAAATAAAAAAATAGAAAAGAAGCAAGATTACAAGAATCAATAGGATAATGGAACCTAATATTACTACGAGTCTTTTTCTATCCAAGTACCCCTCCTGAAGAGCTTTGATATATCTAATATATAATAAATGACACACAATGTAAAATACAGGGCTATAAGTCTGGAAAATAAGGGGGAAATCTGTTAAAATAATTCTATGGAAAATATCAGAAATTTCGTTATTATTGCCCATATTGATCATGGTAAGTCAACTTTAGCCGATCGCCTACTGGAAGCGACCGGTTGTATTCCTTATGGGCAAAATAAAACCCAGGTTTTGGATACGATGGATTTAGAACGGGAGCGAGGAATTACCATCAAACTCCAACCTGCCCATATGGCCTATAAATTGAATGGAAAACAGTATTCTTTGAACCTAATTGACACTCCCGGGCATGTTGATTTCGCTTATGAAGTAAATAGATCACTGGCTGCCTGCGAAGGGGCTTTACTGGTTGTTGATGCCTCCCAGGGGATTCAGGCACAGACAATTGCCAATCTTAATCTTGCGCGAAAATATAATCTTAAGATAATTCCAGTAATAAACAAGATTGATTTGCCGAATGCCGAGCCGGAAAGGGTGACAAGAGAAATATGCAATCTACTAAAAGTTAACGCATCTGAGATTATCCTGGCCAGTGCGAAGACTGGAGAAGGAGTAGATTTAATCCTGAAAGCTATTATTGATCGCATCCCAGCGCCAGCGACAGATTCTCTGAAACCTCTGCGGGCATTAGTATTTGATTCTTTTTATGATTCCTATCGGGGGGTGGTGGCATATGTTAGAATTGTTGATGGCTCATTAAATAGTCGAGAGAAAATCAAGCTGATGGCTTCCGGTACTGTAGCGGAATCGGAAGAGATCGGTACTGTTTGTCTGGGATATAAAAAGAAAGGGGATTTGAGTTCGGGTGAAATCGGATATATAGTCACTGGTCTTAAAGATGTAGGTATGTGTAGAGTCGGGGATACTATCACTTCGGTATCCCATTTTGCATCTGAATCATTATCCGGCTACTTAGAACCCCAACCGATGGTATATGCCGCTATTTTTACTCAAAATGGCGAGGCGGCTAATCTTCGCGATGCTCTTAGTAAACTAAAGCTGAACGATGCTTCTTTGGTGTACGAGCCGACAAATTCAGATGCATTCGGTTATGGATTTAGAGGCGGATTTTTGGGACTTCTACACATGGAAATTGTCAAAGAAAGGCTGGAGCGAGAGTATAATCTAGATCTAATCGTCACGACACCTTCGGTAGCTTATAAAACTAGTAAGATCGGTTCTACTTTACAATATGAAGAGCCATGGGTTGAATTGGAAATTATTACTCCACAGCAATATGTCGGCTCGGTTATGGAATTGGCTCAGAGTCGGCGAGGGATATATAAAACTATGGAATATCTTGCTGATCGCGTAATAGTTTGTTATGAAGCCCCACTGGCAGGATTAATAATTGATTTCTATGATCAATTGAAATCAGTATCACAAGGATATGCATCACTGGCTTATCTGTTAACCGGTTATCGAGTGGGTGATTTGGTTAAAATGGATATGATGATTGCAGGAGATAAGATAGATGTTCTATCCCAGATTGTTCCGAGAGGCGAGTTGATGGCAAGAGCGCAAAGCCTCACAAAAAAGTTGAAAGAATTAATCCCCCATCAAATGTTTGAGATATCTATTCAAGCGGTGATTAATGGAAAGGTTATTGCTCGGGAGAGTATTCCAGCAATGCGCAAAGATGTCACTGCCAAACTTTATGGCGGTGATGTTACAAGAAAAAATAAGTTACTTGATAAGCAGAAAAAAGGAAAAAAGAAGATGAAGAGGCTGGGACGGATTGATATACCTTCGGAAGTTTTTATTAATTTACTGAAAACTACCGATTAAGTTGGAGGGAAGAACGTTGTAATGTATAATCTGCATGTGAGAATTAAATGAATATCCATAGACCATTTTCATTTTATATTGCACTCCTGGCAACTCTAGCCACTACCGCGAAAGTTTATGCTGTCTGTCCATTGTGTACTGTAGCGGTAGCGGGCGGTGTTGTTTTGGCGGAAAAATACGGGGTTGATAATACTATTACAGGAGTTTGGATTGGCGGTTTGACAGTTTCTCTGATTGCTTGGACTATTAATTGGCTAAACGGACGTAAAATACATTTTCCAGCGATGGAGAGTTTAGTTTCGTTGGCTTATTTTTTAATAATCCCCGTGCCTTTGTTTTGGAAGGATTTAATCGGAAATCCGGATAAAACATTATGGGGAATTGATAAGTTGCTTTTAGGAATGATTGTTGGATCGGTTGTTTTTTATCTTACAGTTCAAGCGTATGAATATTTAAAGGCAAAAAATAAAGGCAAGGCATATTTTCCTTTCCAAAGGGTAGTGATGCCAATAGGGGTTTTGGCATTGTTTAGCATTGCCTTTTATTTTTTGACGAAAGGATAATATGAAAAAAGTAGACTTGGAAAAATTCATTAAGAAAATCGAAGCCAGTAAGGATGGGAAGTTAGACCTCTCTTCGGATGAGGATTTATCAATTGCAATTATGAATTTAGTTTCAATTGAGGAGCATTTTTTCTTTACTGGAGCAAAAACGGGCAAGTCTGATTACTTTGATTTGCTTAGTCAGACTCGGCAAATACGTACTGAATTGTTAAAAAAAATCATCACTGACTATGAGGGAGAGGTGTGGTGTATTTCTAAGCATCTGCTGGCGGCCTCAATGCGGCTTATGGAAGTGGGAACCAAACAGCAGGCAAAGGGCAATAAGAAAGAAGCTCAAGAGATGTTTGAGAAGGCATTTAATTTATATTCTTTATTTTGGGGAATTAATTTGAAAGTATTGGATGTATCCGATATTAAAAAAATTGATGATAATCAGCTAAATAAAAAAGATACGAAAAAAAATAGTTATATGGCGCGATTAGGCGAGCTGGTTAAGAGAGCGATAGATTGCTGTATTGAGTAGTGTATTCTACAGTATTTGGTACAACGGGTAAAATAGAATAATAATAATTACTATAAAGATAACGGAAAAGAGCGGTAGAAAGAGGAGTTTTCGATTATCGGCAGAGCGGATATTATTTGACGAATATCCTCTTTTTATAAATTCATCGAATAGCTCTTGATCTTCCGGTTTGATAATTTTTGTCCGCCAGAAAATTGCAGCAATAGCCAGTCCTATAATACTGAAAGAATTGAACAAACCTAACACTCCAAACATTAGATAATCTTTTAAGTTCACCACTTGTCGGTGGAATACTATTTTTCCGCTTACCAAACCTGAAATAAAGGAAGCTATTAGAAGCAGCAGAATACCTACCAGCCAGAAAAAACGATAGATGAAGAAAGCAAAATTAGTTTTTGCTGGTACACCTTGATCAATCCACAGATCCTGGGTTAGTAGTTTGGAGGGAGCATTGATTTTTATCAATGTATAGTCAATGGAGGACTTATTTTCGCCTGAGAAGTTAGCTATTTCACTATCTGGATAGGTTTGTCTAAAATATTCTGTTGTTGTGTAGTTTTCAATATCAGCATAAACATCGGGTTTAACTTTGCCAATGATTCGGATTTCAGCAGGCACATATTTACTTTCATAAATACTGGTTGGCACTAGAGGAAAGTAAATCCTATTGGTTGGGAAACTAATCGAAACAGCGGGGGTTTGTTTAGTTTCATAGGGATATAATGAACCTGATGGTTTGGTGATTTCTGATACAATTTTCTCATCTTTTTTAATCTCTTCTATTAAAGCGTTTTTCTTTTCTAAATGAGAATCTAGGTATTCATCATATACTTGCGCTTTGTAATAACCATCCGAGCTAAAAGGGGGTTGTGTAAAATCCGACTGTTGGGACAGATAAGAGGCGATCTTTTCCAGAAGTAGAGGATGGGTATAGTAATTAGAGAATATTAGATTGACTGCATTAATGATATTGGTTTTTTGGGCAGATTCGCTGGGAGGATCTATCCACGAGACAACAAAGGAGTATTCCTTGCCGATATAATTACCTAAAGTAGGAATGGTTTTGTCTTCGACATTAATCCCCTTCTCTTTCAGATATTTATAGAGACCGACAGCACTTTTAGCAGTTAAGACTTCCGAAGTCACTCCATTTTTCTCCAAATGTTCGTAAACATCAACTTTATTGGCTGAGCTACTGGTAGTACCTGCATCGAGCATTATTCCTTTTCGAGGCCCGACTTCACCAGCCATGGGACTAGTTAACCATCCTAAAAATGGGATCGGATAAATTTGCGTGCCGGCAAGAAATAAGGCGGTATTACGCAGATTGCTCTTTGCCTGTTCCACAACATCTTCACCGCTCAATGATGGCATGTTGGATGCAACATCTATAACCACTTTTTGGGGATTAGCCGGAACAGGAAAAATCCAGACCCCACCTTTATCCAGATTGCCTTCATTGACATCAATTGCTAGAAGCATTTTTTGAATATTATTTTTGTAATCAATAAGGACATATTGACCTTTTTCCTCCCCATATCGCCAGTCGTCGCCATATGGCCGGATGATCATGCCATCAGCAGAAGCCGACCTGGGGAAAAATCCTAACAGTATCGTTGCTAAAAAGAAAATGGTCAATACTTTTTTATAAATCATAGTTCCTCCTTTTGCTATTTATTATATAATTACCTAACCCTATAAAGCAAATTAAGATGACAAAGTAGTGATGGGCCTGGATTGCAGAATATAGTATTTGCCTTTTTCGAAAGCCCATTCGATGTCTTGGGGGAATTTATAATGTTCTTCAATTTTTTTAAAAATCTTAGCCAGCTCAATAATATGGTGATCAGATATTTTTTGTTTTTCTTGCTTTTCGGTTTCGACTGTTACTTCTTTGGTGCCCGACTTGCCAACTTTAACTATCATCATTTCTTGAGAAGAAACATATTTTTCGATGAAATCTAGTTTTTCTTTGTCAATAATATAAGTGTCGGGAGTTATTTTGCCACCAACAATTGCTTCGCCTAAGCCATAGCCGGCTTCTATGACCATTTGATTTTTGTCCTCGGTGACCGGGTGGACAGTAAAGCAAATGCCGGATACTTCCGATTGAATCATTTTCTGGATGACTACTGCTACAGAAACGGCAGTGGTATTTAAGCCCTTTTCAAATCGGTAGAAGATTGCTCGAGGAGTAAATAACGAAGACCAGCAGAGTTTGACTTTTCCCAATAAATCGTCTTTAGTGGTATTTAAGTAACTTTCTAATTCCCCTGCCCATGAGGCATCAGCGGCATCTTCGGCTGTCGCAGAGGATCGGACAGCGACATACTGGGCGTCAAGGGATTTGAAGGCTTCTTCCACCTCCCCTTGGATGTCTTTGGGGAATTCGGTATTGAGAATCATGGCCCTAATTTTCGCCGAAGCGCCATCCACAGAATTCACGTCCTTATGGTCTACTTTAGATAGAATTGCATCAATATCGGCTTTGAGCAAGCATTCTTCAAGAAATTTATCAAAACCGCTCGCCAATACTACAAAGCCGGGGGGAACTGGAATTCCCGCTTGTGTCATTTCGCCTAAACTAGCTCCCTTGCCGCCAGCAATATCCGTGTTTTCTTTGGTAAGATGGGAAAAGTGTTTGATAAATTCCATTGAGGCTTCTTTCTAAGACCTATTGATTATTTTTACTACGCCTTTATTAGCATCAACTTCTACCAGATCCCCGTCTTTAAGAACCTTGGTGGCGATTTTTGTTCCCACAATGCAAGGCTTATGCATTTCCCTAGCTACAATTGCGGCGTGGCAGGTTATGCCTCCTTCATCGGTTACAAATGATGCCGCCCTGTTCATAGCTGAAATAAAGGAGGGGAATGTCATTTGCGTTACTAGTATATCTCCAACCTCTACTTTATTTAGCTCCGGAACATCTCTAACTATCTTGACGACTCCCCTCTTAGTGCCAGGATATGCTATTGCTCCTCTTACTTCTTCCTTTTCAGAAACTGTTTCATCTTCAATAATGGGATCGTTTTGAAATAGCACATCGCCATCTAAATACACAAAAGTGGAAAATGGCTCGTACCTTTCTGTATGTCCAACAAGAAAACTCTTCGCTCGGAAATAAATCATCTCCTGTAATTCGATATTATTCCTAGTCGCCATTTCTTGGATGATGGGTCTTGCTAGGAAAAGCAGCCAATAAAAAACATCCGTTCTTTCAGTTCTAAAGAAAACTAACTCTTGAACCTCGTTGAACAAATCTTGTAGTTCTTTCGGGATTTCTATATTGGCTCGGTCTTGTTCTGGAGCAAGTTCAGTTCTCATTTTTTTGATTTCTTCGGCGGTAAATGGGCTAGTAAACGCAAATCTTGGTTTTAACCAACCATACTGGCTAGCAATCTCTTCATCAGAAGCATTACTTCTCATTAATTCCTTAAATTTAGCATAGGCATTTTTCTTTTTAGGGAAACCAGCGTCGCCGACAAATTTATCAATATCGCCCTTTATATACTTAGGTACTTCTTGTTTAATTACTCTGTTATAATAAGATTCAACTCCATGTGCAAGCCAAATATAAGTACAGACTGTTTTTAATATTTCATATATAGTTGCAAATTTATGATCGATTTTGTCAGATGAAATTAATAATGATTTAATTTTTTTACCGCTGACCTCTCTAAAATTCTCTAAATCATTACTTATATCAGTCATTCTGTGATTGCGTAGATATTTTTCAACTTGGGCGTCCATTTCCTCCATTAATTCATTATTCAAATACCAACTGCCTTTTTGAGCAAATTGAGTGCGAAGTTCAACCCCATCAATTCCAATTTTCTCAAAGCTCTCCGGCCTACTAGAATCTTCAAATAGGGAAAAAACGAAAGCGTGAAACGGCCGCTCTAGCCACCTTTCCCATTTCATACCCTGAACTTTAGTTATAATCCCTTTGGAATCCATCTGTACTCTTTAATCGCTGATTATTTCTATTCTTTATTTATTTCTGCTTTTAGATCTTCACTCTGTTTAATGATGTCTTTCAGAATATCTTCAGTAACAATAATTTCACTGCCATCTTCAAATGCTAACCTTTCAGGTAAAGTCATTTTAATAATTTTCTCTTTACCATCATCAGTAATGGTAAATTTGAAACCTTCCGCTTCTTTGAAACCAGCTTTGACCTTTTCGCATAGTTCGTCGCGGGCTTCAGCGCCTTTTGTCATTCCTACAACTTTCAGCATGAACGATTCCCCCACCGAAGCGTGAGTTCCAAAAATTCTGCGGAAATTATAAGAACCATCCTTACTAATTGATGAATATTGCTCAGGATTGCTTTTAACAAACCGGTTTAGCTCGCTGCTCGTTTCAGTATAGCCAAGCAAGATATCAGCTACATTAGCAGCAAGCATAGAATAACTCATCGCGTCTTTGTCGTGCTCATCAAGAGCCATTTGATCACTTTCATTAACAAACCACGGCATTAAATTGCCAGCGGCAAAGACCTCATTTTCTTTCTTAGCAACCGGACCGGCATCGGCTTGAAAATCCAAACGATCATCACTTTCAATCCAATCAATTCCCTCGAAATCGTAACGTATAGTAAATTTCTCCTCAAGTCCTTCAAGAGAAAGTCCATCTATTTTCCCTGCCAAAGTTTTTTCAGCTTCATTTAATTCTTCCTTAGCCAATAATTTAGTAAGCAGCGCATCAATCTCTTCCGTGCTGGCGCCTAATTCCTGCATTATTTCTTGTGAAAGGGCGGTAATCCCAGCGGTTTCCCGAGCCCTAACACGCGGAGAGCCTTTTGCCATTACCTCAGTCATCTCTCCCATTTTAATGGCTTTATCAAGAGCCTGAGTTTTACCCAGAGTATTTAGATGGACTTTGTAATCCTCCGGACCGCGGACTTGCGATTCTTTTTTACCATGGCGTGTCAAATCTATCTCCACTACCGTTGTTATACCTTCAGATTCTCCTGCTTCAGTGTTTGTTTCATTTTCATGTAGCTCTGGCCAGCCAGTGGATCGGCCGGCTTCTGTATCTTCTTCGGTCTCATGTTCTTCACTTTGTTCAAATCTAGGGAATATTTCCTCAGGCATCATTACCTCCAAAATAATTATTTAACTATTTTTACTATACCATCATTAGCATTAACTTCCACCGTATCACCGTCTTTTAATACTTGAGTCGCAATTTGGGTACCGACAATACAGGGTTTTTTCATTTCGCGGGCAGTTATTGAAGCATGTGACAATAATCCGCCGGAATCAGTAATAAATGCGGCGGATTTGCTCATGAGTGGTAGGAATTCCGGTCGCGTCATACCGGTAACTAAAATATCGCCGGTTTGAAAATCTCTAATTTCACCGGGATCATTCACAATTCTAACCCGGCCTTTTGCAAAACCCTTATAAGCGATTATTCCTTTAATGATATCCTCGCTTTCCGGTTTAGTTATTTGGTCAAGCATTTTTTGGGCTTTTTCTTTGGTGAAAATTTCACATTCACCATTTTGATACCATAGCAAAGTTAGCGAAACTCTTTCTTCGAGAATTTGTTTTTCCGGCAGGTGATTGATTTGCAAATAATTTTCCAGTTCAGAATAAGTCAGGCAATTAATAATCTTATTTGAGTAATCCTTTTCTTTGGCAATAACATATAAAAATTTCTGGACCAATTGCTCAAATTCCATATAGACGCTCTCCGTGTATAAACGAGCCCTCTCAAAGTCGTCTAATAACTTTTCTAATAACCCTGCTGGTAAATAATCTATTGAGCGTTTAATGGCAAAATTCACAGCCACATGATCAAAAAATGCTCCTTTCAATTCAATAAAGTCATTATAGTCAATGTTCTCTTGAGGAGCTAATTTTATCATCAAAGCATTTATTCGATCGGTTTCGGAAATCAATTGATCAGACCATTTTGTAGCAACCAGATTGTCATCAATAATCTGCCTAGCTAAGTAATGTCCATAATCATTGAGGTCTTTTTCGAGAAAGAAATTCGTGCTAACACCATCCTCGTATGTTAGGATACTGATATTTATTTTTTTTCCTAGTTTTTGTTCAAACACTTGAGAATAAAGTTTGCCGTCGAGAGAATCGAAGACTAAGCCGACATTAACAACCCAATTCTTGACCCAAATTCCTTTTGGTATGTCCATTTTTTCTCCAGCCAACATTTATTTGATTATTTTTATAATACCATTATCGGCATCAACTTCTACTAAATCGCCGTCATGTAAAACTTGGGTAGCTATTTTAGTTCCAATAATGCAGGGTTTCTTCATTTCCCGTGAAACGATAGCGGCGTGACAGAGAATTCCTCCTTCGTCCGTGATAAAAGCGGCGGCTTTCTCCAGGGCAGGAATAAAATTGGGGAAAGTCATAACCACCACAAGAATATCCCCATGTTTGACCTTTATTAAATCATCTCCATTATGAACTATTACTACCCTGCCCTTAGTCTGGCCTTGATACGCGACATTACCCTTAATCTCATTAATTTTGTCGGTATTTTCTTTTGAAAAAATCTCTTTGATTTTTCTTTGCCAAGTGGGGCCAGACATAATAATATATTTGTCTTCAAGTAGAACGTTCGCGAAAAAAGTCTTTCTATTAGTGAATTCCTCTTGTGTAATGGGTAAACGGCCGGTTTTAGCAGCTTCGGTAACTTCCGAATAAACCAGGTAGACGATATCATCCTCATGGATACCAATGCGTTTAGCGACCTCTTGTAATAAATGACGGGCCTGATGTTCGGAACGATAGATGATATCTGTGCGCCAAGTACGCAGATACGCATATTCCTGGGCAAGGTGAATCAAATTAAATAAAGTCGTTCTGGGTTTGAGGGACAATTCTTTTAGTAGGGCTTGGGTTTCCACGGCCTTTTCTTTCTTTAGCTTGCCAAGGCGATTGAGTTCGTCGGCAGGATTCTTGCCTTGACGAAATAATTCTTCGATTCGAGCTTCGATATCTTGTTTCTTCCATTCCCTTTGCCACCAATAGCCACGAGTTCCAACCCAGGCAAATTGCTTAAGATGTTCTTCTAATAAGGAGGGGTACTTTTTCAAGTTATAAGAAGCAGCTAATTTGTAAAGCGATCTCTCTTCGTGTAAGTGATTATTTTCCTTTGTTGGGTAAGTTAGTACTGCAAGCCAAGATTGTTTTTGGGCATCGGCTGCAGAAGGTAAGAGATTAAGGATTATTTGGGATAGAGGTTTGGCTATGAGGGGCATTGGCGATAAAAAGCAGTAAGCACAAAGACACTCTTTGAAATAATTTTCCAGTATCTTAACTAATTTAGTTTGTTTCATTTTGGAAAAGTTTATTCTTTCTAAACTTGATCCGGTTTTGTCCAAAGTTTTGACATGGTGTAGTAGCTGGTTACGAAATTGGATAAGTAAGTCGACACCACGTTTTTCAAAAAGATTCCTTAGCGCTTCCATGTCTTCGGCTGAATGGTAAAAATTCCCATCACCAGTGCGGAGCGCATAATGAAAACGATAGTTTATGCCGCTAGCTTTGGGGAAGTAAGGATGAGAGCCATCGCTAATCGACCAGTGGAGGGGAGCTTCCTTGCGATTAACAAGATACTGCCAGTTAATTTTTTTGATATCTGAAATAATTTGGTCATCCATCAATCCTCCTTACAATACCCTCATTCGCATCAACTTCCACTAAATCACCATCCTGTAAAATCTGGGTTGCGTATTTTGTTCCAACGATACAGGGGATTTTTAATTCTCTTGCAACTATTGCCGCGTGGGAGGTAATACCTCCGACATCCGTTACAAAAGCGGCAGCTCTTTTCATCGCCGGAAGTAACTGTGGGCTAGTAGCACTAGAAACAAGTATATCCCCTTCGTTTACTTTATCATTATGCTGAGGGCCAAAGACTAATTTAACTTTTCCTCTGACTATGCCCGGATGAGCCACTTGTCCTTTTAACGCTTCGTCTTTTAAGATTTCTTCTTTGGCAAAATGGGTATTAACGAATTCCAGGGCAACCTTACCTATCCTTACTTCATAAAGTTCACTATCTGTGGGAATATACACTGCACGCTCATATCGTTCCTCAATATTTTCTGGAAAAGTGATTTTACCGTTTATGATTTCAACAAGTTCATTTGAATAGAGTGCTTCAATGTACTTAGAATCTACTCCCCATTGTTTACCCAAGCTGTCTACTAATTTATTCATAACTACATAGAGAAACTGGCGGACATCGGCTCTTAACGCCTTCGTAAATATTATATCTTGGGAAATTACAAAGATAGTCTTCTCTTGATCAGATAGTGATAACTCCTTTTCTAACTCAACGGAAAAAATTTTATGTTCAGGTGGATTACTGTTTTTAATCTTTGCTGAATCATCGTTATTTAATCCTCTGCCAATATAACCTTGGCCCAACCAGAAGTATTCTCTTAACAGTTGATCATCGTCTTTATGTCCTTCTCTAATATCATCATAGGCTTGTTGAGTCAGGCTTTTTTCATAAGGCGTTCCCAAAACACTTGTGTAAATATGGACAGGATAACTTAAATTTTTCCTTTTCATTACTATTTCTAGCAACCGATCTGTAATTCCACCATAAAAGTCAGCAAAAGCGATGACTGCTCCATGTAAACCGCATTCTGCTTGAAGAAAATGGATTTTTTCTAAAGCTTGGGATATTTCATTGTTTTTCATAGACCCAGTAATCGGAAAAAGTTCGCGCGCGTAGGATTGCATATCATCGGTGATGGAAATGGTTTTTTCTTTTAACATTTTTAGTAGCGAGGGGTTGTTTATGATTGAATCGGCGCATCGATAAATGAAAGGGGCGGCACTTTCTTGTTCTATGCAATAATTAATAGTCCTGCCGTTAATCACCTCTAAGTAAGAATCGGGTGCGAGAATGCCTATTTGGTCTTGCATTCTTTTATCGTTAATGCCAAACCACATCATTTCTAACGATAAAAGAGAAGTATCGATATCTTGATTACCGCGAATATATTTTTTAGTCATTTAACCTCCAATATTTATTCGGATTTTTTCACGGATAATTCCCCATAATCTAACCACGTCATCGGCTAAGTAATTCATTTGCACGTAGCCTTTGTCTGTAATGAAAGTAAATTCATTATAGCTGAAGCCTAGTTTCTCTTTTATCCTAAAACCACTCGAGGCACAAGCGCATATATATATTGAAACTCCACTACCAGCTTGGGTATACCACTTCTTTTTGGCAAGTTTTTTAAAAAATTCTAAATTGTTGTTTTGACTCATTTATTTCCCTGTTTTGCGCCTTAATTATAGTCCAAAATTAACCTTATTACAAGGCAAAAAGCACTGAACCGCTAATTTAGAGAATAAGTTAGCGCAAGCAGATAAAATATTATATACCCGATTGAGTGTCCACCATGGGATTTTCTTTCATTTTCTGTAAAATCGCCGTTTTTAACAGCTCAGCATGTTCCTTTTTTAAACCTGGAATAATGACCTTGTTTCCGCTAAAGCCGATGCCGCCAGAGCGTTGTTGCTGTTTGACTTGCTGTGCACCTAATTTTCCTCCACCTTGAGCATTCTCAATCACGAGGCAAGATAAGTTGAAGATTCTATCTAAAAGTCCTTGCTTGACGAAAGTATTCTGGATCACTCCATATAGTATATGCCTTTCCTGCTTGGAAATAATGCCTTGCTTCAGTACGAAATACTGAGGTTCGAGCTTATAGGTAAAATATTTTCTGCGAAGTATCAGGCCGATTAAACTTGATGGCCAGACAATAATCGCTAAGATTATCCCGAAAATATCACTAGCGTAAGCTACTACCCAAAGAAGCATCAGCAGGAAGATCACAATGAAATTCTCCCATATCCAGCCTCTTTGGATTGGATATACAGTCTGGTCAATTTGATCTGCCAGTTGTCCAGTGGGTATCTGAGAAGAAGGGTTAACGGGTTCTACTGATGGCATATTTTGCGCAATATTTTGTGGCTGATCCATTATTGCCCCCCAGTTGATTTATTTGGCTCACCTACCGGAATTGCGGGGGCCTGCGTGTGAGCTCTTTGCCTATTAATTTTTTCACTAACCGTGTTGAGAAGTAGAGTTCTCAGACCTTCGGCCGCTTCCTTTTCCAAACCATCAATATGCGCTTGCATGCCGGAAGACACCGTGGCGCTTGACAGATGCACATCGTAAAGGCCGAATATCCTATCTAGGATATCTTGATCCATATAGACATCCTGAACCCTTTCGTAAGGGATAGTGATTTCCCTTGGGGTAATTGGGCCTTTTTTGATGATTATATAATCGGGACTTAGCTCATAGTAGTAAGTAGCAAAATACCAGCGTTGATACAAATAGTTGGGTAGTATGCTTATGATTGCTAAAACGATGAAACTGATAATTGAAATAGTTATAATAGTTGAGACATTAGAACCATCCCCAGCGGCAATTGCAATAATAACCCCGGCCACAATAAATAGTACGATTAAGCAACCGCATGAGCCAGCAATAGCTTTTTTTGTTATCTTTTTGAAACTGAGCGGATATTTTTCCCTTGTGGGACTCATATTTAATTGCATAGATTACTCCCTTTGTTATTACAATCTAATAATCTCATATTTTCTCAATACTTTCAAACCAGGTTGTATTTTGAGTAGCTAGCAAGCCTTTGGCGTATTACTTAATAGTGATAGTATTTTCGCCAGAGATTGTCAGATCGGCAGTGTTTTTACCAGACATTAAAGTTGCCGCCTCTGCCTTAAAAGTGCCTTTGCTTACTACACGCGCCTTGTAGTTAATGGTTTTCTGGGATTTATCATTAAACAACATAAACTTAACTTCCTGTCCATCAACTTGGAATGGTCTAGCTATACCTTCTTTAGTATACATTTCCAACCCGGTAAATAATTTCAATCCAGATGGAAGATAATCTTCTATTATATAGATTGAATCATTTTTGTTGGGTACGGTAGCGGATAGTTGTATCTCTATTACATCTCCCTCGTTAAAAGTGGAAGCCGGCGAACCATTTTTAAGATACTTTCGGGTAAGGGTTAGCTTTTTATTTAACTGAGCGCTTGATGGTTTTTGATAAATTGAATAGGTGCTGATTAGGCCAATATTACCTTTTATGTTACTGAACTTTATTTGTTTTACTTGCTGGGATGTTAAGGATAAGCTGGAGCTTTTCCCAGGATCGAGAATTGTAGTTGTTACTTTACCATTCAATTCGTAGCCGTAACTCGCCTGCTCGGCTGGTTTGCTGGAAAGTGCTCTTGCTATTAAAGCTTTTTCCATAACCAGAAGGTCATCAGTCAAATTGTAACTTCGAATAAATCGACGAAGGCTGGGTGCTTCGGCGGTATTTAATTCAGTAGCGACTATCGCACTATCGGCTGATAATTTAATCTGTTTATTTTCATTTTCTTCTTTAGCTTTAATAAATTTTCCTGACTGGACTAGGTTGGGAACAATTTTACTAGTATAAACTTCTCTGGCTCCCTCAAAATCGCCCAATTTTATTAAACCTAGGGCTGTATAATTCGCTTGGAGTAAAGTTAGATCAATTTTTTTCATTGTTTGAAGTTTATCTAGGAAAGGTTGATCGAGAGAAGCCAATCCGTATAATGCCATAGCCCTTCGATCAGTATCAGTTTTAGCATCAGTCAAAGATTTAGTCAGATAATTAATAACCTTCACCCTGTCAACGTCAGCACCTAAATCAACCAGCTTGGCGGTTAGTTCAAGATTGTCACCGCCGTACGGCAGGAGAGCAATACCGCCATTTTCCCGTTGGTAGTTGTTGATACTAGTAAAAGGTGAAATGTTATCTTGCTGAAAAGCACTCTTTAGCAAATCACTAGCAACGTTTCGAGTGACTATTTGATCGGAGCGTTCACCGGTTTGATAATAGAGTCCATTAAGATAATAGAGAGCCTCGCCTTTACCCTGATCAACAAACACGAGTTTAGTTCTGCCGTTTGGATCTATATCGAACTCATTTAATTTATCTGTTAATTCGTAATAGTTTTGTTTGGTCACACTGTAATAACTTTTTACCACTTCTATTTTTTTGAGTAATCGGTCTACATTCTCACCATTTTGTGCTGTGACAATGATATTGTGTTTTCCAACGGGTAATTTCCCGAGCTTGATGTAGACATTGCCATTTTGATCAGCACCGATGTTCTTTTCATTAACCTTAAGACTACCTGCGGTAGCGGAAAACTTGGTTTGGCTGTCGGTCGCGCCAAAGGCACGCATTTTCAGGGTAACTTGGTCGCCTTCTAAATAAGTTTGATTCAAAGTTGCATCTACAATAAGCGGTTTTGTCACAGTAATCAGCGACTCGTCCTGTCCAGCATATAAATCTTGGGAAACGGCATAGGCGGATGCCCTAAAAGATGTAATATTATCGGGTAATTTAAATTCGATATGGGCTTTTCCATTATTATCTGTTTCGATGGTTCCCCAATATGCCAAATCAATAATTTCCGATCTAAGTTCATCTCCACCACCACCGCCTTTACCGCCGTCCTGGCTCAATAGACTTTTGTGAGAGGAACGTGATGTGAAGTTTGCGTAAATGTATCGATAAATTGAATTCAATATGTCATCTTTATAATATTCTCTGGTAACAGAATTCAAGGCATCGTCGATTATTCCCAAATTTAGTTGGGCTTTTTTTCCTTGACCATTTGGATCTTTTACTTGGATATCCAGCTTAACAACTTCCCTAGGTTTATATTTCTCTTTATCACTTTTTACACTAATGGTCAGCTTCTTTTCGTTTTGATCAAATACCAAGTTAACGATATTTGATTGATAAAGGTATTGATTATCGAACCATACTCCGGCAACTGATACATTTGGCACATCATTTTGGGTGAAAGTTCGGCTATATTGTGGCCGTGAAGACGCTTGGTAGCTTACTAAGCCATTTTGAGCCGAGAAGAATAAGTAGCTACTTTCTGCAGGTAAAACGCGCGAATTATGCTTTAATTTAAGCAGGGTTGATTCGCCGACTTTATATTTCTTGGAAGACCCTTCAATGCTATCTTCAGTGTCTTCAAGCTTGAGGAAATCGTCGGTGTAATTAGAGTTCAGACTCTGACGATAATATACTTGATCTTCAGTGACTCGTCCGGTTTTATCAGAGGTAGATAGAATTATTTTATAGTTTTTGTTTTTATCAAGATCATTTAGATCGTATATGGCTCGGCCATCACTTTTTGTTGTTACTGAGAATTCTTTAATTTTGTGTTCAACTGTTGAATAATTATACCTTACTTCCATAAGTTTGGTAATTGGATTATAAACTTCCCCCCCTGGAGTTTTTACGTCTTCCTGCCAATAAATTGTTCCATTTATTTTTTGGTCAGGGACAGCGGAGCCTAAATAATTAGTTTTATCAAGGACGACGTTGTTAGCTTCAATTTTTAACTTATCTTTTTCTGCATCAGCTGTTAATAGGACGGAAGACTGGAAGACATATATATAGGTATAATCATTAATGTCACTTTCCTCAGCATTTACTGGTGAGACCTCTATAGAGTATAAATGGGGATAGTTTTCCTTATCTGTATAAACGGGTTTTAAAGCAAAATTAGCTTCTCCGTTGGAATTTGTTTTGGCCACACCGGTAAGGTCGGAGGTGCCGTAGCTACCGCTACCACGATATTTAATGTCTGTGTTGGGAACGGGTGTCCCGTCAAATAGCTCGGCTTTTACTGTAAAATTAACCACATCGCCAGAATAGATTGCTTCTTTATTAGGGGTTGTTTTTAGTTTATAGGCCGGTTTTACATAGGTCGCTACGCTTATCACAGATGTAGCGATGCACTTGTCTGAGACGCAAAGATTTAGGTAATAATTTCCTGGAGCGAGATCTTGAAATTCAAGTGAGTCGCCAAAGGTCCCATAATTGCTAATCTGAAGGTTTTTTTGGTAAAATGGACGTTCGGTATTATAGCTACCAAGTTCCATCTTGACATTTGTAACCGGAATACCAGTTCTATCTTTCAATACCCCCCAGAAGTTAACCTTGTCAGTTTTTTTATAGATTGGGCGATCTACCGCAATAAAGGAATTGTATTTATATGAATTATTAACTCTGCTATAGCCGACAATTTTTTCCGAAGGGATTAATAAAGGTACAGTTTCGCCAGTATCGGCACACAGAAATGTATAACCCGACTGGCCGCTCACTTCCAATTCAGCTTTTATTTTGTTGGGGGTTTCAAATAATAAAATGCCCTTTTCATCAGTTTTACCGATTTGATCACCGCCCAGTAGACTAAAAGTCTTGCCGGTCAGGGGTTTTTTGGTTGATAAATCATTCAACCAAACTAAACTTTTTGTCGGACTAAGACTTAAGAAGCTAATCGTTTTGGTGGATTGAAGCACGGCGCCGCTTATCGAATTGCCTAATTGGCCAATAAGTAAGTAGTACGCGTTAGGTAATGGATTTGTTAATTCAATATACTCACTTGATCCCTTGCTGATAACAGGGAGAGATAATTCAGATAGTTTATTGGAATTATATTTGGCTAATTTCGTTGAATCAACAGAAACATAATAACTCCAAGACCGTTTGCCTATTAGATCATTGTAGGCTTCGGAGAATTTAATGGGGTCGGTAAATTTATAGAGAGATAGTTTTACTGTTTTGCCCACCGATGACTCAGCTGATACTTCCAGGAGGGGTTTTTCAGTCAGATTCACCTCATAGAAATCCTGGTTAAAATTAAAATCTCGCCTAGTCTCTTCGAGCGGTTCGGTAAAGAACTCTGTCGAATAGTCTTCCATTAATTCTTCATTGGTTTCTTTAACTTTCAGACCTTTTAATAATGAAACCTTATAGATCTTCGAATTTTCCATTTGAGATTGTTGGGGTTTGACTATTATCGACTTCCCATTTTCTTCTACTGCAAAATTAATGGGGGGTTCAAATTTTATAAATTTCGATGGATTATCAAATCCTTCTCTATTGGTTGTAAATTCTATAACCGTATTCTTCTTTACATAAGTCGCCTTTTCGGCTGGAATTGAGGAAATTACTTGAAATGGAGCTCGGACTTGATAGGCCCATGAATAGTCGCGATCCAACCCATCATTTCCTTTTAGGGAAAACTTATACACTTCATTTTCGTCTAGAGGTTCGGAAAATTTGATAAGAACTTCGTTGGAAGCCCTTTTACTTATTTCATAATCAATTGGTGGTTCAATATTTAAGTTTTTTCTTATACTGTTAATATTGATGGATGTCTGGGAGGCGAGCAATATTTCACTATCCTTTTCCATACCAAAAGTGTTTGTTTTTAATGGTTTTAACGAAAGATTGGCAATAACAGTCTTGGTGAATAGAGGTGTTGATCCGGGCGAACGATTAAGTAGACCGTATCCTGCATAAATTAGAGAAATTCCTAGGATTATCGCCAAGCCAATATAGTATCGCTTATGATCAAGAATAAAGTTGAGTTTTTTAAACATAACCCCTCCCCTTTAATGATAGTATAAAATCAATTACAAAGCTATTGTTTGAGTTTTAAATGGTGCTCGGGAGAGGACTTGAACCTCCATGGGTTTTACCCCACTAGCTCCTAAGGCTAGCGCGTCTACCATTTCGCCACCCGAGCATAATAAAACATTTTACAATATTTTGGGGCTTTTGTAAACTCCAATTTCCCTTTTGCTGCTGTTAATATTCTACTTTTTAGTAACCTGGACTAAAGCAAAAAGTAAAAAACCAGCGCCAAATCCGATAAAAATGCCTGCAGGAATGTTATCGAAAAGAAATCCATTCATTATGCTTAAAGCTTCTCTCTATTTTACCATATTTTTCTCATTTTTTTGTATACAAGAAGGGCGATGGATAAATTGGAGGAGAAATAGCACTAACTCCTGATGATATCGAAGGATAATGAACTTATTGGTATCAAATGCCGGATAACCTCAGGGGAAATGTATGTAAAGGAGAAAAACAAGGTTTTAGGTGCAAAATTTTTAGTAAGCACGACGCGGGGGTTGTTAATTTGTGGTTGGTTTCTGGAAATTGCATTGCATAATTTTTTATTTCATTTATAATATAATTGTAAGTCGAATAAATTAATTAATTAGGAGCTCACAAATGGACGAAAAAAGAATATATGTCGGCAACATTCCATACGATTACGACGATAATAAGTTGAAAGATCTCTTTGCGGAATATGGGGAAGTAACCGAGGTAAGGGTTATTATAGACAAAGCTTCCGGCCGGTCGAAAGGGTTTGGATTTGTGGCAATGCAAGATAAAGAGATGGCTGATAAAGCAGTAAAAGAATTAAATGGCAAGGAAATTGACGGGCGAGCAATAGTAGTGAATATTGCCCGACCAATGACGCCACGTTAAATAATCTGATTCAAAAAGATAAAAGCTAAATAGGCATTCTGGTGAATGCCTATTTAGGTACTGAGAAATATTTGAGCACTGGTTTATGGTTTACGGTTAATCTCGAGTTGAAGGGGTTTGAAAAGTGTGATTATACCAGTTGTGTTACAAAGTAGATAAATATGACGCCAATAATAGTCATAGCAATGGTTTTATAGGAAGAATCCTTGCTGTGAGCTTCGGGTAGTACATCTCCTAAGCTAATATATAGTAGTGAGCCGGCAAAGAATCCGAGATATAGAACGAGCCAAGGATTGGAAAATTTAAATAAGAGCGTCGATAATGCACCTAATACAGGCGCAATTGCATCCAAGAATATCATGATTAAAGTCTTTCTTCTATTATTTCTACTGGCGAGCATAAGCGAACCGGTATTTAAACCATCAGCAAAATCATGGCCAATTACCGCGATGGCAATTACTACTCCAACACCGGGAGAGATTTGAAAACCCAAACCAATGCCAACGCCATCTAAAAATGAATGGGCGATTAGAGCAAGAGCCGAAAGGATACCGACTGACGGGTGTTTGTGTTCTTTATAACTGCCTTCCTGGCTGCCATGTATAAGCAAGGCCTTTTCTGCAATATGCAAGAGAAGAAGACCAACAACAAAAGCGAGCATGGGCAACATAATATCAATATGATTTTGCTCGACTAATTCAAATATCTCGGGAAGAATATCGAAAGCAACTAAACCGATGATTACCCCAGCAGTGAAACCTAAAATAATATTGAGGCGATGTTTATATTTTATACTAGTCAATCCCCCAAGGAGTGTTGATAGAAATGTGAGAGCTGCGGCAATAATCATATATACATTTTAGCACATTTACTATTTTACCTTCAAGGGAGATATTGGATAAAACGATCATTTTTTTAGATAACCTTATATCAAAAAAGTTATGTTGACATAATTACTAAAATTGAATTTTTTGAAGTAAAATAAACGACATAACGTTGAAATGCAGGTTAAATTCATGTATTATTCAATCAGCTTAGGAAAACGATGATTGAAGAATTACCAAAAAATTACGACTCTCAAGCGAGGGAGAAATACTGGCAAGATTTTTGGGATGAGAAAAATATTTTCAAGTTTGACCAAGACAAAGATGGGGAGATTTTTTCTATTGATACGCCGCCGCCTTATGTGTCAGCCGCTCATTTACATGTCGGTCATGCAATGAGCTATACGCAGGCAGAATTTGTGGTGCGATATAAAAGAATGATGGGTTATAATGTTTTTTATCCGATGGGATTTGATGATAATGGACTGCCAACCGAGCGTTTCGTGGAAAAAAAATACAAAATTGATAAATCCAAGATTTCTAAAAAAGAATTTATAGAACTGTGCTTGAAAGAAACAAAAGAAGGCGGCGAGACATATAAAAAATTCTGGAAGCGGCTAGGGATAAGCGTGGATTGGTCATTACTTTACAGTACTATTGACGAGCGTTGTCAGAGAACCGCTCAGAGATCATTTATTGATCTTTATAATAAGGGTCTGATTGAGCGCAAAGAAGAACCGGTGATTTGGTGTCCTGAATGTCAGACTGCCCTATCGCAATCGGATCTGGAAGATTTAGAGCAGAAAACATATCTAAATTACATCAATTTCCAATTTGAGGACGGTAAAACGGCACCGATTGCCACAACTCGACCGGAATTATTGCCAGCATGCGTTGCATTATATGCTAACCCGAAAGATGAAAGATATGAAAAGTATATCGGTAAAAAAGCAATTGTCCCAATATTTAATTACGAAGTACCAGTTATAGCTGATGAGAAAGTTGATATGGATTTCGGAACAGGGCTGATGATGGTTTGTACATTTGGCGACACAGAAGATATTGAAAGATGGAAGAGTGATAAATTGATGACAAGAATAGCGATTGATAAAACCGGGTGTTTGACTTCGGTCGCCGGTGAATTTTCAGGTCTTTCAATTAAAAAAGGGCGGGAGGCAATACTGCAAACTCTGAAAGAGAAACTTCTACTTATAAAGCAAGAGGATATAGAAAATGTCTGTAATGTGCATGAGAGATGCGGAACAATTTCGGAATTTATTATTACGCCACAGTGGTTCATTAAAGTAGTAGATCATAAAAAAGACTGGATTAAACGGGGTAATGAGTTGAAGTGGTTCCCCAAGTTTATGAAGGTGAAGTATGACGCTTGGGTAGAGGGATTGAAATGGGACTGGTGTATTTCCAGACAAAGATATTATGGAGTACCATTCCCTGTCTGGTATTGCGACAAGTGTAAGAAAGTTATTCTGCCAGAGGATAAAGATTTGCCGGTTGATCCGACAACAGATTCATGTTTGAAAGTGTGCGACTGCGGTACTAAAGATTTAAAACCGGAAATTGACGTGATGGATACTTGGATGACATCATCTTTGACTCCACTTATTAATGCTTCCTGGAAATATCCAAAAGAGAAAAGCCTGATGGATAAGATTTATCCGATGAATTTGAGAGTCCAGGCATTTGAAATTATTCGAACGTGGCTATTTTACACAATAGTGAAATCGCATTACCACACAGATACCCTGCCCTGGAATGATGTGATGATTTCCGGCTGGGGCTTGGATGAGAAGGGTAGAAAGATAAGTAAGTCGCTAGGTAATTTTATCGACCCCGAGACAATTATCGAACAATATTCAGCCGATGCTCTGCGTTTTTGGTCAGCCGAATCTACTTTGGGACAGAATCTTCGCTACAACGAGGAGGAAGTAAAAGTCGGTAAGAGAACTATCACCAAACTTTGGAATGCATCTAAGCTTGTAATAAGTCATTTGCAAGACTACCAGCATAACCTGGCAATACCGAGGGAGCTTGAGATTGAGGATAAATGGATCCTTAGCGAGCTAGAAAAATCACTCACTTTGTACCATAAACATTTTAGTCATTACGAATATGCCAAAGCCAAGGATGCCATTAATACTTTCTTTTGGGATAGATTCTGCGATTATTATCTAGAATTAGTGAAATACAGACTATATGGAGATGATATTAGCGCTGAATCTAAACTTTCTGCTCAATGGACGCTGTATACCGCACTGCTAGCGATTTTAAAGATGTTCGCACCAATCATGCCCTTTATTTCTGAAGAGATATATCAGCTTTACTTCAAAGGGCAGGAGAAACTAGAAAGCATCCATATTAGTCAACTGCCAACCGCTGATGAGAGATTACGAAGCGATAAAGCAATTGAAGAGTTTGAAGATATTTTAAGAATAGTCCAAGAGGTAAGGAAGTATAAAGCAAACAAAAATTACTCAATAAAAAAAGAGCTTAAAGAATTGGTGGTGGAAATGCCCGCCGAAAAACTTAGGGAATACGAAAAATTATTGAAAGCGGTTTTATCTTTTGGAAAAATTACTGCCGGGAAGGGCAATCTGGATCTGGGGGAAGATATTAAGATCTCAATAATAGAATAGATTATTCACTAGAAGGAATAAAAGCTTGACTGGTGAGATTATAATTCACTAGAGCACCAGTTTTAGATTCAGCCAAATAGGCCGCCGCGGATATAGCCAAAAATCATCAATAAAATGAATGGGGTAGTGAAAAGTAATCTTTTGAGTATAATTCCCTCCTTGATTGTATGATAATGGATTATCGTGACCACCGTAATCCCAATAAGACTTTGGAACGTTTGATCGCACAAGTCCTTTCAATAAAGGATAAACTTGTAATTCATAGGTGACAATTCTAATATAGAAGAGGATCGGTTCTTTGAAGTGAATGAGGGGACTTGATGAAGCATTTCTCAAATATTTTTAAAGTAACGACAATCGGGATTTTGTTTTTTGTTGTGTTGGTTGTTTTTTTTAGCGCTGGGAAGTTTTTGGAGCCATTTCTTTTTGGCAGAGAGAAAACTGAAGTTGCCCAAGTAAAACCTCAAAAAACTATAAAGGCAAATATAGAGCCGACCGCCACCTCCCATATTGGTGAAGAGATTAAGGCAAATACAAACCAGCCGCCGGCAAAACCTCGAGCCAGCGCAATTAAATCTAGCTCGATTGCCGGAAAAACAGTTAGCAACTCGAACGGAAACAGAACGGTAATAGTGGCCGAAGGTAATGTATCGACAGACGAGATGCAGTCAATCGGTCAATCGGGTCCAAGTGGCAGTGATCCTTATTCTATTAAGTTTATTGACGAGACAGGTCGAAACGGAGGGTTAGAAAAATCACTGAAAGATTATTTGAATAATAAATTGAAATGGGGAGCGGAGATATCGCATCTTTATGGGATTAAATTGCTGGATGCCGGAGATACTGGCTGGGCAGGACAATATGCCGGTTCTTATACTATTGCGAGCAATGGAGAAGTAAGTAATGCGTTCGGTTGGATTAATTTGAACATTTATTATTATAAAAGTAGTCCTTATCTTTCTGATTATATGAAGCTGGTTTTATCCCATGAATATGGTCATCACTATACATTGTATTACAAATGGACTAAGTGGAAGCTGCTCTCCGGGACAAGGTTCCCAGATAATTATTATGCAGTTCGCCCACTGGGAAAGACCTCGACTACTTTTGATTATTCTTTAGGATGGGAGAACTGTGATGCCGAGATAATTGCGGAAGATTATGCATATATTTACTCCGGATATGGTTTACAAGCCATGAGCGGTAAATACGGTTTTCCCGCACTTCCCGCAACAACAACATGGTTAACAGACGGATTAGTTAATGGTCGGCAGGAAACAGACTCGCCACCGAATGTAGTTATTACTTCCCCGAGTAATGGAGTAAATCTAAGCGGGACAGTAAATATTATAGCTGAAGCAAGCGATGATAAGAAGGTTGCGCGAGTAGTTTTCTATGTAGGGGGTGAGGTAGTTGCTGAGAATTCGACAACACCATATATCGCCTCTTTTAATACCTTAAGATTTGCTAATGGTTCCCATATTCTTAAAGCAATAGCATATGATGAAGCCGGGCAAACGAATCAGAATACTATCACAGTTACTTTTGAGAATATACAGCCTGATCTGGAAAAACCCAATGTGCAAATCATCGAGCCGGCAAGCGATCCATATAGTTGGATAGGACAAGATTTACGGATAGAAGCTTCAGCCAGTGACAATATTCAAGTAATTAGATTGGAAATCTATATTAATGACTATAAAGTAGCTACGGAAGATAACAATATAATTATAAGGATCTGGCCGTTTGACAATGCTCCTGCCGGTACATATGTTTTAAAAATTAAGGCCTATGATGCGGCCGGTAATTATAATGAAAAATCTCTAGTGATTAATAAATCATAGGATTTAGGATGCCTTGTTAATTATTTAATGTAAAGTGCTATGATAATGACAAGGATTAATTATGGATGAGAAACTAATAAATCTAAAAGCGCCGGCATTTACTCTGCCGTCGAGTGAAAAGAAACCAATCTCTTCGAGAGATTACAGAGGTAAATTGCTTGTTGTTTTTTTCTACGAGAAGGATGGTACAAGCAGTTCTATTCTTGAAACTGAAGCGTTCAAAGATAAGTATTGGGAATTGGTTGATGAAAACGCGGCGGTATTGGGGATCAGTAATGATGCTATGAAAAGCCACCATCGTTTCATTGAAACGCACGATTTGCCATATCCCCTTTTGAGCGATATGAAGCATGAAGTAGCGGAAAATTATGGAGTCTGGCTGCAAAAAACAATGTACGGAAAACAGCATTGGGGAATGGAGCAAGTCACTTTTGTTATTGATAAAGATCAAATTATACGGGGGATTCTCCGCAATTTAAAACCGCATGAGCATGTGGAAAAGTCATTAGAGATAATAAAAGATTTGTAACTTATTTTTGAGCTTCAAAATATTTCGCATATTGACTGATACTTTTCAAAAGTGAGTATTTGTTTTTGGCAATCAAAAAGGAGTTGTGGCCGAACTCTTTGGTTTTCTGTGGATTGTTGCGCAGAAAATCCACTTTAGCAATCATTTGAATGAGGTTTTGGGCAATAAAGCCATTTTTGCCGGTTTCGACGCAGTCTTCCGCTAAACCGATCGGGAATGAAATGATTGGCATACTACTTGCCATAGCTTGGATTACCGGAAGAGTACGAGTTTCGTAGCGGGCGGTTTGCACATAGATATCACCGCGATGAAATAGGTGTTTTATATGCTCGGATGTGGGATTTTCCACAATAATCGCTCCCCTCTTTTGAAAAAGCCGTTTGTATGCGGGATCATTGGTGCTAAGAATGACCAGTTTTTGTAGTTCACGTATACGCTGAAAGGTTTCCATAATTCGATCCACCCCTTGAGCCAGGAAGTCAGATAGACCATGGTGGAGATCGGCATAATAGATTAGTAATGGTTTAGTTCTGTCTATTTCGCTAAATAGCCCGTCACATTGACTACATGGCTCTTGATTTGTGAACCAATCCTCTTCCACTCCGTAGGGAATCACGGTGATTCTTTGCGGTTCGATATCATAATAACGAATTAAATCCTCTTTGGCGTTTCGATTAGGGACGACGAGGGAGAATTTTGTGCGGCAAATTGTTTCCTGCGCTTCTTTAATAATTCGGTAGTACTCTTCCTTAACATTTTCAAAATTGATACCGACGGATTTTGCTTCCTCAAGATTCTTTTTTAGAGCTATTACCTCTTCCCCATATTCAGGACGATCTATTATCCTTTTGAGGGCTTCAGCGACATAGGTGACATTGACGACATGGCGAGAGGGACTCTCTAGAAAGGGTAAGCTATTCATTGGGGATCCGTAGATTAAGTCTGATTTGGATATCTCCTGCCAGAATTTGGATAGAGAAAAGGCGCGGCAGATAGGCCCTAAGAAATCCAGTTTTTCCCACCCCTCGGTGACCGGTTCAAATAGGTTAACAGAATAACCTTGCTGTGAAAGAGGCGCAACGAGATTTCGATGAAATTGGTTATAATCGGCGCCATCAACGGCAGATTCCTGCAACAGAGCAAGACGCACTTTTTCTCCTTAATTTTGTATTAAAGAATTATTTCAATAAATAATCTTTTAACCGACTACTGTCTTCGTGTTTTTTTAATTTTTGCAGAGCTTTGGCTTCAATTTGTCGAATTCTTTCGCGCGTGACACCAAATTCTTTACCTACTTCTTCCAGAGTATGCGTTTTGCCGTCTTCCAGACCAAAACGCATCTTTAAAATACGCTGTTCCCGTGGAGAGAGATAGTGAAGAAATTCGGTAATGTGACCTTTTAACAGCTGATAGATAGCCGATTCTTCCGGCGAGAGACTGTCTTTATCTTCGAGAAAATCACCCAGACGAGAATCTTCCTCTTCACCGACAGGCGCTTCAAGAGATACAGTTTCCTGTGAAATTTTTAGTATATTTTCGACTTTATCAACTTCAATACCCATCTCGGCGGCGATTTCCTCGGGCAGGGGTTCTCGGCCGAGATCCTGAACAAGCTGGCGCTGGACACGAATCAGTCGGTTGATAGTTTCCACCATATGGACAGGAATACGGATAGTTCTTGCCTGATCGGCGATAGCGCGCGTGATGGCTTGCCGTATCCACCAGGTTGCATAAGTGGAAAATTTATAACCTTTATGATAATCAAATTTTTCAACTGCCCTGAGCAGACCAGTATTTCCTTCCTGAATCAAATCGAGTAAGGACAAACCTCGTCCAATGTATTTTTTGGCGATAGAAACGACGAGGCGCAGATTGGCTTCGGCAAGGCGCTTCTTGGCAGTTTCGTCGCCTTGAGCAATCCTTTTAGCTAGCCGGATTTCATCTTCAGAATTGAGAAGCGAAATGCGGCCAATTTCGCGCAAATACATTCTCACCGAGTCATCGGATATATCGGAGGTTTCGGCGACTTTTTCTTTTTCTTGGCCCGGCAGTTCCAGAAGCCGTTTAGGTTCGCGAATTTCAATGCCTTGACGATTTAAATATTCATAACAAGCATCAACAATCGGGACATCTTCTTCGGCACTGGGCATAGCTTGCTCTATTTCCTGATAAGTAACAAAACCATGGGCTTTGCCTTTTTTGATAAGAGTTTCAATTGGTTCGGGAAATTCTATTTCCGGTTCTGCTTTGATAATTTTCTTGGTCATTTAATTACCTCCTGGTTTTTGAAGAAAGGTCTGTAGGTCTTGAAGTAACTGCTTAACTTTTGTTCTATCGCCTGAATCTTCGGCATTAGCGATCGCTGTGGCAAAATCCATCTTGCGATTCTCGTAATAATTTGTCTTTAGATGATCTATTGCCTGATTGATATCCGATCGAATAGAGTCAAGGTCGTCAGGTGCGTCTAACTCGTTAGAAGGGTTGAGAGACGCATTCAATATTTTATCAATAATTAAAGTGTCAGTCTCATTTAATTGACTGCGAAGGTATGAGACTAATTTTTTGGTTTCTATATTAGATTCAGATTGATTATACCATATCTTAACCTCTTTGACAATTGGCTTATATTGCAATGAAAAATAATTTTCATTCAGCTTAGATATAAGTTTTCGGGCGGCTTTCGGATTATTCAAGAAGTGTCCAATTGCTTGTGACTCTATATCTAATTTTTCTCGGGCGGGATGTGAAGGTTGAGATGAGGGTTTGGAGACCGATTGTGATGGAGAAGATGACATGGATTGGTTTAAAATTTCTCTGGGAATGCCAAGACGGTATAGTTTGTCTAAATAGTGAGTTTTTTCTATTTGGTCGGGGATTTTGTTTATGATCGGTAGGAGACGGGAGGCAATTTGTTTTTTTTGGGTGCCATTTAGAGTAGCCGAGTCGGTATCATATATAGAGAAAGCGCGGTTGATATGCCATTCAATTGCCGGAATGGCTGATTTGACGATTTTCGGCCAAAGAGACGGTTCTTTTTCAATAATTTCTCCCGCATCTTTGAAATTTTCAGGAAAAACAATAACGTCTGTTATATAGTTTTCGGTTAACGCCATGTCTATCACTTTTTCAGTAGCTTTTTGACCGGCTTCGTCATTGTCAAAAGCTAAAATAAAACGCTGGGCGTAGCGGTACATTATCTTGAGATGGTCGAGAGTTAAAGCGGTACCCGAGGAGGCGACAGTATTTTGAATACCGGCTTGATGGGAAGAGACGACATCCATCTGTCCTTCGACGAAAATTACCGATTGATTTTGACGAAGAGCGATTTTGGCGTGGTTTAGACCATAGATTGCCCGGCTTTTGTGATAGAGAGAGGTTTCAGCAGTATTTAAATATTTTGGCCCGGATCCGTCGGGAAATTCGCGGCCGGTGAAAGCGATGACATTGCCCATAGCATCACAAATCGGGAACATTATGCGATTGACAAAACGATCCGGGCTACCGGCAGCCGAGATAGCTTGGACGGAATAGCCCTTTTTGGTTAAGAAATCAGCTAAAGCGCGGTTGGAAGGAGCATAACCAAGCCGAAATTTCTTAATTGACTCATCGGTGATACAGCGTTTATAGAGGTATTCTTTGGCTTTGCTACCAGATGGATGGTTGGTGAGAATCATCTGAAAATATTTAGCGGCTAAATCGTTTAGGGCAAGGAGTTGGTTTTTATCATCTTTTGAGGCATGTTCTTGGGGATTGTAGGAGGTGAGGGCTAATTTCACGCCAGAGCGGTCGGCTAGAAATTTAATAGCTTCTGGGAAACTTAGTCCTTCCATTTTCATAATAAAAGTAAAAATATCACCGCCTTCGTTACAGCCGAAACATTTGTAGATCTGTTTTTCCGGGCTTACCATGAATGAACCGGTTCTTTCTTCGTGAAAAGGGCAGAGCGCTTTGTAGTTAGCACCCGCTTTTTTTAGCGTGACATAGTGGCTGATTAAATCAACAATTTCAATTCGACGGCGAATTTCGTCCAGTTCCTGCTCGGAGGCCATTTTTCTCCTTGAAAATTATCTCTGTTTCAGATATAATGTAACTATATTAATAGTAAAAGTCAAAGGATAATATGATTATAAAGAAGAAAATTTGGACGGAATATTTCGAGAAGGTAGCAAGCGGAGAGAAGAAATTTGAGGTTCGCTTGGCTGATTTTGAAGTGAATGAAGGCGACACTTTGGTTTTGGAGGAATGGGATCATAAAAAGAATAGGTATACCGGACGGCGGGTTGAAACAAAAGTTAGTTTTGTGGTAAAAACCAAGGAATTAACATTTTGGAATCAGGACGAAATTGATAAAAAGGGATATCAGATTATACAGATAGAGGTTTAATATTTGGGTGGGATCGCATAGCGGTCGAGTGCGCGGGCTTGGAAAGCTCGTAGGTCTGTGAGGGCCTCCAGGGTTCGAATCCCTGTCCCACCGCCATTTAAAATAAAGGAGCTCTATGGCCCAGTTTTTAACACCTACTCGAAGCAAAATTATTCTAGGTTTAGTCTTATTTTTAGTACTGCCTATTACTACAATTCCTATGTTTAAAGATCCATTCCAATGTGGTTTATATTCACCTAGCAAAGGATGTATGTATTATCATTGGTTACCTTTTGGAGGGATATATTTCATAACCGCTCTAATTTATGGTGGCAACCAGGCATTTATGATTACAAATAATTACATCTATAAAGGTGGAGCTTTAATAATAGTATCTTATTTATTATCTTGTGCGGCCGTTTATATTTTTAAAAAATTATATCCTAAAAAAACCAGTAATTAGAAATAAAGGTTCTAGACCGACATGTCCCCGCCATGTGGTATTTGGTTCATGCTCTGCAATAATAGGAAACAAATTAGGTAAAACAGTATAATTGGGAGGTGAATTATGGAGAATAAAATCAAACCAACCGGTTGTTGTGAGCCGTTTAACCCAGAACCATGGCAAGAAAAATTATAAACTGAACAGGTCAGTATATATTATGAAGAAGAAATAAGAATCATCAGGGAGGAAATTATTAAGGATAAAAAAATTATTAAAATTATAACCATAATTTTACTTATATTATCTGGAATAATATTTATACTACCAGTTAATATATTGCCGCGTTTTATATCAGAATTGGGGAGAATAATTTCTGATTATTTGAGTGGCTTTTCGCCATACGCATTAATTGCAACAATATTAGTATTTAATTTCATTTTTTATTACCAAAAAGAGACGACGGAAAATAATCAAAGGTTGAAATCTATCTTAATCAACGTATTAAATAGTAATTTTATATGGCTTAGATTTGCCTTTAGCCTGGTCCTTACCAGCATTATCGGTTTAATATTAATGAACTATCAGCTCAACTATTATTATGGCATAATATTCTTCTACCTACTTCTTTCATTGGTAATGAAAACGCCGAATAACAAACAGAAAAATAAAATTGCGGAGAAAATTCTAGAAAATTCTGAGGTATACCGTCATCCGGAAAACAATTAATATATGAAAGACCGGATATCTAATGAATGAATTAATTTACTTGACTATATTTTCAATTCTAATTCTCGCTGGGGTGATAAGTTTTGTCTTATTAGTTTTCCCTAGTCATGTTTTTATTTTGATCATTACGCTTGTTTTTGGCTTTGTTGACCATTGGGTACATTTGAAAATATGGGAGTTGTTGGTGCTGGCTGGGTTGGCCGGAATTATGATTTTCGTTGATTATTTTTCGGGACTACTGGGGGCTAAATTTTTTGGCGCTAGTAGTAAATCACTGCTTTGGGGAGTCGTGGGATTATTTTTGGGAATATTTTTTTGGCCACCGATAGGAAGTTTAATTGGACTTTTTATCGGGGTATTTATCGCCGAGACGTATTATTTTAAAAAAATCAAAAGTGCTGTTCGTGCTGCTTCCGGTTCACTCATCGGTGTTGTGCTCGGACTAATTATAAACATTATCTTGGGACTTGGATTTTTAGGACTCTTTATATGGTTCGGACTGAAGTGAAAGTCATGGGAATAAAATAAGCCCCCGACGCGAAGTCTGAGGGCTTTTAAGTCAATTGGTCAGGGGTCAGGCTGGTCATATTTTCAACTCTGGTGTATTCCGGCTTGTCTCAAGATATCCAGACCATGAATTGCATCTTTGTCACCGGGATTGAGCTCCAGAGTCTTCTCAAAACATATCAGAGCTTTACCCGGATCAAGTAAATCAAGACAGCATTGTCCTTTATTGAACCAGGCAATAGCATAGTCTGGTTTTTCCTGAATCGATCTTTCATATTCCAGAAGGGCGTCTTGCAGTCGGCCCAACTTAGAATACACAAACCCACGATTGTTGTACGCTTGGGCCAGATTCGGATTGAGCTGAACAGCCTTGTTGTAGAACGCGAGCGCTCCTTCAAGTGCTTCCTTACTATCTGGGGCTGATCTGGTTTGTACTTGGACGCCGAATTCGTTGCATTCGACGGCATCCAAATATTCATCCAATTCCGGATATCTCGATCCGGATTCGGATTCAACGATGATCGCGAGTCGCTTGGTCATAGTATCGTCGGGGCTAAGTTTCAAAACCTCAACGTAAGCCCTAAGTGACTCTTCCAATTTACCGAGAGAGTATAGGCAGCTGGCCTTAGAATACCAAGCATTGGTATTTTCAGGATCCAGCTCGATTGCTTTGTTCAGCAATTCAAGTGCTTCGTCGAACTTGTTTTGCCCGCAAAGGACGCAAGCTTGCTCGTTAAGTGTAAAGGCTTCTTGTTGTGGATTCATCATTTGTTTCCCTCCGTTGCTCACCTACAAGCACTATCGTAAATGATGGCTTTGGTGGCTGTATTCAAGAGCATTACCCTTGAAGCAACCACTAAAGCGTTTGTTAAATTACGGCCTAATTATAGTTCAAAACAGGTTAAAAGTCAATAAAAATGCGGCACTATCCCATACATGCTTTGTACTGTCCCATTTTGTCCCACTATAGGGTATAATGTTCTTAGAAATGGGACAAAGGTTCTAGACCGACATGTCCCGCCAATTGGGGATAAGATAAAATTGCTTAGAAATAAGTAGGGAATAACGCAGGACGAATTGGCGAGAAAATCCGATCTTTCCTATACAACGCTGACCAAAATTGAAACAAATGTCATCACTAAGCCCTTTATCCAAACTGTTATGAAGATAGCAACAGGATTAGAAATTGGTATTGATGATTTAATGAGGTAAGTATGGAATTGGATAACAATCAAGAAATAAATGATCCTTCACGTAAAAAATCTTTCCTAAAAAAACATTGGTGGATAGGGCTTACTTTGATGGTTGTTACGATCTTTGCAGGGCTTGTGATAACGAAAATGGTCGCAAAAAAACAGAACCAAAAATCGATACCAGACATTGCGTACTCGCCAGCGTCTATTCCGACCATTCCCTCAACTAGCGCATCTGCGCTTACCTCGCCACCAACCAGTATGGATGGGATTAATACTCATACGGAACTGTATAGTGGTACTGGTGCTGATCAAAATCTAATTACACTTGGCCCCAAAGTTGATGATTATTCAGTATCGACACCCTATACAGGCAAGCAGGGATTTGAATTTGAACTTGCCAGTAAAACGCCATTACTTGCACCCATTGATATGACACTGATAGGTTTTCAAAATAATAGTGTCAAAGAAGGAACTGGGGCAGACGGGACAAAGTACACACCTTTTAATGATATAGTATTATATTTTGAGTCTACCAGTCCTGATTGGCCAGGCGTGGTCATAAAGTTGTATCATTTATATAGCTCACCTCTACTTACTGGGCACTATCAAAATTCAGATTGCGGTGATGTTCAAAGGGGCACTGATGATGCCCAAGTCGAAGGACACCTTTTCTTTGCATATGATGACTACACGGTTTCGTCACAAAATAACGCAGAAGCTTGCCAAGCTCTCATCGGACGCAAGGTAAAGCGAGGGGAGCTGATTGGATATGCAGGCAATGTGGGCGAGCACTCCTTTGCTTCATTCTGTTTCAAGGTGCCGGATAAATCAATAAGTCCGATCGTTAAAAAAGGGAACCGAAATCTGCATTGGGTTCAGCCTGCCTCATTTTTCTATTGGAAAAGCTATAGCCCCGATGCGGATTTCCCCAGTGGAGTTCTCGCCTACCCCTTTGAAATTGACGGATATCATCTTCCTGCCGAACAACGCGATGCAAATTTCAAGTACACTTCGAAGAAATAATATTGACATAAAAGGTTCCAGACCCAGCTGTCCCGCCATTCGACTCGCTTTGCTCGCTCATGGTCTTCGACCAGAGAGCAAACGAGGCGAATGCCCTGAGTTTATCGAAGGGCTGAAAATGATATGAATTATTTTACATACATTATTCTTTGCGACAATAATAAATATTATATCGGTCATTCATCTGATGTTGATCGGAGATTTGAACGACATTTCCACAAAAACGGTGCAAAATTTACTGCCCAAAATGTACCGGTGAAGATTTTATGGAAACAAGAATTTAATACCGAAATCGAAGCGATTAGACGAGAAAAACAAATTAAGGGTTGGAATAGAGCTAAGAAAGAGAATTTAATTAAAGGAGTTTGGCAATGAAGCAATTTGTAAAAATTTATGTTTTTGTCCCAAAATCTCATATTGATAAAATCCGTTCGTCCTTGGGAGAAGCCGGTATTGGCAAAATGGGAAACTATGATTATTGTTCTTTTGTTTCGGAAGGAAAAGGATATTTTCGACCCCTAAACGGAGCAAATCCGGCTATTGGAACTGTTGGAAAAGTTGAAGAAGTAGAAGAAGTCAAGTTAGAATTCGTTTGTTTGGAGTCGGAAATTGAGAAAGTGATGGATGTTATCAAAAAACATCATCCATATGAAGAAGTTGCCTTGGATGTGATTCCATTATTGGATTTGCCAAGTATCAATAACCCAAAACAATAAGTTCTAGACCCACATGTCCCGCCAGTTAGGAAATGTCTTTGTTGGCTCGCCCTCTGCGAGGGCTCGCCAGCCCAAATGAGAAGAAAATTGGAATTTTTTGTCCACTCGTGACAAATATAATTTAGGAGTATAATAAAATTATGAACAAATACATTCGACAAGCTCAATATAAAAAAGCCATGCCTACCGGCAGACAGGGATTTTCAAAACTCATCTTGGTAATTGTTATAGGGTTAGCACTTGTCATTGCCGGAGGCATTTTTTGGTATTCTCGGCATTCGGTTCAAAAATCGTCGTCTAGCAAAACACCTTCAATTACGACCGATGTCTCATCCCTATCCGACGCTGTCTGCACCAATCCGCCTGTTGACACGGCACAGGTGGATATTTTCGATTCCCATGTCCACTTGTCGTCCAAAGTTAGCTTATCCCGGATAATTTCGGAGATGGATAAGGCGAAGGTGAGCGTGGCAAATATGTATTCGGGAACGCTTGAAGACTCATCTAAGTACCCCGGCAGATTTATAATATTTGCTGATACTCCCGACCAACCACAACTCTCTACCTGGCTCAAGCAGGGTCAAGCATTCGTCACATCTACCGAAGAAAAATTAAAAACAGGAAAATATTATGGCATTGGCGAAGCCAACTTAAGGTTCTACAGTGGTAATCTCGTTCCGCCCCCAACTGTCTATATTCCGGCAGACAATCCGGTTTGGCTTCAGCTAGTTGATCTATCTGCTAAATACCATGTCCCTA
Source organism: bacterium (assembly GCA_030647355.1). GTDB lineage: Bacteria > Patescibacteriota > UBA1384 > VFKW01 > VFKW01 > JAUSIS01. The sequence continues at coordinate 132,478 of JAUSIS010000004.1, forward strand.
TCTCATTTCACTTCGTGCCCGATGATCCTGCTGCAAACGTTGCTTTTGAAAAAATGTTGAGTCACAACAAAGATGCGATTCTCATCTGGGCTCATCTCGGATTTAACAACATGCCGTTGAACAGTGCCATGCTTAATGATTACCTTTTGCGGTATCCCAATCTATATTTTGATACGGCCGGGATCCAGAACATGCAAAACCCTCTGCCGCAACCCAACTCTAATTGGGCGAGGATCGCAGACCAATCCAATGGTCAATTAAACGAGGAATGGAAGAAATTCTTTGAAACGTGGAACTCCCGCATCATGTTCGCTACAGACGCAGGAGGAGGCTCAAATAGTTTGGAGAGATGGCTAAACTATACAAGTAAGACAAGCGACAAGGCCCCACCTGATGCCGTTGGACATTGGACACGTCTCCTTTCCAATCTGGACGGCAATGCTGCCAAGAACATCCTGGGAGATAATGCCAGAGTGCTTTTCTTGAAAGAAAAGCGTGTTCCCTACAATTATGCGGTTACGTCAGATGGCAAATGTTATCCCGTTTCCATAAGTTCCAGCTCCTCTGTTTCAGCTCCGACATTAGATCCGAATACACACACAATCACCTTCACACTTTCCGGTTCCACTGAGACGACGGGCAATGCCACAATAATCGTGCCAACAACGCTTGTTGGCAAAAACTTCACGGTTTCCGTGGATGGCCAGAGCGTGAAACCTAAATCGACCTCAAACTCTGCTGACACTACTATAAGTTTGGACTATGCCGGTGGCATAAAATCGATTGTTCTCGGTAGGTCAGGCACGCCTTAGATTAAAAAACAGTCTATTTGAATACCATTCCTGAATTGAAAGAATTTACCGCCAAAGAAAAAATTGAAGTTGCCCCCTAATTTCAATTTCTGATTTAATGGATAAAGGTCGAATTAATAAATGATCATAACAATTAAAAGGAGATAGAAAATATATGAACAAATCCTCAGTTATCATTATCCTAATCGTCGTAGTTTTGCTGGGTGTTGGCGGATACTTATATTTCAATCGTACCAAAAGTGCTTCGACAAGTACGACTGTAGCGGCTTGCACGCCAGCTGCTGGTGAAGCTACATTTACAGGTAAGGTCGCTTATGTTGACCAATACAAACAATATACGTTGGTGTCGGGCAGCACGACTTATTACTTGAATACCACTAGCGATGCTCAAGCACTGACTTTGCAGAGCAAGATAGGGCAAACGGCTCAAGTCAACGGTACCCGACGTGCGGTCACAGGCAATCCCAGAGCGATCTCGAATGACATCAATGTCACTACCGTCTGTCCCTAACCCTTGCTTGACCGAAATTGAGCTACCCCAAACCGAGAAATAAATTATGAATACTAGATCTAAAAAAGAAAATATCCAATTGTACGAATGTCCCGAATGTCAGTTGCATTACAAAGAAAAAGAATGGATGAACAAATGTGAAGCGTGGTGCAAGGAACATCATAGTTGTAATTTAGAAATAATTGCTCACGCGATTGAAAATGAGAAGGAAAAAAGGTGATACAAAGTTTTATAATAACATTTAGAGAAACATTAGAAGTTGCTTTAATACTGGGGATTATTTTAAGTTACCTGGTTAGAACAAAGCAAACAAAATACAATAATGTTGTCTATATGGGTATTATTTCTGGGATAGTCGCCAGTATTATTGGTGCTTTGTTATTTTCAAAAATTGCCGGTGGATTTACCGGAAGAGCAGAGGAAATTTTTGAAGGAATTACAATGCTCGTTGGTGCATTACTTCTGACCACCATGATATTGTGGATGATGAAGCAGAAACATATCGCGGGGGAATTAGAGCATAGAGTCAGTGAGGAACTTGCCGAAGTACATAAATTCGGTTTATTTTTATTGGTTTTTATCGCTGTCTTGAGAGAAGGTATAGAAACAGTTATTTTTCTGGGAGCGACGAGTTTTGTCTCAACAAACAATAATATGATGGGGGCTTTAGCAGGAATTACAGTAGCGATCTTTTTAGGATATGCAATATTCGTAGGTTCGATGAAAATTAATATAAAGAAGTTCTTTAATATCACTAGCATCCTATTAATTCTCTTTGCCGCTGGGCTGGTAGCTCATGGTATTCATGAGTTTCAAGAAGCAAAAATAATTCCAACAGCAATAGAACATGTCTGGAACATTAATCCACCAGTCAATCTTGACGGTAGCTATCCCATCCTTCATGAAAATGGATATATTGGTAGTATTCTCAAGGGTTTATTCGGTTATAATGGAGGTCCTTCACTGATTGAAATATTGAGCTATTTCATTTATCTTGTTTCGGTTTTGGTGCTTTGGAGAAACATAGAAAAAGTACATAAGGTGATATAGATTTAAGAGGTTGCTACCATGGAAAGTGGTTTGAAAATCACTGCTCGCGTCCTCGGAAGATAAAATATCAGAAGATAAAATATTGCTGGTAGTATGTAATTTTTATGTTATATTATATGTTATATTATAAGTAAAAGGAGAAATATGACGATTGCTTTTTTTGAACTTGAAGATTGGGAAAAGGATTATATTACCAAGAATCTAACTAGTCACGATCTCATCTTTTTTGAAGAATCATTGACCGATGATTTTAATAGTGATTTGTCAAAAGTAGAAGTTCTTTCGGTTTTTATTTATTCGAAGATTGATAAAACTACTTTATCTAAGATGCCTAATTTAAAATTCATCGCTACGCGTTCGACTGGTTTCGATCATATCGATATCGAAGCCTGTAAGGAAAGAAATATCGAGGTTTCGAATGTTCCAACTTACGGCGAGAACACTGTGGCCGAACATTGTTTTGCTTTAATTTTGGCATTATCGAGAAATATTATTCCCTCGATTGAAAAAGTTCGCCGTGGAGATTTTTCGCTTGATGGCTTGCGCGGCTTCGACCTGAAAGGCAAGACCTTGGGGGTTATTGGAACCGGGAATATTGGCAAACACGTTATTCGGATGGCTAATGGGTTCGAATTGAAAATTTTAGGATATGATCATAAAGAAGACCAGGAATTAGTGACAAAATATGGTCTTAAATATGTACCAATTGATAAACTTTTACAAAACTCCGATATCATTTCTCTCCACTTGCCAGATAATCCACAAACTCATCATCTGATTAATAAAGAGAAAATAAGCCAAATCAAAGAGGGTGCCTATTTAATAAATACCTCTCGAGGCGGTTTGATTGATACGGAAGCCCTCGTTAATGCCTTAACTGATGGGAAATTGGCTGGCGCCGGGTTAGATGTATTAGAGGAAGAATGCAATATTAAAGAGGAGAGACAAATTCTTTCAAAACAGTTTCCCAAAAAGTGTTTGCTACTTGATATTGCGAATAATATTTTGATAAAAAATGAAAAAGTAATTATCACTCCCCATAATGCTTTTAACTCGCAAGAAGCTTTATTGAGGATCCTTTCAGCAACAGTGGAAAATATCCAAAGCTATATTTTAAAGAATCCAAAGAACTTAATTAATGCCTGAACATTGGATAAAAGTCAAATTTTGCCCAAAATGTGACATCCCTTTTTTATAGTGTAACATTTTACTCTAAATTGCTTGAAAATCGCCCGAAAATCAGATATGCTACTATATAGAAGGGAAAAGGTATTAGAAGAGCCAAAAGGCCTGCCTTGGCTTGTCCCGTGTGGAGTCGATGGAGTATGGCCGAAGGGCTCCAGACCCGAGTGTCCCCCGCCAGTTAGGAAATGTTTCAATTGAAGATTTAATTTAGTGAAATAATTTTATGAAAACAATTTTTTGCAAATTTTTAGACAGTGTGGATAAAAGAGGCAGAATTCAGTTGGAACCAATTGGAGAAGCAAAGAATATAGCCAAGAAGCCAGCCTTAACCGGCTGGAAAGATATTATTACCGAAATTACGCTTGATAAGCGATACACCAAAGGGCTAGATGGCATTGAAGATTACTCGCATGTGATAATTGTCTACTGGATGGGTCAGGAAAAAGAATGCCATATTAAGCATCATCCGCAAGGAAGAAAGGATGTGCCATATGGGGGAATTTTTGCTTGTCGTTGTCCACAGCGGCCAAACCGAATTGCGATTTCTACCGTGAGGTTACTTTCCCGAAAAAGGAATAGTATCAAAGTGCAAGGACTGGATATTCTTGATGGCACTCCCATTTTGGATATCAAACCATACACTCCTCACTATGATCGGGTAAGCAAAGCCAATGTCCCCGCGTGGGTTAATCGGTTGATTTTTTAAGCGAAAGGAAACAATTCTATGATGAATTTTGGATTATCACCCTTTGGCGGTTTTGGTTGGATTTTTATGATTCTTTGGTGGGTGTTGATAATCGTCGGGATTGTCACACTTATCAAATGGCTTATGAATCAATCCCGCGACACCCACGATCACGAAAAATCGCCACTTGAAATTCTAAAAGAACGATACGCAAGAGGTGAAATTGATAGAAAAGAGTTTGAGGACAAGAAAAAAGATCTAACCTAGCGGGTTAAAGAATTTGCCGCCAAATTAAAAAATAAATTATGAATACTAGATCTAAAAAAGAAAACGTCCAGTTGTATGAATGCCCCGAATGTCATTTGCTTTATAAAGAAAAAGAATGGATGAACAAATGTGAAGCGTGGTGCAAGGAACATCATAGTTGTAATTTAGAAATAATTGCTCACGCGATTGAAAATGAGAAGGAAAACAAAAAGTAAGTTTCTATTGGAGAAAAACTTCTGTTTCGTCAAGTGTATCACCATCTCTTCGAGCCTGAGCGAAGTCTGAGGACAAAAAGTTCTAGACCCGAGTGTCCCGCAAATAAAATGAGGAAATAAAAGATGCTATGACAAAAATAATCATTGTTGGTACATTACATGCTGGGATAACGCCAAATTCTGAACTCGAAGAAGTCATCGAGAGTTATAAGCCGGATCAAATTTTGGTTGAAATAAAAAATGAAGATATTATTAAGGATAATGTTGATTCATATCCTCCAGAAATGATTTTTGCTTATCAATGGGCAAAGAAGAACGGGATCAAAGTTGCCGGATTTGATTCGGATATTGATGTTTTTAAGGAAGGCATAACTGACGCCGACAATCAGAGGCTAATTGAACAACAAAAAAAGTTAATAAAAACGTCGTGGAAAGAGTTTAATAAAAAAGAGAACGAAAAATTGCTCGATATTGAAGGTATAGATATTGTAGATCACCAAAAAGAAAGAGAGCGGGAATTAGATATGTTAAGGAATATTAATAAAATAATAATCAACAGTGGTGTTGTTTTGATAATTACAGGCTGCGGTCACCTTAATTTTTTTGAAGATAATATTGATAGGGCTATTTTTCCTTTTCGATAAGGAGCATAACATGAAACTCGAGAATATAATCATTGTAATAACTGGGGGAAGTCGGGGGTTTGGCAAATCGCTGGCAAAGGCATTTGCTGGCGAGAAATCTCAGGTGATTATCTCGGATATTGATAAGGAAGAGTTGGAAAAAACGGCGCAAGAATTGTCAGTTGATTCCTTTGTGGCCAATGTCACAAAACCTGAAGAAGTGGTGAGTTTGGGTGAGTATGTTTTTAAAAAATATGGAAAGATCAATATTTGGATCAATAATGCAGGAATCCAAATTGCTCCCAGTATAGTCGAGGATGTAGATATAGCTAAGTTGCATTATTTGTTTGAAGTTAATTTTTTCGGGTATTTCTATGGATGCCAAACGGCGCTTCGTTACATGAAAAAGCAAGGACAAGGGTTAATAATCAACGTGAACTCGACTGCCGGACTTGACGGCAAGCCGCAACTTACCGCTTACTCGTCATCAAAATTTGCCATTAAAGGGCTGACTGAGTCTATTAGAAAAGAAATCACAAATACCAATGTGCAAATATACGCCATATATCCGGGTGGTATGCAGACAGATATTTACAAAGAAAAATATCCAGATGATATTGAGGAATATATGCCGGTTGACGATGTTGCAGAGAAAGTAATTGAAAATTTGAAGTCTGCTAATCCGGAAGTGGATTTTATAATCAGAAGACCCCTATGACTGGGAAGACACATCAAATCTTAGGGATATCTGCCGGGCTGACTTATTTTGTGGCCAGCGCCCCGCCACATTACAATCCGGCAACTTTCGGGGCTGTATTGGTGTTCTCCTGTCTTGGGGCGCTTTTGCCCGACATTGACCAGTCTAATAGTAAGCTGTGGCATGTGTTGCCATTTGGCGATACGGTCGGAAAAATTTCCGATCCTTTTTTAGAACACCGCAATATCACTCACTCAATATTAGGAGTGGCACTTGTTGGTGTCGGGCTACATTTTCTATTGGCGACCTTCCCGAACTACTGGGGAATTAACACGCAATTAGTTTTCGTTGCCACCATGATCGCCTATGTCAGCCACCTTTTCGCCGATATGTGGACCAACGAAGGTATTCCCCTCCTTTTCCCGTATAAAAGATTCTTTGGTTTACCTCCCAAGCCGTTTGATGGTATTCGCATCGCTACCGGCAAATGGTTTGAAAATTCTGTGGTTTTCCCCGCTTTTACTCTCTTTTTGGTTGTTTATATTCTTCTTACCTTACCTTCGATCAAACTAATTTTATTCAAATAACTATTTGCTTAATTCACCAGTTTGTAAGAGATCCGATTGTGCCAAAGGAATTTAATGTCAAATGAAAAAATAGATGTTGTTGATGATAATGATAGAGTGTTAGGACAGAGAAGAGGCTAATACTAAAGGACTGACGCATAGAATTGTTCATGTGTTAATTTTTAACAAGCAGAAAGAAATAGGTCTGCAATTGAGAGCAAAAAATAAAGATTTTTGTCCAGGGCGCTGGTTGACGTCGGTTGGCGGGTATGTGTTAGCCGGTGAGACCTATGAACAAGCCGCTCACAGAGAGATGAAAGAAGAGGTTGGTGTGGATCTACCCATTAAACTTTTTTCTAAAGATATATATTATAATACAAGGCAAAATTTGAGAAAGTTCTTAAAAATATACAAAGCATATTATGACGGGATCTTTAAAGTTGAGATTGACAAGGTTGATAGGATTGAGTTTTTCCATCTTGAAAAAGTAAAAGAGATGCTAATAAACGATGAAGATAAATTCCACCCGGAATTATCGTTTATTTTAAAAAAATATTTTTATTAAAGTTGTAGATAGGAGAGCTGACGGATATTGGTATCTTAAAAACAGGTTTACTGAGCACTCCTGAAGTGTTATAATAAAATTGAAAATACAATCTGATAATCGCAAATTAGGGCGGTTAAATAATGGCCATAAAAAACTTTGTTAATACTGTTTCATGGACTTTTGCCAAATCGATGCCCGAAATCCCCCATGAGTACATTGTTACTGACAATTATCCCGGAAAATCAAAGGAAATTAATGCTTTTATCGCTGAAATTGAGAAAAATGGCTACACAAAATCATTTTACGGCAAAGAATATAAATATTTGGAAATTAACGGTTATAAATATTGGGTAATGCCCTGTCCTTACGTAGCTTCGCCGGCCGGCAAAAGCGAAGGAGGAGGAAACATCATCAACCGGACAAGAAATAGTCAATCTTCAGGGTAAAAGGGAAACGTCCCCTTCGCGGGTTCTCTGGTGCCATCCGGAAGAATATAGTTAAAACCGTGAAAATCGGTGTTTTTAAACCATTTTTCACGGT
>JAUSIS010000009.1 GCA_030647355.1 bacterium
ACCGTGAAAAATGGTTTAAAAACACCGATTTTCACGGTTTTAACTATATTCTTCCGGATGGCACCAGAGAACCCGCGAAGGGGACGTTTCCCTTTTACCCTGAAGATTGACTATTTCTTGTCCGGTTGATGATGTTTCCTCATCCTTCGCTTTTGCCGGCCGGCGAAGCTACGGAAGGACAGGGCATCACCCAATATTTATAGCCGTCAATTTCCAAATACTTATATTCTTTGCCGTAAAATGATTTTGTGTAGCCATTTTTCTCAATTTCAGCGATAAAAGCATTAATTTCCTCTAATTTTTCTGGATAATTGTCAGTAACAATGTACTCATGAGGGATTTCGGGCATCGATTTGGCAAAAGTCCATAAAACAGTATCAATAAAGTTTTTTATTGCCATTTTTTAACCGCCCCAATTAATAATTATCAGATTATATTTTCAATTTAATTATAGCACTTCAGGAACGGTTGGTAAACTCTCTATATATTATTAGTTATTTTTTCGCTGTCTGGAAATTTAAGGTGAAATTTGATATAATAAGTATGTTGGAATACAAAAATAGCCCTGAATACTTTCAACAAGGCTTGTTTTTTTCGTCAAAGACGAGCATTAGGCGATTAAGCCAACCGAGAAGGTGTTCGAAAGAAAGTGTCTCAAGGGCGCCTATAGTATTGTGAAAAGGCAGTCTTTTAAATATAATAAGATCATGAAACACACTCCGTTTCCCTATATATTAATCGCACTCGGAATTATGATAGGCCTATTTTTGACGGCTCAATGGAAAGTTCCACCAGTGAGGAATGTAAATCCAATAGCGCCTTATTTGGCGCTGCGCGATACGCGTAATGACCTTGCAGACGAGCAAGCCAATCTCAAGCAAGAAATTAGTAATCTACAAAAAAATATTGATCAGGAAAACTCGGTAAAAAATAAAGACAGCGAATCGATTAATCTCATCAATCAATCACAGCGATTAAAAGATAAGGCCGGTTTAACGAAAAAATCCGGGTCAGGATTAGTTATGACGCTAAACGATGCGTCAAGCGGCCCAGGTACTATTGACAATATAACTCATGCAGCCGACCTGCGAGATATTGTAAATGTGCTCTGGCAAAATGGCGCTGAGGCGATTTCGATTAATGGCGAGCGAGTAGTGATGAATACTTCGATAGATTGTATTGTTAATACTATTTTAATAAATAATACTAAAACCACGCCGCCTTTTACAATTTTAGCCGCCGGAGATTCCTATAAATTAGAGAAGGGATTGAGAGACAGCGCTAGTTTGAACGATTTGTGGAAGCGAGTGAAGAATGCCGGACTTGTTTTTGAAATTAAATCTTCCTGGAAAGTAGATATTCAGCCATTTAATGGGTCCTTTGTACTACACTTTGCACAGAAAGCGAGTAGTAAATGAAAATCAGAAGAAATATATTATTAGTAGTAGCGGCGTGTCTATTACTTGGGTTTATCTTGTCCAGGCAATTTTTCTTGCAAAAAAAATTAAAAACAGAAACCCAGCCAGAGCAAGAGAGGGAGCTGGCAATTGAAGTAAGTCGCTTAATTAAGGGAAATCAGGAATTGACTTTGGAAAGAAATAAATTGACCGATCAATATTCTCTTATTCGTAAAAGTTCGGACGATAAGGAGGCGGCGCTAGAATCAATGCAGAGCTCGATTGAGCAATATAATATAATTTTAGGGAAAGTCGCAGTTACCGGTTCTGGTGTGGTGATACAGTTTGACGAAATGCTTGATACAACTCAAATAACTGACTTAATGAATGCGCTTAGAAATATTGGAGCCGAAGCGATTGCGATAAACGGAAAACGGATTACTCCTACGACAGGATGGGATTATAAAACTTTTTCGTCTCCTTATAAAATCCAAGCGATTGGCGACAGTAAGCTATTAAAAGATTCTCTAGAGAGGCGAGGCGGTATTATGGAGAATGTGGGATTTTCGGGTACGGTAAGCGAGGAGAAGAAAATATCCCTACCGGCGGCTAAATAACAAGTTATATTGATTAAGTAAACGAAAAGTTGGATAATAAACATGGAGATAATATGGAACAAGAAAAGAAACTTGTGTTAGATATACCGGTGGCGACTATTCTTAAGGTTTTTGCGGTTATTATTGGGTTAGTACTACTCTATCTGGTAAAAGACGTAATTATATTATTTATATTGGTGTTAATATTTTTCTCTGTTTTGAATCCAATTATCAATAGGTGGGAAGAAGAAATGTCGCGTAGAGCGGCTATTGCCGCCTTATTTATTATTATTATATTATTCGTTGTTGCAGTCGGATTGTTGATCATTCCACCTTTAGTAGGGCAAGTGCAATCATTTATCAACCATCTTCCAACTTATATCAAAAAGATAGCACCACTTTTAAGCGAACCGATTCTTAAGGGTTCGGAAGGAGCATTGTCGTCTTTGTCGGGACAGATAGGGCGATTTGGCGTCACAATATTTAATACGACGATTGGCTTTTTTGGCGGGTTGGTAGCGATATTCACAGTTATTGTTTCAACCTTCTATCTACTGTCAGATAAGGCGAAAGCAAGTAAATTTGTGATGGGTCTTCCAATTAGACACAAAGAGGCTTATTATCGCTTATTTGATCAAATTAGCGATAAGATGGGCTTATGGGTAAGAGGGCAGTTAACATTAATGCTTGTAGTGGGTACTTTGGATTTAATCGGACTATTAATATTAGGTGTTCCCTATGCATTAACCCTAGGTGTCTGGTCGGGATTGACGGAATTAATTCCTTATGTGGGTCCGATATTAGGTGCTATTCCGGCAGTTCTGATTGCGCTATCACTAAGTCCACTGAAGGCGCTGGGTGTGGTCATTGTTTATATTATAGTTCAGCAGATTGAAGCTCAGGTATTAGTCCCCCGAATAATGGGTAAAGCAGTTGGATTAAGCCCAGTAGTGATAATTTTTGCTATATTAATCGGAGCGAAGCTGATGGGTCTACTAGGTATCTTACTGGCCGTTCCTATTGCAGCAGCAATTAGCGTATTAGTTCGCGAGTATCCAAATTTATTCCCCGATAAGGGTTAGTTCTCCAAGTTTAGAAAGTTAGTATATAGTAGTTTGTTTACCGATCGAGTAGTTTTTCTGTATCAATTAAACCATTATTTTGACTCACTAGAGTGCCTTTTTGCAAAACAGGTATTTGTTTTTCATAAGTTGGACCCGAGGCTTCATGAATAACGCCAATAGGAATATGGTCTCCCCACAGCCTTACTTTTTCGAAGGCTTGGGTAAGATCGGACTTATCATAAGTAGCATCATCAACTAACTTATAAACCCTGCTTTTGTAATATTCTAGAGTATTAATCTTGTTAAAAGAAACACAGGGCGACAGGACATCAACAATCGAGAATCCATCATGAGAAATTGCTTGGGCAAATATTTCGCTTAAACCTGTATTATCTCCTGCCCAGCCTCTGGCTATAAAAGTGGCGCCAGAAGCGAGAGCAACTAAGAGCGGATTTATAGGATTTTCGATAGTTCCTTCTGGGGTGGGACCACTGATGAACTTTTTTTCGCTAGTAGGAGACGCCTGACCTTTTGTTAGGGCGTAGACTTGGTTATCATTTACTATGACAGTGATGTTAATATTTCGTCGGGCGGCATGCAAGATATGATTGCCCCCTTCGGCAAATAAACCCCCGTCACCACCAATAGCAATAACATGAAGTTTGTGGTTTGCTAGTTTTATACCTTGAGCCAAGGGAATAACACGACCATGCAGACCGGTAAATGTATTCACTTCGACATAGTCTGTAAGTTTACTAGAGCAACCAATATCGCCAGCTAAGACAATATCGTGCGGTTTATAGTTCAATGTTTTCAATGCGTTCTTCAGGGCGGCAATGATGCTAAAATTCCCACAACCCGGACACCAGGTGATTTGATTTTTATTATCAAAATTGTTTTCTGGTTCAGTCATTTTTTTCCTTTATATCGGCTTGGGCTTTAAGCGGTGTATTTAGAATACTCTTTACTTTTTTAACAATTTCCTCTGGTAGAAAGGGCCGACCATCAAATTTTAAGAGTTTGTTAGTGATGCGTCTCCCAGTCAGAGATCTGATATATCTGGTCATCTGACCAGAATAGTTGTTTTCGACTATCAAAGCGGCTTTAGTATGATCGAAGATCTTAGCTACTTCATATGCCGGAAAAGGCATAACATATAATAGGTGGAGATAGTTCGCTTTAATCCCCTCTTTGTCTAGTAATTTGAGCGCATCCAAAATAATGCTCTTATTAGATCCCCAGCCGAAGATGGTGATTTCGGCATCTTTTTCTCCATATAAAATAGGTTCCGGCAGTTCTTTGGCTAAGTTATTAATTTTCTTCATTCTTTTTTCCATCATAGAAATGCGGATTGTCGGATCATCACTGTCACGGCCTAAAGCGTCATGCTCATAACTATCAGCATGCGTTACCGCACCTGGCGATCCGGGTAATAACCTTGAAGATACGCCATCTTCTTCTAATTCATAGCGGGAATAAGTCTCATTCCCAGAAGTTGTGATTTTTCCCCGGTCGATTTTCCATTCCGACATATCGGGTTTATTAATAGTATATAAACTACTGGCCAGATATTTATCGGTCAGGATGATAACCGGCAGCTGGTATTTATCAGCTAAATTAAAAGCATTAAAAGTCGCCTCAATACATTCGGTCGGGTCTCCTGGCGCTAATACTATCCGAGGGAATTCTCCGTGACCGGCATAAAGGACAAAATCCAAGTCAGATTGTTCTGTCTTAGTTGGCATAGCAGAGCTCGGCCCGCTTCTCATGCCTTCAACTACCACTAAAGGAATCTCCGCCATACCAGCTAATCCCAATCCTTCAGTCATTAAGCAGAACCCTCCTCCCGAGGTGGCTGTCAGACTTCGAGCACCACTATAACTTGCACCAATAGTCATGATGATAGCAGATATTTCGTCTTCGGGTTCTTTGACAACCAGATTAAAGTTGTTTTGTTCGGCGGCTAGGTAATCGAGGATACTAGTGACAGGAGTCATTGGATAAATAGCGGCAAATTTTAAGCCGGAGCGAATTGCCCCGATACAAATCGCATCGTTTCCATTCAAGAGAATTCTTTGAGAATCTATTTGTTTGTGTTTAATTGATAAGTCAAAAGAGCTGCCGGCTCCCTGGGTAAAACGATACCCTTTGAGAGCGGCGCGAACATTCATATCAATTACTTCTTGTCCTTTTTTTTCGAAGGTTGACTTAAGAGTTTCCTCAAGAATTGAAAAATTACCTTTGAGTAATCCGATTGCAGCGCCGATAGCGACAGTATTTCTAATAATTTCGCCGCCCGATTCTTTGGCTATAGTAGTAAGCGGAACTCCTTGAATTGTTATTCCATCCACTTTTTCAAGTTCAATGATATCAGAATCATAAATAATAGCAGAGCCTTCTTTTAGCTCGCGTTCGTGAAGTTTAACCGTTTGCTCATTTAAGGCAACCAGAATATCAATTTTTTGGGTGAGGGAGTTAGTTTCATTTTCAGTAATATGGACCATCGCAAAATTATGCCCTCCTCTTATCAGTGAGGGATACTCGCTGGCCATAAAGGAAAAAAGACCACTGGCAAGAGCATATTTTGCTAGTAGGTGTCCGGATTCCATAATCCCGGCGCCGGCAACACCTCCAATAGCAACTACTATGTTCTGACTTTCCACTAAGTCCCCTCCTTTTTTGATTTTAATCAGTTATCTTCTTTACTTTGGGGTCATTGCAAAATAGTAATATAGCAGGGCAGCAATAATTATAAAATTGACCACAATAATTATTATTTTAGTTTTGTGCTTTCGTTTTTCTTTTTTTACCGCTAGAGTGGCAGGATCATCTTCTTGTTTTGGCTGGGCTGGGGTTGCAACTGCCGGTTTTGATTCGGCTGGAGGACTAACGGGCGGTGGAGATTCAGTTTCTTTCGTTTCCGGTTGGCTTTTTGTTTCGACAGGATTTTCTTTGGGGGGTTCGGTTTGGGAATTAGGCGTGGGGGTTACTTCCTCGGTTGGACTACTGATAGCCCCTGGCGCAGCAGGCGTCTCGATAGATGGAATAATGAGTGATTCGGTTTTTGGTTCTTGTGTTTGATCTGGATCCATATATTGCTCCTATAGTTTATTTATTTTCTACCTATTTAAGATTTATGTCTGGGAAGGTTGTGTTAACAGGAGTTGTGCGAGCAGCTATAACTACCATAGCGGCAATTATACCAATCGTTAGAAGAATATTTAATATGAAGATGATAAGTCCCCATTTTGCCCAGGCTTTTTGAACTGCTTTGAATTGTTCAACGCTTTCGAATTTACGGTTTTGCCAGGCCCATTCATTTCCCTTAAGACCTAAAATAACCATCATGATGGGGCCGAGGACGAAAGCTAGGAGCCCAATCCAGGTTTGATTGCCGATTGCCCATATCCAATTGAGAAAGAACGCTCCCCAGTTCCAACCTTTTATTTCTGCCGGAATATCTGTCGAGGTAGCTGGCGCTGTTCCAGTCGGAGCGGTACTCGCAGGAACCGCCTGCTCTGTGTTTGTTGTGTTCGGCTCTGGAGTAGTACCGGTTGGCGCAGGTTCGGTAGGTTTTGCAATATCCGAAACTATCGCTCCAGATGTTGCTTGCGGTTGTATGGGGGATGTTGATTCAGCTTTCACTTCTTTCGGAAAAGAAGTCGGCTCACTGGTGGGTGCCTCTATGGGTTTCTCCTCTTCGGCAGAAGTTGTTTGTGGATCCATTAGGACCTCCTTATTTAATTTAATTACTTACTAATAAATTATACCCTTGATTTTTTTTCCAAATAGTCAATCGCTCGATATGCGATTGTCCAGTAAGAGGAGAAATAAGATGTATATATCCCACCCAGTACGAACAAAATAGCAAGAAAAATAAGTACAGCAATAATTGAATAACCAATCAGAACTCCAATACCGGCCTGTGATGCCAAATATCCTAAGCCGACAAAAATTGCTGTCAATACAGCACTCGCTATTCCAACGACTATGGCGAAACCAATATAAAGGGCAATATTGATGAGCCACGCTAGCAGAGTGTGCTTTAGTTGATGGCGCACAAGTTTTTTCCCTCTCTGTAAGGCAACTAAAATACTGACATCGTTAAGCACTAGTGTCCTGGCACCAAGCATAGCACTCAGAGACAAATAAATTGATAATACTATAAGCGCCAATAAACCCAAGAAGGCAAAGATACCGGTTATTACATAGGTTGCTGTACCGGCTTGGAATATCAGTGCTAAAGCTATAGGCAAAAATACCACTAGAAGAAGACCGAATATTATAAGACCGATCAGCAAGTTAAGGCCAAAAAGCCGCCAGGCATATTGAGTCCCCTTATGGAACGCCGAGCCAAAAGTTTCTTCTTGTTGATTTTCCTCTAATTGGTTCACCGATAGAATTAGTCCGGCGTGAGCTGAATTTGACAGATATGCAATTAAAATTGCAAGGAGCAAAATTATTCCTGTTACTATTACTATAAGCGGCCATACATCAGATAGCTGGGATCCAAACATAAGGATAAATCCTCGCGCCATTTTCTCTCGAGGAATAGAAGAGCCTAAAACTTGCCGTAGGAAATCTGTCAAGCTGCCAAGCGAGGCAAAAGCAACGGCAAGGATGCCTAGCCACCAGAGGTAGCGACGTTTTTTTATAATGTCCCAAGCCCGAGTGATGATTTTTGCATAATCCATATAAAAAACCCTCCCTCTCTTAACTATAGGGGTATTGAAGAGTGTTGTCAATGATAATAACTACTTCACTGCCACTCATAATTTGTCAATAAAAATACCCCGCTCTTTCTGGGAAAGGCGGGGTTTGTGTGGAATCACCGGGTCTGTCGTTGCTTGATTCCCTCGATGCACTTATCGAGGGGCATCTTGCGACCGATCAGCTGGCTAAGGTAGTAGAGGTAGGGATAGCCTGATATTGCAGGATCATCCGAGTTTTCGGTTTCCAGGAAGATACCGCCCCGAGCAAGTAGTTTCTGAACTATCCTGATATTGCGATAGCTTTCCACTACTCCCTTTTCCTGGGCTCGGCGCAAGGCCATATCAACCGGCATTCCCTCGGCTAGGTATTGGCCGAATGCCGTGTTCCGGCTGATATTGCCCGGTTGCTGGCAAAGTAAGAGGTCTGCCATGAGCGTCATCTTCTCGTCAGAGCCATCTTGGCGAGTTTGCCGCTTTGTCCCCAGGACTTTCAGCAGACGCCAGTACTCATCGTATATACCCGCCATCGCTGTGGCATAACTACCGAGCTCACCTGATAGGCAATGCTGGACGATGGACGTTTCGCAGGAGGTAATGGTCCGGAGGAAACCTCCATAGCACATTCCGGTCGGATCCAAGCTCAACCGCCCCCAGATCTTTGTTCCTGTGAATAGATCCCGGAAGCGCTTGGCAGAATCCCAGCTTCTCTTGCCAGATGCGATTATCATACGTGTCCATTCACCGGCTGCCATATTCTCACCGAAGCCGGCGCCGGTATACTGGATAATATGCGCCAGCGGAAAGTGATGGCGAACAACCTGGAACGGCGTCTCGAGATTGTCGTTCAATCCCTTCTGCATAGTCACCAGGGTAGCCGTCTTCTCGTTGAGATTATCGATGAGTTGTAAGGTCGGTTCAAGCCCCGCCATTGAAGGGGCTAGCAGTATATAGTCGTAACCGTTTGCATTGATACGGTCACTGGTGACTATAGCCAGTCCATCCGGTGTATCATAGTCTTGCATCCAAGGGTATCGACTGCAGTAGTCGAATGTCTGCCAGCTGTCCATCATCCTACGATCAATATCCCAAATGGACGTAGGGACACCGGCTTGCTTGGTCAAGACCATTGCTGTGCCGAAACCGAAGGTACCGGCACCGAGGATGAGGATTCTGGGCTGCTCAGTCATTTCACACCTCCAGGAAGATCGGCGGCGGCGAGGAAGGCTCGAAAACGAGAATCGGTAAGCGGCTCATCGAACTGCCGTCTGCCAACTACCCGGAAGCCATGTTGGTCAGCCAGTTCGGAGAGATAATCCAGCCATTCTGGAGAAATCCCATCTGAGATGGAATATACTCCGTTTTTACGACCAGCCAATCCCAGCAGAAATGTTTCGGTCATACAGCCAAACAGCGTACCGGGACGGAAGCCGAAGTTGAATGTCTGGTCTAACACCTCGGGCGCTGCGACAATCCCACCATCTATAACCAAGAGGGACTGGCGCCTATCAACCTCTCTGGCAATGTCGCGCGGGCGAGCCAGGTCAATGATGATAGACCCGCGTTGGAAGTCTTCGCTTTCGATCTTCAGTCCACCAATTGCACTGGTGACTGTGACAAAAAGCTTAGAGCTTTTCAGCGCCTCACTTAGCGTTACTACCCGAGCGTTGGTCAGTTGATACCGTCTTATGAACGGCTCTAGATCGGCCTGATGCTTGACCAGCAGCAGTTCCTTGACATGTGGCGCCAGGAGAATTGCTACCGACTTACCCACAGAACCGACTCCAACGATGGCAACTGATTCCCGGGAGAGATCATAACCGGCCTTCCCGACGATCGCCATGAATGCTTCGACACCGCTGACGGATGTGTAGCCGTTGCCAGTAGTTATGGCGAGTCTGTCCTTGAACGTATCGCCGATAACCTTGCCGCCTTCACCGGCAATCGAGGTATAGCCGCCGAGGCCAACAACCGCGCATCCCTGCATTTCCAGGTACCCAACGGCTTTGGTGATAACTGGTACTGTTTTGCAAGAGGGCCACTTTTTGAGCTCGCTGGCAGTGAGAGGCACTCCATGGAAGATCATCTCGATAACTTGTCCGGTTCGACTGCGGATAGTGATTCTACCCATTGAGTAGAAAACAACCGGGATCGCTCGACGAAGGACATTGAAGACAAACCGAGCCGGCAGGTATTTCATGAACTTAAACTTCTGGGAGGCTTTCTCTTTGAAGAACTTCGGATCGTTTGTTGTGTTGACAACAAATCCCATCCGGAGAACACCAGGGCGAGGCGGTTTCTTTGCCCACTTCTTTTTTGTTAAGTCTTCCCAGATCGTTGGTTCCTTTCCTGCCCACAGTCGCTTGATGTTGGAGTGATGCTTGAGGATGATGAGCAAGGAAAAGATAGACAGCGGCACAGAAATCCAGTGGCTTGGCTCGAAGAGGAGAGAAAGCAGAGCCAGAGCAAGGGCAGCGATGATTGTGGCAAGTGACACATAGCCCCCTAGGATCAGGGCAACTAGCCAGATGCCAAAGACAATGAAGCCCAGAGCAGGGTTCACTCCAAAGACAACGCCAAGCGAGGTAGCGGCGGCTTTGCCGCCTTTGAACTTGAGGAATACCGAGCAGAAATGCCCGAGGATTGCCATGCCCCCAACTAAGATAATACCATCAGGAAGAGCATGACAAAGACGGTAGATAACAACCGGCAGAAGACCTTTCGTCACGTCGAGAAAGAAGGTCGCGATCCCCCAAGGTACCCAACCAATAACTCGACCGACATTGGTGGCGCCGATGTTTCCGCTTCCCATCTTCATGAGATTTACCCCTTTGGCCTTACAGATCCAGACTCCAAAGGGAAGAGAACCGATGAAGTACGATACGATGCTGAACGCTATCAGCAGTTTCATTTTGTGCCCCTCCTTAAGGTGCTAGTTTGATATAAATATGTTAAGGTAATGTCTACCTGTAATGCTGACATTATATCTTCTCGTCTCAAAAAGAGCAACCCTCACTAAGGTGCCAAGCGAGGGTTGCTCTTTTTATTTAATTATGAAAGCTCTTGGGCGTTTTTTGATAGGAGTTCAACGACTTCATCATCTGTTACCTGAGGAAAGTTTTCATAGTAACCACCGATTGCTCCAAGAAAAAATTCTGGATTAGTAGCCACTACCAGATCGTCTACTTTGTTGTTTATTTGGGTGGCGACATCAGGTGGTGCAACAGGTACGGCAACGACGACTTTCTTGGGATTTCTTTTTTTGATTTCATGAATGGCAGCCAGCATAGTAAGACCGGTGGCAATCCCATCGTCAATAATGATGGCAATTTTATTCTTGACATCAACAGATTCGTGTCCATTAAGATACACCACTCGCCTTCTTTTAGCTTCTTCTCTTTGTTTTTCTATTTCCTCCACAAGCCAGGTTTGGTCAAGGGATGCTAATGTTGCCTTGTCGCCAACCAAAAAGCCATCTTCCGTAATTGCCCCGACAGCATATTCAGGATTAAGCGGGTGACCTATTTTACGTGTAATCACAATATCGAGCGGGCAATGAAACAATTGAGCTACTTCGGAGGCAACAACAACTCCTCCCCGAGGCAAACCATAAATAACAGCCGGTTTACTATAATATGTTTTTAGTTTGGCTGCTAACTTGCGTCCCGCATCATTTCTATCGAGAAAATATGTATCATCCATTTGAACCTTCTTTTATGGTTCCATTAAAACATCTGTTCGATAGTCATTCTTTGGGAAAAATCACTAGGGAGAAAAGTGGGCATTTGCTTTATTAGAATAATTATATGATTTGCCTAATGTTTTGCAATAGATTTGTTAAAATGAGTGTTCTAGTAAAATACTCCTCGATTTAGTGGAAAACGGGTGGCGATTACCCAATTGTTTCTTTTGTTGTTTTGCACAATGACTTTAGCTTCCAAGAAGTTGATAATAGCTTTGAATTAAAAGAAAGGAAAACATATGTGGGGACAATGGGTCATCATCATAGCCGGTATCTGGGTAATCATCTCAGGTTATTTGTTCGAAGGCGCCGCCCTGATCGCTAACCTGTGGATTACCGGGATAATCATTATCGCCCTGGGTATTTGGGGCGCTTCAATGGCATCAAAAATGATGAAATAGTTTAAAGTGGAAAATTAAAATAGCCGCCAGTTGGAATCAAACCCTCATTGTAAGGTTTCTGGCGGTTTTTTTATTTAGTTAGTTCAGCAGAAACTCTGTTTTCCAATTTTCCCATAGTATCTAAAAAACTTTTTTCAAGATCAATATTATAATTGTTGGCAAGAACAAATAAGCAATACAGGCAATCAGAAAGCTCGTGGGCAAGTTCCTCGTCACTATTTGGCTCTGTCCGCCTGCCCTCTTTGGCCATGATTAGCTTTCCAAGATCGCCGATATCGCCGACTAGGCCTTGATAAATCTCCTGATTGGACCATTTTGATCCGAATCTTTTTTCTTGTAGTTCGATGTATTTTTGTCTGACTTGCATCGCGCGATAGGTCGCTTCTTTAATTGTCATATATCTCCTAATAGTTCAATTCTACTACTTAGGTAGAAATTTGCAACGAACAGGTTTGACACATGTTTTTGTTTATAATAGTATGAGCTTGCCTTTAATAAGGTCATTTGGATGTTTTTTATCCGCTCGTTCTTTGATAATTCATTGGAAAAGGAGGCAAAGTAAAGCCAAAAATCATTTTGTCCGAACGAATCTAAAGGAGAAGCGATTTGACAATCAAGGCAAAACCAGAAAAGACGGGAACGAAAAAGGTAAAGCGCCGTAGGATAACGACTATCTACGTGCGCACCAACAGCGATCCCGAGGCGATTAGTCTGTTGAAAGACCTTAAGAGCCAAGGATATTTGCTGGACGACTTGAGAATTGAGCATGTCTACCGCGTAGAGGGCACGGCGCAGGCGAGCGATCTGCTCCCGATGTTTGCCAATCCCCTGTACCAGATGTTCGATCGCAAGACGATGCTCACCGACAATGAAGGGCCGATCGTCGAGATTGGCTATCAGCGGGCAGTAACCGATCCGGAGAAGCATAGCGCTCTCGATGGCGCGAAGGCTCTTGGGATCGAAGGTGTTGATTGGGTGCGTTTGAGTAAACGCTATCAGTTCATCGGCGCAACACCAGCGGAAGCAGAGCGTATCGCCAGAGAGCAGCTCTACAACCCAATCATCCAGGCAGTCATTGATCCTGCCAAGCCGTGGGAGTCACTGAAGCCAAGCGGGAAGCCCGATCCGATCAGGCGTATCAGCTTGAAGGGTATGACAGGCAAACGACTCATCAAGCTGAGCGAAGACAACTCCTGGTATGCGCCGTTGTCGCAGTTGAAAGCATTGCAGGCCTACGAACACAAGATCGGCCGGCCACTGACTGACGCAGAGATTGAAATCACAGTACAATCGTGGTCCGATCACTGCTATCACACGACTTGGCGCGGCTTGGGCCTGCTAGAGAAACTGCAGGCGGCGACAGCGCGGATCAACCATCCGCTGGTCGTATCGGTATTCCATGACAATGCCGGAGCTATGCGACTTGGACCGAATGGGGATCAAGTAGTACTCATTAAAGGCGAGACGCACAACTTCCCGTCGGCTATTGCTACTTTCGGCGGAGTCGCTACCAAGCACGGCGGAGTCATTCGTGACGCGATCGGTTTCGGTCGGGGCGGTTATCCGATCGGCGGCTCGACAATCATGGGCACGATGGATCCGCGCACAGCGATGGCGGATGTGCCGAAAGGCGCTCTCCATCCACGCAAGATCCTTGTTGAGTCCATTCAGGCAACAGGTTATTACTGCAACCCGATGGGCATTCCCATGATGAAGCCGGCATACTATATACATCCCGGATTTCCCAAGTGTTTGGCGCTCGGTCACACGCTAGGGATAATCCCGTATATGTATGCGCTGAAGGAGGATCCCAAGCCCGGCGACAAGGTAGTGCTGTTCGGAGGCCTGACGGGACGGGACGGAGTGCATGGCGCAACTGCCAGTTCGGCAGCCATGACTTCCGAAACTCTCACCAAGGACAAGGCGGCGGTGCAAATCGGATTGCCAATCATCGAGCGTAAGTTCATGACGGCAGTTCCCGAATGGCGCGACCGTAGTTGCCTAAGGTCAATCACTGATCTGGGAGCCGGCGGTATCTCGTGTGCCGTCGGCGAGCTCGGGAAGCGAGGGGTCAAGATCCATTCGGATCGTGTGCCCCTCAAAGACAGTAGCTTGTCTCCCTGGGAGATCCTGCTATCAGAATCCCAGGAGAGAATGCTGGCGGCTGTGCCGCCCGAGAAGATAGATGAATTCATCGAGATCGCGGAGAAGTACGATATTCAGTACACGATCCTCGGCGAATTCAACGACAGTGGGAAGTATTCCGTCTTCCATGGTGACGAGCAGTTCGTTGATTTGGACATGAACTTCCTCTGGAAGCAATGTCCAATTGACAATGTCATCGTGGAGCCGGCAATACGACCGTATGTCGAATTGAATATTGACGAGCCGACGACTGCAGACGAGTGGCGAGCAGCGGCAATTGAGCTGCTTCGACACTGGCATTGCTGCGATCAATCGGCGGCCGGTACTCAATTCGATTCGACAGTCCAGGGGCAAACGGTTGTCGGACCGTACGGGGGAGCGCATGGAGACATGCCAACCGGAGCGACGGTGCTGGCACCGCTCGAGGATGCATTCGACGGAGTAGCGTTCTCCATTGCCTATCACCCGTATTACGGAGATCTCGATCCGGCCGGAATGGCGAGATTGGCCGTAATAGAAGCCATCGCCAAGCTGATATCGGCCGGAGTTCCTTTAAGCCAAATTGGACTTTGCGATAACTTCTACGCTCCCAAGATTCGACCGGATGTTGCGGCTGATCTAGTTGGAGTAGTGGATGTAATCTGCGAAGCTTCCGAGGTCTTTGGGACACCGTTCATCTCCGGTAAGGACTCGAGCTCGGGGACATTCAAAGCCGATGACGGAACCCTGATTGACGTGCCCTTCAGTCTGGTAGTTGCCGGCATGGGAATTCTGCCGGATGTGCGAAAGACGGTCACATCGGAGTTCAAGGAAGCAGGCAACCAGCTTATCTATGTGGGAGCGTGCTGGCCGAACAAGAGATTTCTCGGTGCATCTACTTATGCTGTCATGGAAGATAAGAAAGGCGGTCGGCTGCCGAGAGATGGGACCTTATCCGAGCACAAGACGACATTCGAGGCGATTCATGAGCTGATGGAGAGAGGTCTTGTCCGTTCTGCTTCCGCCATGACAAGCGGCGGCATCTGGGCAAGTATCTTCAAGTCATGCTTGGGATCGGATCTCGGTGCTGAGCTGACTCTCAACCAGATCAGCGATCAGTTGTCAGCTCCTTTGTTCGGAGAAGCGCCAGGCGGTTTCATTCTGGAATTCGATCAGAAGACCGACGCTAAAGTACTAATGGGCTTAGACTGGTGTGAGATAGGCACAGTTACCCAAGATCCAGTCGTTCGAGTACTCTGGCGGGGTGAAGAGAAGTTCCAGGCGACAGTTGAAGAGCTGGCGAAAGAATGGCGCCAGCCGTTTGCGGAGGTGATCGGATGAGAAACCTCATCAAGAAAGTGGCGATCCTCTGCGGACCCGGCACCAATTGCCACGCCGAGACGGCGCGGGCCCTCCGGCTGGTCGGTCTGGATAGCGCGATCGTACAGATCAGCGAGATCCTGAACGGTCAGGTCAGACTGAACGACTACTGGGCACTCGTCATTCCCGGCGGATTTTCCTGGGGAGACCACTTCGGATCGGGGCGGATATTTGCCCTTTTCCTGAGACGATTCCAGGACGATCTCCGCCAGATGGTCGAGGGTGATTCGCCTATCCTGGGGATATGCAACGGTTTCCAGGTGTTGACGGAAACAGGATTACTGCCCGATCTGACAATCGGTGAGCCAAAAGTGGCACTTGTGACCAACGCATTGGCTCGGTTTGAGAGCCGATCGGTTGATCTGTGGGTTCCCGAAACCAAGAGTTTCTGGACCAAGGGTCTTGGCGGTTCAGTTCTCCGCCGGTTGCCGGTAGCCCACGGCGAAGGAAACCCATTCATCCCAACCGGGACGGATATATTGCCCGGAGTATTCTACGCCAAGGATGGCAAACCGACCACCGAGTATCCTTTCTGCCCCAATGGTTCCCCGGGCGGTATAGCGGGACTCATTGATAGCAAGAAGAAGCTGGTGTTCGGCCTGATGCCGCATCCCGAGCGGGCATGCCGCCAAGGCGTTCATCCTTCAAGCGACGGATTGAAGATCTTCCAGAATCTGGCGGATTACCTGAACAGTCGTCCTCTGTAGGAGACTCACTGACCGGACAACGATCTGTTGTCCGGTTTTTTCATTATCTAGAGAAATTTGTTTTTATATAATCCTCATTTATATTGTTTTTCAAGTTTTCTAAGAGCTTTGTCAAGATCCTTTGTTAGGAGTTCAATGTGCTGCTTGGCGACACTTAGGATTTTCCGGTTCTTCTTTTGATGCAGATATTTCAGGTGAAATTGAATCTCATCCTCCCTTTCTCGCATAGTATGCAACGAGCTGAGCCAAGTTTGATCGGCAGCTAGCCCTAACTTTTCAACTCGACCCTTCAACTGCTCCACATCATAAGCGTCTCTTTCGAGCTTTGCTCTCATTTTCTTGATATATATTTCACGATCTTTCATGTTACCTCCGTAACTGGTTAATAAAGTCATTTTAAATATTTGGGCAAGTAAAGTCTATGGAGAGCACGCCAATTATGAATTTTCATAATTAAACGCTGAACTATTGAGTATACAATTAGGGCATGATAACTACTAAATCAATTTATAAACCCCCGAATTCGCATGACGGTTATCGTATTCTGGTTGAACGGTATTGGCCGGAAGGAGTAGTTGACGAAGAATCGGCGATCGATTTTTGGCTGCAGGAGATAGCACCAAGCGATGATTTAAAAAAGTTATATTCTGGGGATTTAAAAAAATGGTCTGAGTTTAAAGCTAAATACTTTGAGGAATTAGAAGATAAGAAAAGTGCAATCATGATAATAGTCAACCGAGCAAGGGAGGGTGATGTAACATTGCTACAGGCTTCAGGACGAGACATATATACACCTGGAGAAGCTATCCGGGAATTTATTTATCGAAACTATAACTTATAACCCACTATCCGGGGCTTTTATGTAAATTACTTGACAAGTGGACAGCTCTATGCTTTAATGAGTTAAAGCATGAAAGCGATTATGGACAGAAGTATTGAAAAACAATTTATCACCAGAGACGCGATGCAATTCTATCAAGCGATTTATCGTCTTGGAGACGAGATAGAGGTTGCTATGTTTTTGCGCGATGTTATGACGCTAGAGGAACTAGAGGAAGTAATTCGCCGGTTTAAGGTAGCGAAGATGCTTTCTGAAGGTAAAACATTTAGAAATATTGCCAAAGAGACAGGAGTATCTTCGGCTACGGTTGCTCGGGTTAATAGTTGGTTAAATCATGGAACTGGGGGATATGGAATTGCATTGAAGGATGTCTCGATTAGTTAGATACCTTTCAAAAGCACTTCTATATTTCCAAAAATCCGCTCTAAAGGCGGATTTTTGGTATCAACACAAAGGAGAGACGGAATGGATTACTCAAAGCTGAAAGCGGGTAAGGAGAAAGTCATCATGGCGGTGGTACAGGATGCTATGACAAAGAAAGTATTGATGGTGGGGGTGATGAACAAGGATGCGCTGGATAAGACATGTCGGACCGGAATGGCAACTTTCTGGTCAAGATCACGAAAAAAGCTATGGACCAAAGGAGAGACAAGCGGGAACTACCTACGAGTGGAAAGGATTCAATTCGATTGCGATCAAGATTCCTTGCTGCTTTCGGTCAATCCAACTGGACCGATCATCTGTCATATGGGTGCAGAAAGTTGTTTTGAGCAGGTTAATGGGACTTTGAATATTATGTGGATTCGCGGTATGGAGCAAAATTTGTCCGACACTTGAACTAATTGGGAGCTTCGGCTCCTTTTTTTCTTGCAAAATACTGATTGAATGATAGAATTTAACCACAAACCAATCCGAGAGGGAGTGATTCATTGTTAAGGGAATACAAATACCTACTGCCCACAGAGGAAGCAGATGTTCTTACGGGCTTGATACTACTCGATGTGCTGCGGCGGATACCAGCCAAGCGCATCACAGTTGACGAACAACATACTCGGGTCATGGATATCGCCCATGCGATTGAGAACTTGAGTGCCTTCAAGAAGCCAACTTCAAAGATGAAGCTCAAGGCAGTCCAGGGTGTTGCCAGCAGGGCGATTCGCCAGATTAGCGAGGCAGCAGGACGTCTGGCGAAGGAGACCACTGGCGACAAGTGGGAACGGGAGACTGCTTTCACTGAATATCGAGTGCAACTTCGGGCGGCGCTGGTTTCACGGTTGATTCTGATTCGGACACACGATGGCATGGAACAATGGCGACTGGCGAGGGAGGCAGCGATCAAGATTGCGTTGAAGAAGGCCGGTGTTGCTGCGGCGTATGTGGTCGGAGCGGCTGCTGTTCTGATTGTAGCCAATGCGTTTCGAGGCGAAGACCTCGAGAAAGCGCATGCGAGAGGTGTCCGCAAGAGAGATGCGATCGAGCATGCCCGTCTTGACGCCCAGAATAAGAAGTGATCAGTTGACACAAGTTTGTTATCCGGCTCGTCAGAGCCGGTTTTTTTATACTAAAAACGTGGTAGAGTGGATTGACAGTAAGCGATCCTTTTCATACGATGCCAGCAGAAGACGAACGCTAATAATCAAAGATTATCTGGTAGGGAGGGTTTGGAATGGGAAATACGGATTTGATTGTGGTAATCGCGCTCATCGCCGCGGTAACTGCACTCGTTGCTGTGGTAATGCATATCGTCTTACAACGCCAGGCGGAAGCAGAGAATAAAGAGGAACGAGAAGACCTCATCAAAGTGCATGGCCGTCAAGCAGACTTGCTATACGAACTCGCCAAAAAAGGGAAAATGCCTGCGGAGGCGTGGATCGCAATCTATGCGGTACTATCACAGGATTGGGATCCTGACAGGCGGGCATTGCTCGAACGGCGGATTAAGGAGATGGGGCTGGAGGGCATCTCCGATCTGCTCAAAGCACTGCGAGAGGCGGCTTCTGGAGACACTAAATAAGTTGCCTGCATCAACTCACTGCAGATTTCGATATTTACGGGTGGAGATTCCACCCTCTTTTTATCAATATAATTTTGAGCCGATGATGGCGTTTTCTTTGTCAGGAACCACGAGGATGCACTCATCTGATTCGTCAGGCGTGCCAAGGGTGAGCACTTCGGAAACAAATGGGCCGATTTGGCGAGGAGGAAAATTGATGACGCCAAGTATTTTCTTGCCGATTAATTCTTTTTTTTTATAATTGCTGGCAATACCAGCACTGGATAATTTGATGCCTATTTCGTCGCCGAAATTTATTTTTAGCTTATAGGAAGGGTGGCGTTTGGCTTCGGGGAAGTCATCGACTTCCACTATCTCCCCTACTCTGATGTCTAGTTTTTCATAATCTTCTATTGTTGCCATAGTTCTCCTTTGTTATTGATTTTATCTTATTGATAGAAAAATAAAAAGAGCCTGCGGTTTAATGCAGGCTGTATGTCGGATAGATCAGGAGTTGGTGATGGAGCCGCCGGCTGCCAGCCATTGCTGGCCTTGTATCGTTGACACCCACGATCGCCCCTTGCCGTACTTGCCACTGACGGGCTTGCTCTCCGTGCATAGCGGGCATTCGGAATCTACCCAGGATTCCATCGCTATCTTGACTAGCGCGCTTAGCGATACTCCACACAGGTCGTCAGAGGTGACTCCGCCACGATCAGCGATGACCGAAAGGCCGATAATCTCGGCGATTTCCTGGATCGCTACGATCATTCTCTTGGCAGAACCGCCCGTGGTGGTGATGTCCTCGATTAGGCCGACTTTCTGACCCTCGATTTTCGACCGGAACGGTCCAAGGTCCATGGGGACATCGCGGGCGATTTGCCTGTCGAACTCCGTATAGACGGCTTTCACGGGCCGATTTCCCACGATTGAGAGATAGTCAGCGAATCCATGGGCAATCGGAATACCGGCGCCTGGAGGAGAAACGACTATCTCAACTTCACGCTCCAGGAATCGTTGGGCTTGTTGGAAGACTCCGATGGCCTTTGGGTATTCACTGGTGATTGCCCAATCTAATCCGGTGAAGCAACCGTTGGCTATGTCAAAGATATCAACAATGCCGACGATGTTTCCTGGATTAGCGCGGAGAACCGTTTCCGTTGTTCTTCGCTCTCTTCTGAAGCCTTCAATGATTAGCACCCGATGGCCGGCGATGTCTTCATCGAACCCGCGCTTGAGGATTATGGGATCTGTATCTGTCCCCTCATAGCGCGGCTGGACGAAGGCAGCATTGACCGGGCGCTTCTCAACTCGGGAAATGTGGCGAGCAACGCCATGAGCAAAAGCGATACCACCTTCCGCCGGGCCGACGATTGTTGCCACTCCCGTTCCAAGGAACGGCTGTGCAAGTCCCCCATAGAAGGCTAGTACATCCGGATACAACCGGCCGATCGCATCCTTATTGATATAGCGATCGGAATGCCGCCATACTCCGTCGGCCTTGGGGGTAAGAGCGAAGTGCCCTTCGAGCAGCGAGCCGGATTTCTTCAGTCCTTCTGAATAATCAGTTTGGTCTTTCTGCAAGTTTTTCACCTCCTTTCCTGCAGAGTTTGAAGTTCGGTAGAACGGTGACGATCATCCGCGCTGGATGAGCTGGCGGGTCATCTCCTGGGCGTTGAGCGCCATCTGGCGAGGCGAAGCAAGGATGCCTTTCGCCTTTTCGTAGACACCCGATCCGATGATCGGGGTGAAGTACGGACCGGCGACCTTTGCCGTTTCCGAGATGACACCCAACTGATCAATGAACCCGGGAGCCCACAGGCGGAAGAACCGCCCTCTGGGTACCAGACCGTCAATCAGATCGAAGTACTTCTTGACGAATTCGACCTTGTTGCCCGGAACGACGAAGTTCCTCACTCCCAGCCCGACGGCGAGCCGGAAGATGCGCTCGGGAGCGTCATCGGCGATATAGCCGCCCTCGCAGACGAGGAATTGCGCGTGCGTCATGTGAGCACCCACGAGAACTTCCAGCCCGGCTTCCCGACAGGCTTCTGTCCATGCTATCTGGGTTGTTGGGCCAGCCAGCGGGAAGAGAATAACTTCATCCACTCCCGCCGCCTTGAGCATCTTGGCGAACTTGACGCCCATCTGCGGAATGTCGGTGCCCGCCTTCTGGTGATCGTAGACGATCGGCTTGTTGGTTATTGCCTTGATCCGGCCGACCTTGCGCTTGAGTCCTTCGTTGCCACCGGACAGCGTAATGCCGACTTTGAAGGCGGAAACACCGGGAACTTGGTGCGTCGCCTTGACGAGGACTGTCACTTCTTCCGATTCCACATCGCAAGCGATTGCGATTCCATTTGGACCTACTAACGGTACTGTTGCCATAGTTTTTTCTTCCTTCGTTGTGTATTTGGACTTGCGGTAATACAATGGCGACTAGACTTCACCTCCAGGTGTCCGCATTGGAAAGCGGTAGATTGTATGGTACAAACCAATTCCAAAATTTGAAACTGGTTATTGTGAAGCGATTATATCTTAAGATTATAGGAAAAGCAAGGCGATGGAGCTAATATTGACTATGGGCATAAGGAAAGTTAAGCTAGAATCAAAGGAGGAAAATGGATACAAATACAATTTTGGTAATAGTTGTGATCGTGGGAATCGTTGCCCTAGTTATTTATTTGTATATCAAGAGGTTAAACTCGGCCTGGAAAGGCACGCTTATCGACAAGCAGATTGTGCAAAGACAAGTTGTTGAGAATTCAGGAAGTCGTAATGCCAGTGGTATGAGAACAACAAGAATGGAAACGACTTATGAGATGAAATTTGATACCGAGGAAGGGAAACGAATCGTGTTATCTGTAAAGGAAGAGTTGTATAATTCATCAGTAGTGGGTGAAAAGTTTGAAAAAGTTAAGGGCGAATATATGCCAAAGAAAATAGAGGTAAATGCGCAGGAATCCACAGTTGTTCAACCGCCGATAGCTGCGCCAGAATCTTCCATTGCTCAAGCACCTTCAGTTGCAACCGATCAGACCACTATTCCCAATCAGCCGCCTTCTGACGAGGGGCAGGATCAAGTATAAAGTGGATTTTTTATTGAATATGTTGAGTGAGGTGGTTTCGGTACCGACATGCCATGTTTTGGCGCTGACAACGCCAGAGGTTCAAAGGGAAGGATTTAGTAATTGAACAAAAAAGTACATTCATTTGTTTCTCTCAATTATTTCTTTGATAATCTCTAAATTATTCTTTTTCCAATCGATTTTGTTTTTTTCTTCCTTCCACCAAAGCATAAGTGAAACTAAGCAATATATAGATCGAATTGCTTCATAATCATCAATCTGCATTCTTGATTTATGCGATACATTATTACGGTAGATTATTAGTTCATCAATATTTTTCGCAATTTGGCTCGGAAAAAGATAGGTTCGTTTTTCTTTTCCTGATAATTCATTTATTTTTGTATTGATTCTGCTCGTCTGAATATTAAAAAGTTGGAAAATTTTTCTAACTAAATCCAGATCAACTATTGTTTCTGGGTTATTTAGATCCATAGATAACTCTTCTCGGTTAATTTTTTTAGTTTCAGGCTGCTTATTCCCCATGGAATTAATTACTTTGTTGTAGATTAGGTTATAGATATTCCCTAAGGGCATCTCTGGGCAGGGATCTCGGAATAAGGTTTCGAATATTTGTATTAAGTACTCTTCAGCAAGTAAACCTGCGGAACTTATACTTGCAGAATACTGTCCATCTTTATACTCAGACGACATCTTCTCTACATGGGAGAATTCCCTTGGATCGCAGATATGGCTTGTTACAGATTCTAGAAAATAGACATACGGAGAAAAAACCTCCTCTTTTGGTGAGTATATTGGTAAAATCGAGGTATTCTTTACTTGCCCCAAAAGAAGAAAGAAATTATTGAGCTCTTCCAATGGCTTGGCGTTGATGGAAGTGAAGGAAATTTTTCGGTCTTTATCGTTTCTATATGAATGTTCATAAGCCCGTGGGGTTGGCTTATCTAAAGGTATGATCATTCCTGATTTGATTTTTATGAAGTTTTCATCTCTGATTAGAGGATTGAAATCTTCATAGTTGATGTGTTCTTTAAAATAATCTATTGCTTCATTGTATTGTTTTTTTATTTTTGTCAGACCAATAAATCTAACCACAGAAGACAGCTCGGATAATAAAAATTCATCATAGCGAATTTTTATACTTTGATCTGCTAGCAAGTAGAATAGCGACAAAATCGCTGCCGGAGACAATATAAGTTGATTTATAATCTCCTCGATATTAGTTTGTTTAGAATTAATTTTATTGTCTTCTTTTTTGAGTTGGTTTTCTAGGAAGCCTGAAAACCCTTCATGCCTAGACCAATCTCCTTTAAAAATCCAAATGCCCGAATTAGTCGGGTTCTTTAAGTATCCACTTACTTGCCGGATATCTCTTTCATCTACAAGTATCTTCCTAATATTCGGTCGAAATATCCGTCTAGGACGATTAACTCTCATATTTTCCCTTTCTTGCCTTCAGGATAGCACTCGAGAATTTTTTGTCAAATTGGATTGAACAAAAAAGGGAATAAAAAGAGGGCTCGGATGGTTACGAGCCCTTGATGATGGTGAGTTCGGTGCTTTGGCTGATTCGATCCATGGCCGACTGCACTTCAGCAGACTCTGTGTTCTGCTGAAGTCCGAGCCGAAACCTGAATCCGCTCCCAGATGGATAGGAGAAGATCGAAGTCAGGTTAACGCCTGTCTCGCTTAGGATAGTTAGCGGCTGTACCAGGAGCCCAGGGAGGTCTTGTGTTGCCTCCAAAGTTACCTTGTACTCATGCGACCAGTCGGCAACTATACGGTTCAAATCCTGGAAGAGGTCGTATCCGTCCTGAATTACCGGCGCCGTGAAATGCTCACGGCTGGCGGTGAATTCATTGATGAAGCTGTCCCTGTCACCGGACTTGACAATCTCATACAGGTGTTGGACCGCTTGAACAAACGCATCCAAGACCTTGACTGTGGCTGGGTTGCACATCTGAATGTCACAGTAAAGCTCGGGGTCTTGACGAAGAAGCCTTCCCATGAGGCTCTGCGATATACGGTAGAATGGGCTGGTGTAAGTGAGACTATCAGCCACATCAACACCAATTTCCCGTAAGACAGCCGCCGATGCCATCTGGTTGAAATGAGGCATCGCCTGGACAAAAGCCATCATGAGATCGTGGTCTACCGGATTGGCCATCTTGACCTTGGCTTGCAGCCTCGTGAGCACTTCAAGCATCCAAGCGTTCCACCAGTCAGAACAGGGTTCTGTCAGGCAGGTGACTACTGTCTGACCATGCAAGTTGGTCGTAGGAGGGGCGCACATTGGGTGCAGCCCAACCACATTTGCTTCTGATTTGAGCATTGACTCCACTTGAAGTTCTTTCAATGAAGTAACGTCAAACCAGAATTGAGTAGGACGGGCATATGGCACAACTTGCTCGATTACTTCACAGGTGACTCTCGGCGGTACCGAGAAGATCACCACATCGGATCGTTCGACGACATCCCGATTGCTTAGATGGCTTTCCAAGATGTCAGACCCTATAACAGGGTAGCCCATCTGTTTGAATACCCGTTCGAGCCATTGACCATATCTGCCACGAAGGCCAATGATACCGATGATGAGGTTTCTTTCCAAGCGTCTTCCCTCCTTTTGCTTGGCGTTCTAGATTTTGGTATTTGCATGTTAAGAGTACTGCTCTGCGTATTATATATAGTATATACCACAGAGTCAAGAAAAAAGGTGGCTGGGTGAGGTTTGGCAAATTAGATTGAACAAAGGCTCCTTGGGAGGTTGACTTTCTTCAGTTGTTGTGGTATTATTGTACATTATCAGATTGCTTACTCTTAATACACCCATAGTGGGCTAGGGTAGGCATATGACGGAGGACTGGTTGGAGGTCTTCAGATATGACCGTAGAAACCCTGTATGACCAGCTTGACGAAATCGCTAAGCTCCCAAAGGAACAGCACCGAGAGGCGGCTCAACCCATCATTGACGGTATTATCGCGGGGCTGAATTCGTCAGACATCGGTGCAATAAGCCAGGCATCGGCAGCGATCAATCATGAAGTAATGAGCGGGGATGATGGCCTTTTCGGCGATGAGGTCGGCAAGGACATGATAGTCAACTGCGTCATCGCCCGCGCATTTGTGCAAGCACTTCAGGCGCAGACCGATCGTCGGCTTCGGGCAGAAATCATCGAGAGTGCCTGGGAATTCGTTGACAACAACTTTCCCGGTGATGAGGCGGCACCCGAGCTGTACACTGCACTCCAGCAAGCCGCACGGAGCACTGAAGGAGAAGCTCTCGAGTATGCCAAGAAAGCGATCAAGATACTCGAGGAAGACTACCCTGAACTGCTGGCAGCGAATCCTGAACCCGGGGATTAGACATTCCCAACATATGAAGACCGTAAGTGGCTACCCTAGCACCCGGTCTTCTTTTTTGGGGTAGGGGATGTCAAGGTGGCGGTTGATTGAATATATATATTATGCTACAGTGACATAAATAGGAACAACATGCTTTTGACAAAAACGATTAAAACTTGGTCAAGTTTCGCGCAAGAACTCGTTGCCTTCCGAGAGGGTAGGTTTTGAGTTCTCTTTGAGTACTTAAGACCTTGAAGCCTGCCCATCTCGGACGGGCTTTTTTGTTGTCCAAAAAAAAGGAGGGTATCGTGTCTGGAAAAGAAAAGTGGTATCTGTGCGTCTCGTTAATGCCCGGGGACAAGAAGCCGAAGGTGGAAATCCTTTCTTCAAATTATGTCCCTGCCGAGGGTGGGGAGATAAAAATCTTCGGTCAGTTTGACAGCGAAGATGACGCAAAAGAAGTCAGGAAGGGTCTCGGCGATCGGCAACTTCTGAATGATTGGAAAAGCGGGCTGATCAAGAACTATTCGAGACTATTGGAGATGGATTGCAATGGTTATTGTGGACTTTACCCCGAGCCACCGAGGGGAGAA
Organism: bacterium; assembly: GCA_030647355.1. Lineage (GTDB taxonomy): Bacteria > Patescibacteriota > UBA1384 > VFKW01 > VFKW01 > JAUSIS01. The sequence continues at coordinate 25,976 of JAUSIS010000009.1, forward strand.
TTGGGAACTGACGGCAGATATTACGAAGACGATGGCGCGTGAATCAAATGCTATGCTTAGCGGTTGCTTCGGCAACCGCTTTTTTTGAAGTGGATGGTAAAGTCGGGGAATATTGAAAATAAAAATACCCCGCCGAGGCGGGGGTTGTGATAGGGTTGTGTTGAGAGATTGGCGACCTAGCCTTTGACGCCAGCTGCTTGGGCGACAATGAAGACCTTCTGAATGAACTCTAGCAGAAAGCGTTCGCGGCGGGTGAAGTAGATTACCTTCTGCGTCGGAACACACTTGCCAGCTTCCAGGGCGCGCGCAATCATTTCCAGAGCGCGTATTTGCACCCGATGCTCCACGGGCAGAAGCCGTTGCTGAAGCTCATTGGCTTTCTCGTTCTTATCAACAGGTATGCCCTCACAGTGGATTATGGCTCCGCTATCGTACTGACCACCGACGAGTTGAGCGGTGGCAACGGTCTCCAATTCCCGCTTGACAAGCTGGGAGAGGACAACCATAGCGATGTGCGGCCAGATGCCGAAGAAGCTTTTTCCACCAACGCCGTTGGTTAAGGCGGGGTGCTGATTGACTCCCCAGTACTTCTCCAAGACATTCTCCGGCGTCTTCGGCAGCCAGCCATATTGTCCGAAGAGGTCAATCTTGAATTCGTCAAAGATTGCAATGAGCGCCCGGCCGAAAGCCACTTTGTCTTTGCCGTAGTCCTCCGGGTTGCAGGTACGGATGCAGTCTTTGGGGAATCCGGCGGCGATCAGCTTCTGTTTGGCGCCGGCACTGGGGTCGCTGATGACAACACAGACGACCTCAATCAAGCCGTGTAGGATTCCTGTAGCCAGTGTGGCCATGAAGACTGCCAAGGCGGTGGTGCCGCCGCCGGAAGCCAGGATAACCAGACGAAGTGGCAGCTTCTTGCGCAGGATTCGTTTCGTAAGATTCATTAAGTATACGATCCCCTTTCCAGATGTTGGGTTACTAAACCTATGTTAAGTATATACCGGCGGGGAAGATAAAAGTCAATCTAGATCACAGGGATTCTTATGAGATTGCTTTTTGAACTAATCAGCGATTGCGATTTAGCTACTTTATTAATAAAAATAGGGGCGGTATGGTAACCGACCCTTGGTTGGTGTGCTGGCTGATTCTTATTGCTCATCCTTTTCTGGTCCACCCTCGTTGTTTTCCCGTTTCAGGCATGCTATTTCGTCTTTCTTGAAACGCATGCGGCCGAGTATCCGCTGGATGATGAAGATGGCTTCGAATTTGCTCATCGCATCCGTTGTATAATCCACAAAGACCATGATCGGTTGCGATATGACTATGAGGGCAGTCCAGGTGATCGGCACGTCCAGCCAATTATGCGTAACATGGACCGTTTGCCTTGAACATAGCTGCACTACGATCGCCACCCAGTGGGAGAAGCAGTAATGACACTTGATAAGCTCAAGGTAGTCCTTGGCTGGGGTATTGCCGAACTTATCGGTCAGCCAAACACGAAATGCTTTGAATATTCGGGTACGGGTGACATCATAGCTGATGATCGCTACGAGCGTGCTTAGCGTAAGCAGCTGCAGGAAACTCAAATCAATCGCCTCCTCCATGGTAAAATCAACTCGACGCGTTTGTATATCGCATTATTATATTTTTTTGCTTCTCTGTCAAGCAATAAAGAGCTCATTTCAAGAGACTGCGGAGTTTTTCTAAATGGGTATCGAAATTATTTGTGTAGAATTCAAGACCGGGCAGTCCATTTATTAAAAACCGGTCGGGACGAAGATTACCTTTAATATAGTGAGCTTCCGGTATCCAAAGAGTGCAGAAGTATTTATAAAAATATAGCAGTAAATTATCATTATATTCCTGCCTGCTTAACGGATAATTATTTTGATATTCATCAAATAAGATTTTGGCTTGACGGTAATTTTCCTCATTGAATTCATAGTGCAGGGCGACGAGATCAATTAAGCGGATGATTTCTTGAGCCCTGGGTCCTATACGGGCTTTTTCCCAATCATAGACATGAGTGACTTCGGCAGCTTTGTTGAAAAACACATTGTGTTCATGAAAATCACCATGGAGAATATGGTTTTGCTTAATATTTAAGTCGCCATACTCGATATTAACCTTTTTCGATAGTTCTAATTTTATTTTGATGTGCTTGACTGCCGCTCTATCAAATTCGTCTTTGACTGGTTTTTTATTGATGATTGATAAATAATTTGCAGCGTCTTGATATAATTTTTCTTTGTTCCACGCATGAAATTCACGGCTAGCGATATTGGGACAGTTGTCTTTAGTTGCCAAGTGAATTTTAGCCAGCATGGAGACGAGGGATGATAAATGTTTTTTAGTTAATTCTCCCCGACCGGCGATTATTCCCGTGACGAAGGGAAAAAGTGTATAATATTTGCCTTGATAGAGAAAAAAGCTGTTATTATTTTTGTCAGGGATAGGCATGATTACCGGAATGCCTGATTTTGAAAAAAAGAGTTTTACTTGATGAAGTTCTTGGAGAAGTTTTTCGTCGTCAAAGCGATATTGTTTGAGAAAGTAACGGGATTTTCCTTTGCCGATAGAAAAATTATCAGTAAGATAACCGCCTTTGACTTTTTCCCAAACGGGTGGGATTGAGAGGATGTAATTTTTATTTATATAAGCGATTATTTCGTCTGACATGTATTAAGGATATTTTTTGATACTCATTTTGTCAAATATTGATTATTAGGGTTGAGGTTTGACGATTTTTTGATATAATGTGGCTGGCAGAATTACGGAAAATCCGAATACTATAATGGAAGGCAGGTGAAGAAAAGTTGGAAGTGAATAATGGTCTTCTGAAAGACAAGGTGGCTTTGGTCCTGGGCATTGCCAACGAGCGGTCTATCGGATCGGCAATCGCTCAGGCGTTCGCCCGCGAGGGGGCTCGGGTCATAGCTGCAGTTCAGACCCCGGAACTGGTAGATCGAGTCAAGAAATCTCATCCATTTCTGGAGGCACTCTGGAGTTGCGACGTTTCAATTTCAGACCAGATCGAAGCGCTTGCATCGAATCTAGCTCTGACGGTAGGAAAGGTGAACATAGTAGTTCACTCGCTTGCCTTTGCACAGCGGGAATCGCTGAAGATGCCGCTGCACGAGATAAGCGCCGAGGTTTTACTCGAAGCTCTAAACATCTCGGCTGTGTCATTTCCTGTACTGACGGGCGAACTGCTCAGGCAGGGTGTCCTCAGCGAGGGATGCGTGCTGGAAACGCTAACCTACGCCGGCGGAGAAAGGTATGTCCCCGGGTATGCGCCGATGGGCATCTGCAAGGCGGCGCTTAACGCGTCAGTCTGGACAATGGCCAACGAGCTGGGTCCGCTTATTGGCGCCAGGGTCTATGGGATTGCCGCCGGGCCGATAAGCACTATGTCGGCGAGGGCAGTGCCTAACTTCCCCGCGTTGCTGAAGATGTTCCCGTCGCTTTGCGCTCTTAGACAGGAGCTCAAGCCGGAGCATGTGGCTAACGTGACCGTGATGTTGGCTAGCTATCTTTCGGAGGGAATGACCGGCAATATTATTGACGCCGATATGGGCTTGAGTACGAGGTTGGTGTCGGACAGTTCTCAGGCAGCCGAAGCCAAGTCGTCCGAATAGTTCCCAAACATAAGTGCCTCCGACTGCATATTTGCATAGGAGGCATCTTTTTATTTATTAAATAGTGCTTTAAGATTGAAAAAAGGAACGGATAATTCCGTTCCATGGATAGTGGGTCTTAAGTGAGCGGCTGGTTGGCCACGGAACCGGCTGACTCCAATCCGGACTCAAACTTACAGCGACACTGGTCAATGCTGAGTAGGTCGCACGCTAGCTTGTTGCAGGGCACCTTGCCACAGAGTGAGTACTCGCGGGTCCCGCTAATAGCATAGAGAATATTCGTGTTGATCCTCGTGTTGCCACCCGACATCACCCAGATGTACTTGTGGGATCCCGGCGAATCCGTTTTGTATGTGTGAACAGTTCCACATATTGAACAGACCCACGAAATCGCCGTTGGAACCTTGCTTATTACAAGGAATTTCTCCTGCCCTCCGCCACAGAATAAGCAGTCACCCCCCGGACCACGTTCGCGTAACTGACGTTTTACACCCGATGCTTTCAAAAGGCATCCCTCCCAAAGACGTATTGTCGCGTGACATAGAAAGTATTATACCTGAAAATATTTATAAGGTCAACAATGCGCATTGTTTTGGATGAGCATTTGTATTAATTTGAGAACATTTTGAGTGGCACGAGAGAGAGTATCGTTATTAAAAAGGGGTAGTATTATTACTTAAAGCATGATTTGCCGGCATATATGGCATTTGGACCAAGTTCTTCTTCGATTCTAAGGAGTTGATTGTATTTGCAAATTCGCTCAGTTCGGGAGAGCGAGCCGGTTTTTATTTGGCCAGTGCCGAGCCCTACAGCAAAATCGGCAATTGTAGTATCTTCCGTTTCGCCAGAACGGTGGGAAACGATTGAGTTGAATCCAGCTTTTTGAGCCATCATTATCGCGTCAATGGTTTCTGTGACTGTACCGATCTGGTTCAGTTTAATCAGAATGGCATTAGCGGCTTTTTGAGCAGTTCCCTGCTCCAGCAGTCTAGTATTAGTCACAAACAAATCATCGCCAACTATTTGGATTTTATTACCTAGGCGTTCGGTTATTTGTTTGAAGCCATCCCAATCGCCTTGAGCAAGAGGGTCTTCCAAAGAAATGATTGGATATTTTTCAACCCAGGCGGCATAATAGTCAATCATTTCAGCGGTCGTAAGAGATTTGTTTTCTCTTTTCAGGTTATATTTAGTTTCAGAAAATTCACTGGCGGCGGCATCAATGGCAAGCGAAATGTCCTCACCCGATTTGTAGCCGGCTTGCTGGATAGCTTGTAGTATATACTCAATGGCTTTTTCGTTTGATTCAAGGGAGGGAGCGTAGCCGCCTTCGTCGCCTACTGTAGTGCTGAGGCCGGCTTGTTTTAGAATTTTACCTAAGGTGTGAAAAACTTCAGTACCCCAGCGCAATGCTTCCTTAAAGGAGGGGGCGCCATGAGGAACTATCATAAATTCTTGGAAGTCAGTGGAGTTATCAGCGTGTTTGCCGCCATTAATTATATTCATCATTGGCACAGGCAGTCGGATTGGCTGCTCCGAGTGACTTATTTCGGAAAAATAGAGATAAAGTGTTTTGTTTTGTGATTTAGCTGCAGCATGGGCAAAAGCGAGAGACACCCCGAGTATGGCATTAGCGCCAAGTTTACTTTTGTTTTTAGTACCATCAAGGGTAATAAGTTTTTTATCGAGGGAGCGTTGGTCAAAATCTGTCTCAAGTAAGTTACTTTTCATTGTGATGTTAATATTTTCGACTGCTTTAGTGACACCTTGACCGGAATATCGTTTTGGGTCGTTATCTCGGAGTTCTACTGCTTCGTGAGAGCCAGTAGAAGCACCCGAGGGGACAGAGGCGCGTCCAAAGAAATCATCTTCCAAGTGTATGTCAACTTCGACTGTTGGGTTGCCGCGGGAATCTAATATTTCGCGTGCTTGGATTTGAGATATTTTAGCCATTGAAACTCCTTTTTCTAAATAAATAGTAACAGGAAAGAGCGGTTTGGGCAAGAAAAGAGCCGGCGGGTGCCGGCTTTGAGATTGAACGGGCTGTGAGCAGGTTGTTGACTATGGATGATATGCCAGACAATCTGTGAAGCTCGCGTTGAGAGTGGCGACCTTTGATTTATGATTGCCACTTAGGTCGTTGGAGAGCAACACGGCCTTCGGAAGTTTCTGGCTAGTGCTCGCGACGTACGGGACGTAATAGAACGTTGTAGAGGTCGCCCAGACTGCCGGCATTGCGACACGCTTTACCAGCACACTCTCCTTGTCGGTGGAGAGGTTAATGATGTGGATGTCAAATCCTTTTTCCGACCCCTTGGTAAAGAGAATGTGTTTGCCATCTGGTGAAACATCCAGGCAGCCAATCTTATCTATTGTCTTTGGCTGTCTGAAGACCTTGATGATCTTGTTCGTGACAAGGTCGGCAATAGCAATCCTAAGCTGTGTGCCCTGACTGTTATTCAGGGCAAGAGCACATCGCTTCCCGTCAGGGAATTGAGCAATGTGACTCACAGCATCCAAGTATTTGAAGTGCATCTCATTATTGACGAAGATGATGCCACTCTCCGAGAAGGACAGTATCTGCCCAGAGGAAAGAGCGTTGGGCGATGTTCCTCTCTTTATCCACTTGGCTACCGGATACGATCTGGTGAAGTCAAGTGAATAGATCTGTGACGTATCCGTGCCGTCACCCCCATGTCCATAGCAGGAGAAGACGACAAGCGAGCCCTTTGCGGACCAGCGTAGACTACCAGGGTCTGGATACAGATCTTCCAAGGAAGAAGATTGAGATTCCTTCCCGCTTACCAAGTCCCGTACTCGCACTACCGATAGTTCGCCACCGGACTCCACATAGGCGAGTTTTCCAGCCCAAGCGATTGTTGTAACGCCCACGGCGAGCACTACGAGAATACAAACTACTAAAAACCTTTTCATTCAAATACCTCCATACAGAATGTAGTGAGTATATTTTAGTACAAAATAAGGATAAAATCAAGTGCATTATGAAGGATTTGACAGGTGCATGTTAAGACAATATATTGAAGATGCAAGGGAACAAGGAGAATCGTGAAAAATCACCGAGAAAAAGGATTATTTATAGCATTTGAAGGATTGGATGGATCCGGGTCTTCAACCCAGGTTGAGATGCTGCGAAAACGTTTAGTCAAAGAGGGTTACAAGACTTTTATTACCAAAGAACCAACTGACAATCTGGTTGGCGGGTTAATTCGCGGCGTTTTAACAAAGCAATGGGAAATGCCGCCTGACGGTTTGCAACTTTTGTATGCAGCCGATCGTGCTCATCATTTACGTTTTAAGATAATACCGGCACTGGAAAAAAATAATATTATTATATCGGACCGATATGCGTTTTCTAGTATTGCTTTTGGCGCCTTAAGTGTTGATTTTGATTGGCTGGAAGATATTTATAAAAATTATATCTACCCGGACATTACATTTCTGGTTAAAAGTTCTCCAAAAACCTGCATTGAACGGATTGCTTCTACCAGATTGAGTTTTGAGCTTTTTGAGGAAGAGGAAAAGTTAAGGAAGATTTGGCGAAATTATGCAAAATTACTTAAGAACCCAAAAAATAAAATGGTGGAGATCGGTGGAGAACAACCGGTGGAGAAAGTCGCTGAAGAAATATGGAGAAAAATGAAAAAGGTTTTAGCTGGTAAGTCTAAGAGTTTGGCAAAAATTAAGGATTAGTATGAAAAAATATTTGGATTTATTGCAAAAAATTATGGACGAGGGGGTGGACAAAGACGACCGAACGGGTGTGGGAACAAGGAGTATTTTTGGGCATCAAATAAGGTATGATCTTTCTGAAGGGTTTCCTATTTTAACGACAAAAAAAGTGCATTTGAAATCTATCATTTATGAGCTACTTTGGTTTTTGCGAGGAGATACTAATATTAAATATCTTAATGAGCATGGGGTAACGATATGGGACGAGTGGGCTGATGAAAAGGGCGAGCTCGGTCCCATTTATGGCAAGCAATGGCGCCGTTGGCAGGGATATAACGGGGAAAGTTTCGACCAGATTTCCGATGTAATTAATCAGCTGAAAAACAATCCCAATTCCAGGCGCATAATTGTCAGCGGATGGAACGTGGCGGATTTGCAAGAGCTTATTAAGGGTAGAAAGAGCGCTCCCCCACCCTGCCATATGCTGTTTCACTTTTATGTGGCAAAGGGGAAACTTTCGTGTCTTTTATATCAGCGAAGCGCAGATACTTTTTTGGGAGTACCATTTAATATCGCCTCGTATTCGCTATTTACAATGATGATCGCCCAGGTCGTCGGTTTGAAGCCAGGTGAATTTATCCACACCACAGGCGATACTCATTTATATAAGAACCACTTTGAGCAGGTTGCTTTGCAGCTCAGCCGAGAGCCCAAAGAGTTGCCAACGATGAAAATAAATCCGAAAGTTAAAGATATTTTCAAGTTCAAGTTTGAGGATTTTGAATTGGTTGGGTATGATCCGTACCCCGGGATTAAGGCACCGATTGCTATTTAAGGAGATGAATGAAGAAACCAATAATATCAATCATTGCGGCTGTTGCTGAGAATTTGGCTATTGGGAAAGATAATCGTTTGCTTTGGAATATTCCAGAGGACCTGCAGCATTTTAAGAAAATTACCTCCGGTCATCCGGTAATTATGGGAGAGAGAACATATTATTCTATTGGCAGACCGCTGCCTAATCGAACCAATATTGTTCTGACAGATAAGAAGGATTTAGAGATTGATGGCGTCAGTATTTGCCATTCTATTGAGGAAGCAGTAGAAATAGCGAAAAGAGCTGACAAAGAAGAGATATTTTTCATTGGCGGAGGAATGGTCTATAAACAAGCCCTGCCAATTGCTGATAAACTCTATTTGACAATAGTAGAAGGAGAATTTGAAGCAGATACATTTTTTCCGGAATATAAAAATTTGTTCAAAAAAATTATTCGCAAAACAAAGCATTCAAATGAGAAATATAATTTTAGGTTTGTGGAATTAATTAGAGAATAGTTACATATTGTCGTAGGTTTCCATCTCATTTGTTAGAACGACTAATGCGACGCCAGCTTGTCGAAAAATGTCGATTGTATCTTGGGCAGCATGATAATGTTTTTCACAAACTACTCTTGTGATCCCGCAGTTGATTATTTGTTTGGCGCAGACTGAACAAGGTTCCATGCGAACGTAGATCGTAGCACCTTCCAAAGGTATGCCTAGTTTGGCGGCTTGACAGATAGCATTTTGTTCAGCATGAATAGTTCGAACACAATGGTTGGTAATGGTCCCATCATCATGGATAGTTTTTTTGTAGAAATGACCAACATCGTCGCAATGCGGTAAGCCTTTTGGAGAGCCAACATAGCCAGTAGTCAAAATTTGTCTATCTTTAACAATGACGCATCCAGAACGCCCTCTGTCACATGTGGCACGAGTAGCTACTATTTTTTGTATCTCTATAAAATATTCATCCCAGCTGGGACGGTTATATTTTTCTTTTTTTCCATTCTTAGCAGCGACTGGTTTGCTTTTGGCTCGAGGCATAGTAAACTCCTTTGTTAGTTTTGCGATGCAGTAATAAAATCACGTATACAATAATTACAATAGCAAAGTCAGCCAGTATTACAACATACTCATTTGCTAATATCTTTCGTATATTCATATTTAAGCCTAAAGTAATGGTTTTTTTATGAAAATGATAGATTTATCTATTTGGTTAAGATACTAGTGACTTTTAAATAGGTTAGCTGTATAATAAATTCGAAAGGAACAAATATGATATATGTATTGATAGTTTTGTTTATTTTATTGCTTGCGGCAATAAGAATTGTTCAGCAATATGAGAAAGGCGTAGTTCTTCGGGTAGGGAGAGTTATCGGGGAAAAGCAACCGGGACTTAGATTGCTCATTCCAATCATTGATAGAATGTATAAAGTTACACTGCAGATTGTGACAATGCCCGTTCCTTCGCAAAAAATCATAACCAGAGACAATGTCTCAATTGATGTTGCGGCAGTGGCTTATTATCACGTAGTTAATGCAACAAAATCTATAGTAGCAATTCAAAATGTCTATTCGGCAGTCAATCAGATTGCCCAGACAACGGTGAGAAATATTGTGGGGCAATTTATGCTCGACGAGGTTCTTTCCGACACGGATAAGATTAATAAAAAAATCAAAGAGATTATTGATACTCACACTGAAGCTTGGGGTGTGCTAGTTACGACAGTCGAGATCAAGGATATTCAGTTGCCCGATACGATGCAGAGAGCAATGGCAAAACAGGCAGAGGCAGAAAGAGAAAAGCGGGCAAAGATTATTGCTGCTGAGGGAGAATTTCAGTCGGCAGATAAATTGGGCGGAGCGGCTGATATAATTGCTAAACACCCAATTGCCCTGCAGCTCCGAAACTTACAAGTATTGTCAGAAATCGCCGTTGAGAAAAATTCGACAATTGTGTTCCCTAATTCATTTTTATCGACAGTTGACGATGTTAAAAAGTTTATGGCTTCCGAGAAAGTGTAAATGATAAAAATACAAAAAGCGCCTAGAGAAATCCGGGCGCTTTTTGTAAAATAATCACTTGGTGGAGCTAGTGCAAAAGAATTGGCACTTAATTTGTGACAAAGTGAAGCACTGGAGAGAAATATTGGGTAATGATTATAATAAATGGAAGTTGTCAAATAATAGCTCAAATATTGATTACATCCTTTAGGATAGTATCACTGTAATACACACTACTTGATTTTTTACCCTTGTTAGTATAGCATGCAGGTGTATAGATAATAATATTGATATAGATAGTAAGTTAATAAGCGTTTAATTTTTCTCCTATTTAGGGGACGAGAAAGGAGCACTAGAATGGAACCAAAAGAGAATAAGCGTAGAATGTCAACGGGTAAAAAATTCGGTCTAGGTTGTTTGGGGCTAATCGTTTTGATTATAATTATTTCAATTGCATCAAATAGTGGAAAAAATGACACTAGAAAGGTTGGTGATTCACCAACTGCTAGTACAACAAGTACAAGCAATGATAATAAGATTTATAAGGTTGGGGATAGCGTCCAATTGGGAAAAGCAATTGTAACTGTAAATAAAGTTGAATCATCAACAGGGAGTACCTATACAAAGCCAGCAAGTGGGAATAAATGGATAAACTTAAATATCACTGTTGAAAATACAGATTCTTCTCAACAATATCTTACGACAATGGGGCAAATGTTCGTTAAGGATAGCGATGGCAATAGTTTTCAAGTTGCAGTAACCGATAAAGTTATGGAAAGTGTAAATAATTCACTTGACGGAACTATTATCGCAAAGAGCAAGAGAACTGGTTGGGTCGGATTTGAGGTAAAGAATGAATCGAAAGGTTTGCAGTTCCAATATAATGCCTCTATGTGGGGTAGTGGTACTATTACCGTTGACCTAGGACAATAAGCAATCATAGTTCTTAACTAATACTCAATTAAGCAGAAAACCCTTGAGTAAAAATCGAGGGTTTTCTGTATTACATTGATCAAATACTGGCCCTAACGGGCTCTTGAGAATAGAAGCGAATCATGCCCGATTTGACAAAAAATGGTTATATAGGATAAAATAAAAACGCTTTAAGCATTTTTTTGTTTGGTACATACTTCCAATAATTCTGGAATTTTATATAATGAACAAATGATGATTAGTTTTCAACCTATAATCAGAGCTTGCCGCGAAACAGATATAAAACTGTTGGAAAAGTATTTTTCTGGTGATGAGGAGAACCACCGGGCAAGATTAGATAGACAAAAGAAGGGTCTAAGTATTTATTTGATAGCTCTTATAGATAGTAGGCCTGTGGGTCATTTAGATATTAGATGGCAAGGGTGCAAAAATGAAAAAGTTAAGAATTTTGTGGGTGAATGTCCAGAACTGAGCGCTATTGCAGTTCGTCCAAATTTTCGTTCGAAAGGTATTGGAACAAATTTGGTTAAATCTGCAGAAAAAATAGTTGCCAATGAAAGGTTCGAACAAGTCGGAATAGGGGTTGGAATTGAAAACGAGAGAGCAAAAAAATTATATGAAAGATTGGGGACAAGGTATTTATATCGACGCCTGGACTAAAGAGTCAGGTGAAAAAGTTCGTGATGAAGCAATATTTCTTATAAAAAAATTTAACTTATAACAACTAAAATGAGTTATAAAAACACAAAAAGCGCCTAGAGAAATCCGGGCGCTTTTTGTAAAATAATCACTTGGTGGAGCTGGGGAGAATCGCACTCCCGTCCAGAAATTTTTCAACGTATCATCTACAAGCTTAGTTTGTTCTTCATCTTTAGTACAATCTCTAGAACAAACGGAACAATTGCACTGCAGTCTCATAGAGACTTAGACTAACGCGAGACTTAATTAGTTTGCAATCCGATTTTTTGGCGTTCTGTCTAGTGCCTTCGGCATCGAGTCACTAGGGAACGGCTTTCGGTTTTAGGCGAAAGCTGGCGCAAAAGTCATGCCAGCAAAAGCTGTCTTGACTCTGCTAATAAATGTATTGGCACTTATTGTTGTGTTTAATTCGTATCGTGAATTTGACGACTTGCAGATACTGTCTTCCAACCCCTGTCGAACTATAACAGCCCCATTAAATGATCATTATTAGATTGGTATGTTAAGGTATAAATCATGTCTTAATATAGCACATTTTAGCGGTTTTGTCAATTGTAATGATAGTATTGAAAACTCAATTTATTATCATTATAATATTAATAAGATCTATAAAAAGAAAGGGAGAAATGGTTAAATGCGCAGTGTGCGAGAGTTCGGTTGAGGAAGACGATCTTCCTATCTTCAGTGAATATGGCGGTAGACAATATTACTTTTGCTCGGTTGGATGTCGAGAAGAATTTGAGTATGATCAGGAGAAATATTTAAAAAATTTGGATAAAGAAGAAAATAGCCGAGAAGTCGCTACAGACGATGGAGCGGGTAATCTAGGATAATAAGTTCGGGACGGTTATGCGGAAACACAGGCACAATTTAATATATATTTTATTAATATTACTTATTATTGCCCTGGTTGGACTTTTTAGTGCAAGTAACGGAAAGAAGATAGGTAAATCAGGTAAGAAAGTGAGTGGTTTTAGTATTGAAAGATAGTAAAACTAAAATCAGAGTTCAAATTTCGATCTATTAGATCGGTTTTATTAGAATCTCTCTTGACATAATGTAAAGAAAACTTTACATTATTTATGCGGAGAGAGAATGAAAGAGATTGAAATAAGACTTAGAGATTTGAGGAAAGAGCACAATTTGAGCCAGGAAGAGTTGGCATCAAATCTTGGTGTTTCAAGGCAGTCAATAATTTCTTTGGAGCGAGGAGAATATTTACCATCATTACCATTAATTATTGATCTGGTTAAATTTTTTGAAATCCCTTTTGACGAAATTGTCTGTTGCGAAGGGATTAGAATCGAGAAAGGAGGTGAGATAGAGATGGCAAGAGAAATTACTCCATGGTCACCTTTTAGAGAGGTGAATAGTCTTCATGATGCAATCGACCGAATGTTTGACGATACTCTAGCTACTTCGCGCATATCACCTATGCCAGCGGTGACTCCCCCTTCTATCAACCTGAGAGAAACCGATAAATCTATTATTGCCGAGGTAGAATTGCCCGGGGTTAAAGACGAGGATATTGATGTTGAGATATCAGAAGACTCGATCACCATCACAGGAGAAAAGAAAACCGAACAAGAAATAAAAGAAAAGGATTATTATCGCAAAGAATTCAGTTATGGATCTTTCGCTAGAACTATCCCTTTACCTGTTGTGGTAATTTCTGATAAGGCGGAAGCAAAGTTGAAAGAGGGCGTACTGACAGTAGAGGTGCCCAAGGCGGAGGCGCCAAAGGCAAAAGCGAAGAAGATACAGATTAAGAGGCAGTAAAACAAAAAACGTCCGAACGGGCGTTTTTTGAATTCTGTTGCCTTGAAAAATTGGCGGATATTTGCTATAATTTATATTATTATGCTCATAGTTTTCGCTTCGCCGCTTGGCAAATAGAGAATTTTCGCTTTCCAGGCAGTTAGCTCAGCTGGTCAGAGCGCCCCTCACCTTTACAGCTATTTGGGCTCGTAGCTCAGTTGGTTAGAGCGTTTCCTTGACGTGGAAAAGGTCTGCAGTTCGAGTCTGCACGAGCCCACAAGAAAAAGAATGTCCCTAAAGATGTCCCTAATTAAGGTGAGGGGAGGTCACGGGTACAATCCGCCAGCTGGCGGATTGTACTGCCCACTAAGTATATGAGGTTAGTTGTGGAAAAATTATTAATAAAGAATCGCAAGGGGCAAAATATCTCTGTTATTGTAGAAGGAAGTGAAAATCAAAGGGGTCTTGTCTTTGTTATGCATGGGCTCGGAGGGTTTAAGGAACAGGTCCATATTGAAAATTTTGCCAGTACGTTCTTAGAGAGAAGTTATACAGTTGTTAGGTTTGATACGACTAATACTTTGGGCGAGAGCGATGGTGATTATGCTAATGCGACCGTTACTAATTATTTTGAGGATTTAAGCGATGTTATTAAATGGGCGAAAGATCGGGACTGGTATATGGAGCCATTTGTACTAGTGGGCCATAGTTTAGGTGGGATTTGCACCGCTTTGTATGCCCAAAAATACCCGCAGAAAGTAAAAGCATTGGCGCCAATTTCGACCGTTGTTTCTGGTAAATTGAGCGTGGAAACATATTCCAAAGCAAAACTTAAGGATTGGGAGAAAACTGGGTGGTTGATAAAACCCAGTGCTTCTAAGCCAGGTATTATGAAGAAACTTAAATGGTCCCATTTGGCGGATCGGCTGAAATATGATTTACTGCCAGATGTTAGTAAATTAACAATGCCAGTTTTATTGATTGTGGGAGAAGCGGATACTAGCACCTTACCTAGACATCAGAAGATACTCTTTGAAAAGTTGCCCGGACCAAGAGAATTACATATTATCAAAGGCGCACCGCATACTTTTGTCGATGCAAAACATTTAGAAGAAATAAAGCGGATAATACTTAATTGGATAGATAAAGAATTAAAGTAGGATTATTGGGTTAATAGTGAATCTATCTTCTTCCTGTAGAACTTTAGATCGCGAACTCCCTCTACTTTCTCACCGTTTATAAAGACGGTAGGAGTTGCCTTTATTCCTTTAGATATTCCTTCCTGGTAGTCGCGGTTGATTAAATCAGCGGTTTGCTTGGAACTAGTACAGGTATGGTATTTATCCATATCAAGACCTGCCTCTTTGGCATAATCATCAATCAATTGGACATTTTGCATCCAGTTATCATAATTTTCAATTAGTAGATCGTGAAGTTGGGTAAATTTTTCTTGATCATTAGCACAGAAAGCTGCTGCGGCAGCCGGTTTGGCTTTATCGTGCTGGGATAATGGAAATTGCTTATAAACAAATCGGACTTTGTTTTTATATTCAGCTTTCAGGGTGGGCATTATTTGCGTGGCAAGGATCTGGCAGGCAGGGCATTCATAATCATAAAATTCAGCAAAAGTGACTTTGGCATTTCCTGGTCCAATTGATATACCTTGTTCGAATGTTTGCGAGGTACTTTTATTTCCGGAATAAATCGCCAAGGCAATGAGTAAAATGATAAAAACTATCGCACTAATAATTGAAAGAGATGAGGGTTGATTTCTTGGTGTCATTTTATTCTCCTTATTGATTACCAAAACAATATAGCATATAGGGGAATTGTAAACAAGTTTTTCTTGATTGATCTTCTTGCTTATATACCATATATGAGGTATCATAGCTCTACGGAGAAAAAATGAAAAATCCTTATCTCTCAGTAGTTATACCTTTTTATAACGAACAAGGTTCATTGGAGAAATTAACTCGGGAGTTGTTTGCGGTACTTAAGAAAATGAACAAAAGTTTTGAAATAATTTTCGTTGATGACGGGAGTACCGATCGATCGCTTGAGATAGTGAAGAATCTAAACAAAGAGATTAAAGAGATTGAAATTTTGCATTTTTCCAGGAATCAAGGGAAATCGTCAGTCCTCCAAGCCGGATTCGATAGGGCAAGGGGTGAATATGTTGTAACGATGGACGCTGATTTACAAGACGACCCCAAAGAGATACCAAACCTATTAAAAGCTTTGGTTAATAAATACGATCTTATATCAGGATGGAAAAAAGATCGCCACGACCCATGGCATAAAACCATACCTTCTTTTTTCTTTAATGGCATGATAAGGAGGTTCTCCGGTGTTGGTTTGCATGATATTAATTGCGGTTTGAAAATTTATAAAAACGAAGTTGTTAAATCTTTATCAATCTATGGGGAACTATATAGATTTATACCGGTATTGGCGGCGCACAAAGGGTTCAAAGTCGGTGAGATTGTAGTCAAGCATCGCCCGAGACAGTTTGGTCAGTCAAAATATGGAATCTCAAGATTTTTACGGGGGTTTCTAGATCTACTGACGGTAATATTTTTAACGAAGTTCCTGAAACGACCACTTCATTTTTTTGGACCATTAGGAATTCTAATGCTGGTTGCCGGCATTGCTATTCTTGGCTACCTAACTTACTTACATTTTGCTTTAAGCCAGAGTATTGGAGACCGTCCGCTCCTTATTTTTGGCATGATATTTGTTATTGCCGGTTTGCAGTTGATTTTCACGGGATTACTCGCTGAATTAGTAACATATTATGCCCAAACTGCAAATAAACTTAATCAAGAAGACAAATGATTAATTGGCTTTCCAATATATTGTCAAATCGTAATTCTTTAGTAAAGAAAGTAGCTGAAGTCATTGTTTTGATTCTAGCAGCCGTCTTTATTGGAAGATTTCTTTGGAGCGGTTGGCCGCAACTAGTGAATCACATTAAATATGCTAAGGTCGGGTTAATACTTCTCGGTTTAGTATTATTTTTTATATATTTTGCTTTAAGGTCAATTGCTTGGAAAGTAATAATGGGAACTCTAGGAGCCGATCTTTCGATTAAAAAGTCCGGGTACATTTGGTTTGTTTCGGAATTCAGCCGGTATATACCTGGAAATGTGTGGTCTTTTTTGGGCAGGGTATATCTTAGTAATAAAGAAAAGATTCCTAAGCGAGTGACTAGTTTGAGTTTGATTTTTGAGATATTTTATTTAGTAGGCTCTAGTTTGGGTTTAGGGGTAGTCTTCTTTCTAGTTGGTCCTCCGGATGTTATAAGACTCCCTTGGTGGATAATATTAATTGTAATTCCCATCATTGTCACTATAATAAATCCAAAAATATTGGGTAGATTGGTTAATAAAGTTCTTAGGATACTCAAAAAAGATGAATTGAATGTAAAGCTGGGATTCGGCCATTCAATAGGTATATACTTTTTGTATACATTGTCTTGGTTATCGTATGGGTTAGCATCTTATTTTGTTGCCGCTGCATTTGTTGACATTAGGCATGTCTCTGTTGTCTGGCTGATTTGCGCTTTTGTATTATCTTGGGCAATCGGTTATTTAAGTTTTGTAACTCCGATGGGTTTAGGCGTACGCGAAGCAATTTTGGTGACAATCTTGAAAACGGTAATTTCAGGACCACTGGCAAGTTTAGTAGCGTTAGTTACTCGTGTGGCGTTGATCATTTCCGAACTAATCTCACTGAGTATTATTATGCTAATCAAGAAATATTCCGGTGAATGTCACCCTATTGTTAAGCTTGAAACGTACTGGAGGGGAAACAAACATCAGGCAATTTTGATATTGATGATCGTAATGTATATCGGTTATTTTGCAGTACTGACCTTTCTTCGCCATAGTAACTATCTTTCATCTAGATTCGATCTTGGCAATATGGATCAGACTGTCTGGAATACAGCTTTTGGGAATTTTTTCCAGCTTACAAGTCCAGATACAGGTCTGCAGGTATCACGTTTTTCCATTCATGGTGATATATTTTTAGCGCTTCTGGCGCCTTTTTATCGAATATACGCCTCACCATATGTCCTACTTTTCGTTCAAACTGTCATAGTGGCGTTCGGGGCACTGCCATTATATTGGCTGGCAAAAGATATATTAAAGAGTAAGGGCTTAGCCCTGGCTCTAGCATTCGCGTATTTGATGAATCCAGGAACGCAGTGGGCAACTATTTTCGATTTCCATAGCGTGACTTTGGCTACCGCATTTTTAGTATATACTTTCTATTTTGCATATAAGAAGAAATATTGGCTTTTTGCAATTTTTGCTCTTTTATCCCTAATGACAAAAGAGACGATAGCATTCTCTATTGTTTTGATTTCGCTGTATATAATCATCTCGCAAAAAAATTATAAAGCAGGAGTATTGGTTGGTACATTGGCTATTGTCTGGTTTGGATTACTGCTGGGTAAAATTATGCCGGAAGCGCGCGATGGGACTAGCTCTCATTTTGCACTGGGATATTATAAAAGTTTTGGTGCAACTCCAGTTGAAATAATTAAAAACGTTCTATCTCATCCATCATTGGTATTTGATTATATTCAAGAGAACGGAAGATGGAATTATTTAGGTTGGGTGCTAGCGCCAGCCGGATTTCTCGGGCTGTTGTCTCCGTTCATTTTATTAGCTGTACCTGCAATCGCTATAAATGTTTTAAGCGATCAAAGTCAAATGACGAGAATGTATTATCACTACACTAGCGATATTGCGCCCTTTGTTTTTATTTCGACGGTGTTTGGGTTAAGCTTATTAATCAGAACTCTGCTACGATATATTAAAGTGAATGGTAAACAATTAGATATTAGTTTTTACCAGAAAAAGGCTATTATCTATTTAGTTGCAGTTACACTGATAGGGAGTTGGCTGTGGTCTCCCTTGCCACTAGCAAGAAATGCTGATATCAAGGCATTTACTGATCGTAATCCTGCTAAGAATTATCTGGATGAATTAGCGGCGACCATACCTAAAAGCGCTAGTGTTTCGGCGACTAATCGAATGTCGCCACACTTTACTGACAGAAAGATAAGTTATTATTTTCCCGTTGGAGTTAACTATGCCGATTATATTGTTATTGAGAAGGGGTATGAGTTTGATATACCTGAAGTGGAAACTTCAAAGATAATTGAGAATTTGGAAGATAGTAGTAAGCACGACAAAATATATGATGAAAATAACATCGTAGTATTTAAAATGAAGTAGAGTTTTTAAATTGACATAGGTTAAGGTAGGGAGTATAATTTTTTAATGGAGAAATCATGATTCTATTATCGGGCAAGAAAATTAGTGAAAAAATAGAGAATGAGGCATTGAAGATAGTCCATGTAATGAGAAAGAAAAATATTGTTCCTCATCTGGCGGTTATTTTGGTTGGTCACAGAGCAGATAGTGAATTATATGTTGCAATAAAAAAGAAAAAGGCATCAGAATTAGGGATAGACTTTTCACTTTATAGATTCGAGGAAGATGAATCTGAAGAATCAGTCATCGAGACGATAAACTATCTAAATGACGACCGGCAAATACATGGAATAATAGTACAATTGCCTTTGCCTAGTAGATTTGACACAGAAAAGGTGCTAAAAACCATAAATAGAGAGAAAGATGTAGATGATTTGAATGGATTGGGTAAATATTCAGGTCCTTCGTCAATGGCAGTCGTCACAATTCTTGATGAATATAAAATCGAAACATCCGAAAAAAATATAGTGATTGTAGGCCGCGGTAGATTAGTTGGTCAACCGCTAGCGAAGTTGCTGGAAAAAAGAGGACTCAATGTTGAATCTGTTGATATTGATACGCATGATTTGATTCGGGCTATTCGGGGAGCGGACATACTAATTGCCGCTACCGGTACACCGGGGATTATTACTGAAGAATTAGTTAAAAAGGGGTCGGTTGTTATAAGTATGGGAAATGAAGTGAATTTCGATAAAGTGAAGAATCGCGTAGAGGCAATTACTCCAGTTACCGGAGGTGTTGGTCCTATTACCGTTGCACTACTTTTCAAAAATACAGCTGATGCCGCGCAAGGAATTCGGTAGGCAATCGTTTTTTCTCGAAACTGAGTTCTTTGTATTTGAATAGAAATTTTCCCATTCGATTATCTTAGAGCTTCCTCAAGTAACTGGCTGATGGCCATCGCGCCAATATCCCCTTTTTCTCTGGATCGAACAGAGATATAAAGTTCGTCTTTGGTTGACTTTTCAGCTTCTTTGGGGCCAATAACGAGAATGTAAGGAATTTTTTGGAGTTCGGCGTTGCGAATTTTCTTTCCAAGAGTTTCATTAGACATATCTACATCCACTCTAATTCCTTGATTTATCAATTTAGTATATACTTTGCAGGCAAAATCGAAGTTTTTTTCTGAAACAGGTACAACTTGCATCTGAATAGGAGCTAGCCAAAATGGAAAAGCGCCAGCAAAATGTTCAATTAAAATTCCCATAAATCGTTCAGGAGATCCGGCAATAGCGCTATGAATTAACACAGGGGTATATTGCTTACCGTCCTGACCAGTATATTCGAGCTTGAACCGCTGAGGCATATTGAAATCAAGTTGAATAGTCGAGAGTTGCCACTCTCTGCCAATAGCATCTTTAGCCATAAGATCCATCTTTGGACCGTAAAAGGCAGCTTCACCGGGGGCTTTAATATAATCAATTTTCTTCTCAGCAAGCAGTCGTTCAAGTATTTTTTGTGATTTCTGCCAATTGTCATCCGTACCAATATAATTAGCTTTGTTTTCCTCGTCACGCAAGGACAATCGGATATAATATTCCATTGAGTATCGTTTCATTGCCTGACACACTACATCGAGAAGTTTTGAGAACTCCTCACTAATTTGGTCCTCGCGACAGAAACAGTGACCATCATCTTGTGAGAAACCCCGTAGTCGGGCTAAACCGTTTAGTTCCCCCGGTTTCTCGTCACGATAGAGATTGGCAAAATCAGCATATCGAATCGGTAAATCTTTATAACTATGCTTTGACGAGGCATAAATTTGGGTGTGCTGAGGACAGTTCATTGGTTTTAGGTAGTATTCTTCATTCGTGTAATGTGATGTTACTTTCAGCATATCGTCTTTATATTTATCATAATGGCCAGAAATCTTAAATAGTTCAGCTTTATTTATCTGTTGAGTGTGAACGAATTGGTAACCAATTTTTTCACGCAGTTCGGTGGAGAATTTAACAATTAAACGTCGAACTTCGGTGCCTTTAGGGGTGTAAAGCGGCAAGCCGGGGCCGACTAAATCAGAAAATACGAACAGTCCCAGTTCCCGCCCTAATTTGCGGTGGTCTCGTTTTTCAGCCTCAGAGAGTTGATGAATATATTTTTCCAATTCCTCTAAATTTGGGAAAGCAGTTCCATATATGCGGGTTAACATAGTATTTCTCTCGTCGCCATGCCAATAGGCACCGGCAATTGAAAGTAATTTATATGCATTTATTTCACTTGTTTTTTTAACATGGGGACCGGCACATAGATCGGTAAAATCACCGATTGTATATATACTTACTTTCTCTTCGGGTAAATCATCAATCAATTCGAGTTTGAATGGTTGATTGTGGAAAAGTTCTTTAGCTTTGGCTTTAGTGATCTCTGATTTTTCAAAAGGGAGATCGGCTTTAATAATCTCCTCCATATTTTTCTCTATTTTACCTAAATCATCGGGTGTAATTGATTTTTGAAATTTGAGGTCATAATAGAAGCCGTTCTCGACAGCCGGTCCGATGCCATATTTTACATCAGGATAAAGTTTCTTTATCGCCGCTGCCATAACATGCGAAGTCGAATGCCTGAGTGTTTCTAAATTTTTCTGTCCTTCCATAGTATTTGGCTCCTCTTATAAAATAATAACAGATTGGATGAGGCTTGTAAATTATATATAGCTACACCAGCTTGAGATGCTTATTGAGGATAGCGCGGAATACATCACCTTGACTCACTACCCCAACTAGCTTTTTATTTTCCGTAACCGGCAGGCGTCTGATTCGATATAATACCATCATTGACGCCGCTTCCAAAATTGGCAGATCGGGCTGGGCGAAAATCAGCTCCGTCTCCATGATATCTTTGATTTTAATCTTACCCACTTCGACAGATTTATGCTCTAAGTTTTCAAGATCAAATTCATAAAGTGGGGTATCCGAGTCAACATCAAATAATTCTCCATAGGTTGGGAAAAGTGTCTTGAGTAAGTCTTTTTCCGAAACTATACCGATGCATTCATTATTTTGATTAACCACAGGGAGACCACTGATGCGATTGGCGCTTATCAGCTTAGCGGCGTCTATGAATGAGTCTTCGGGACCGATAGTAATAACTCCGGTCGACATTATCTCTTTGACCTTCATATTATCTCCTTTTTAGTAATTCCCGGGACTGGATATTTTAGGGCGAATGATTTAATTTCTCCCTTTATATTAAGAAGTTCGGTATTTTGGGATATCTCTTTTCGAGCCTTTGTTATATATTCTTGACGCTCTGTCTTTTCTTGGGGAAGACGATACTTCTTTACCACGTTTAGAGCTTTGATAATCCAGCAGCCGATTAACTTCATATCCCGCTCTTTCATACCGCGAGTGGTGATAGCTGGAGTTCCCATGCGTATACCGCTTGGGTAAAAGGGAGAGCCGGGTTCTTTGGGGATAGTGTTTTTATTAGCAGTGATGCCAGCTGTTTCTAGGGCATCTTGAGCGAATACTCCGCCGCCTACTCCCAAAATCGGGACCAGATCAAGGAGTAACAAGTGGTTTTCGGTGCCGCTGCCTATCAGTTTAATCCCACCGTTTTGTAGAATTTTGGCTAGAGATTGGGCATTCTTAACAATTTGTTGTCCGTATTTTTTGAAACTTTCGGTGCTTGCTTCCTTCAAGGCAATAGCAATAGCGGCAGTTTGATGATCGTGGGGACCTCCTTGTAAACCGGGAAAGACGGCTTTATCAATTTTATCTGCCAATTCGGGGTCTTTATGTAATCCCTTCTCGGTTACCATAATTATTCCGCCACGCGGACCTCTTAGGGTCTTGTGGGTGGTTGTTGTTATAATGTGGGCATAATCTACAGGGCTGGGATGAACTCCGGCGGCAATTAACCCGGCAACATGGGCAATGTCCGCGGCATGATAGGCGCCGACACTATCAGCAATCTCACCAAAGGTTTTATAGTCATATTTATAAGAATAAGCCGTGGCGCCAGACCAAATTAGTTTGGGTTTGTTTTCTTTAGCTAAACGCCATATTTCATCGAAATCAATCCTACCGTTATCTTTAACATGGTACGGAATACTTTTATAAAAAATTGCTGTGGCGGAAACTTTCCAGCCATGTGTAAGGTGGCCGCCGTCAGGAAGATTCAAGCCCATAATAGTTTCGCCCGGGTCGCAGGTCGCAAGATAAACCGCGAGGTTTGCCGGGCTACCAGAATATGGCTGAACATTTGCATGCGATACACCGAATAGCTTTTTGGCTCGCATTTGGGCGAGTATCTCTATATCATCAATAAATTCGTTTCCTCCATAGTAACGTTTTTTTGGATAGCCCTCGGAATATTTATTAGTTAAGATGCTACCCATGGCATCCATTACATCCTGAGATGTGTAATTTTCTGATGGAATCAGTTCGAGGCCTTCAAGCTGACGCCGGCTTTCTTTTTCAATAAAATTTTCCACTTCTTTATCCATGCAGACCTTTCGTGGGAAGATATTCTTTAACTTTTAATCTGTTTTCAATATAGTATCTTTTTTGGACAACTGCAAGTAAAACTTTTAATTCCCCTGTTTTTAGTATATACATATATAAGGAGGTATCAAATGAGTAATAAATTGATATGTTTAGTGGGAATGGCAGGGGCTGGAAAATCAGAAGTTGCAAATTACCTGATGAGCAAGAAAGAATTCGGCTTTTTTAGATTTGGACAAATTACCTTAGATACTATTAAAAAACTGGGTCAAAAACCAACTGAAGCATTGGAGCGAGAGATACGCGAGGGACTAAGAAAAAAACATGGCATGGCAGCTTTTGCGATTCTAAACATGCCTAAAATAGATGAATTATTAGTTAAGAGTGATGTTATTGGCGACGGACTCTATTCTTGGGAAGAATATTTGGTATTACAAGAAAAATATCCAAATAATTTTATTACGATAGCAGTATATACTCCCCCTGGTCTAAGGTATGCTCGGTTAGAATCGCGATCAAATAGGCATGGCGAGGACAAAGATTTGCGTTTCAGGAGCTTTACAAAAGAAGAAACCATAGCGAGAGATAAAGCTGAAATTGAGAACCTACATAAAGCGGGTCCAATCGCTATGGCCGATCATACTATTATAAATCAGGCTGGTCTTAATGATCTGAAGAAGCAAACGGATTCTATATTGGAACATATTTTCGGCTGACCTGTGTTATAATTTGCTTATGAGTAAAGCTATAGCAGAAAATCGGAAAGCAAGATTTGATTATGATATTTTAGAAACCCTGGAAGCAGGGATTGTTTTGATTGGAGAGGAAGTTAAGGCAATTAGGGCTGGGAAAGTGAATTTAGCCGGGAGTTATGGGAAAATTTTAGCAATAGGCGGCAAACCGGAGGTTTGGCTAGTCGGAGCAAATATTGCTACAGCCGAGGGTGATCCCAGCAGAAGCCGCAAGCTACTTTTGAATCGCAGAGAAGTTGATAACTTAATCGGTAGGGCCCAAGAAAAAGGACTGACGATTTTACCTTTAAAAATGTATCTTAAGCGTGGCTATATTAAGCTTGAACTGGGAATAGGGCGCGGGAGAAAGAAATATGACAAGCGTGAAAGAATTAAAGAAAGGGAAGTCTCCAAAGAATTAAGGCAAAAGCGAATGAGCTAATTAGTTTAGATAATTTTTATTACTAAATTAGATTTGTGTTCAATAGCTATTTGGTGGAATAGCGATTAACTTCCAGTTCGGCATCACTGAGCGATTGTTGCATTTTAAGAACAAGTTTTTGTGAATCTGCGAGCGATTGTAAGAATTGCTCAAATGTTGAATTTGTATTAAAGTTTTTATCTATTCCGGAAACTAGTTGCTGATTGGTGCTTATGACAACTCGAATTTGTGATAGGATAGACTCAGCCTCCTCAACCTTGCTATTTAGGAGAGTGACATCTTTATTTTGAGATTTAAGTCGAGCCGATTCTGTTTTGATCGCATCTATATTTGATGCAGTATCGGTAGTGATATTGTCAAATTCGGAATTGAGCATTTGAGCTAGTGAACTTTTATATAGAGTATGAGTGGACTGCCATAGATCAAGGATTAATTTTGAAATTGTTTTGAGATCATTTAGATTTTCAGCTAAAGCGATTTTGCTACTTTGTGCAACTATCTTATCAACTGACGTTTGGATAATGACAGCGAGTTGATTTTTTTGAGTTTGATCAATGCTCTGGAGGGTAAATATCATGTCTCGGTCACTACTCAAAGAAACAACTAAAATGGAGGATATCTTAATTAGCTGTTCTTTTTTTATTGCCAGATATTCAGGACTTTCTTGGTTTGAGGATAATGTCGGTATTTTAGTTTTTATTTTTTGGTATTCGGAAATCGGTCCTTTTAAGTCCAAAGCGCGAGTAGATATTGGGGAAAGGAGGATAATTAATAATATGATGATTGTAATTTTTAGATAATATTTCATAATCAAAAATTTTGTAAATCTTTAATAACATCACCCAGAGTATCATTAGAGTTCTCTTTCAGCACGGCAATATCTGCATTAAGGGCATTTAATGACTGGGAGATTCGTTGATTTTTTTCAACTTGTAAATCAGGATTATTAGTTATGATTCGTTTTACAATTGTAGTACTTGGCTCACTGTCAGCACTTAAACTGCCATAATAATAGAAGTATGACAAGATTATTATCAGTAGTATTGAAAGGGTAATTAATATATTTTTCCAATAATGCTTCATTGAGCTCCTTTATTTAGAGTAGGTTAAGGCTAAGCTATTGTCAAGAAAACAAAATTTATTGCTTTTAGATAGTATTTCTTTTAAGTTTAATCTATGAGGAAGTGTCTGTTAGTTATTTTTATTATTGGCTTGGCGATGAATATTCTAGGTTTGATTTGGCCGATTGGTCAGGATGAGGGAGTCTTTTTAGCTGTAGCCAAGCAAATCAACCATGGTTTTTTACCTTATCGAGATATATTTGACCATAAACCGCCTGGGCTTTATTATTTTTTAAGTATATTTACAAATTTTACAAATTCGCCAGTGACTATCCGATTACTTTTTTTACTCATTAACTTGCTGACTTGTTACATGATTTATAGAATCGGCCGAAACCGGTTTAGTGAAGCACATGGTTTGCTGGCGGCTGGGTTATATTTACTTATTTTACCACTATACGAGGGGCACTTAATACTAACAGAACCTCTAATGTCATTTTTTTTGGTAATTGGTTTATATCTTTATTTGTTATTTCTGGAAACTAAGAAAAATGTAATGATTTTCCTTGTTGGGGCATCGGTTGGCTTAGCTATGTTATGTAAGCAGCCGGCGTTAATTAATTTTGTGACAATATTGCTGTTGCTAATTACAATGAAGAAGTGGGGAAATCTAAAGTATTTAATATTCCTCATGGGTGGATTAGTAGCTGTTTGGCTACCATGGGTAGGATATTATCAATATATGCATCAATTTGGAGGGTTTTGGCAACAAGTTATAGAACTCAATTTAACCAGTTACCCATCTTTGGATGATACGGAAAATGTTAAGAGATTAGCTTTGTCGGTCGCACAGTCTAGTATTGTTTGGTTTATGACATTCGGCGGTTTGGTGGGTTTCGTGCTTGCGATTTGGAAAAAAAAATATCCATCATTGGAAAACATTGCGATTCTGACAATGGCTTTTATTCCGATCCCAATCTTATTTTACAGGCAATATCCCCATTATTGGCTTCAGGTCTTGCCATTTATTTGCCTAGTTGCAGTGTCATTTTACCATAAAACTCGCTTCAAATATTTTCTTAATATACTAATAATTGCATGTGGTTTTCTTTCGTTATTAAATTTTGTATATACTACTCTTGCAATTAAGGTGCCTCAAAGAAACGAGCAGTTGGAGATAAGTGAAAAAGTAAGAAATGGTACTTTGATTACAGATAAAGTATATTCAAATCGGGTATTTACAGGATTATATTTCTTGGCCGATAGACTGCCTGTTTCGCGTTATTTGTATGTCAGTGAAATAAACGAGAATTCGAAAGCGCAGGATTCGATTATAAAGAGTATAAAAATAAATAAACCAAAATTTATAGTTTGGCTACCAAAAAATAAGCAGTATAAGGATTCATATACAAAAGCAATCGGTGAGCAAATTAGTATATACTATAGACCAGTTGCACGTTACCCCAATACTGGCTTAACTTTGTATCGGGTTAGCGAACAACAATAGCAGTATTGCCAAACCAATGCCAGTATGAGTTGAATAGGGCAATATTATAATCCTTGCGCGGCCACCATGGGTCACTTACGGAGAAGGTTTTTGGATTATCCACTGTGCCAGTAAAGCCATTAACAACAACGGCATGCATGCCATTAACGGCGCGGATAGAAGTACCATCGGGTGTTTTCCATGATCTTTCAAAGCTTGGCCAGACGCCATTCACCCACCAGATAACCACAGGGTTGCCATTAGCAATTTCGGTGGCAATTCCCTGGACATTCCAATTTTGTTTGATTTCGGCGGGGCGATGATAGTTTATTGCTTTGGCAACAGGCGCCCAATGCACACCATATCCGGTACCTTTCGGACTACCCATTAGTGTACCGACAAATCCTACATCAGGATTTCCCCAGATATTGTTGGCAGTGTTCAGTGGTGTTGAATCGTATCCCACCTCGCTAAGTAAGCCCATTTCGGAAATATTTACTCCTTTGAAAGCAAGAGCCATACGAGCCGCTACAATACCGCAGGTATAGTAATGTTCTTGTTTATAAAAAGGTATGTTTAATTTCACTACCTGGTCAATGGTCGTGAATTTCGAAGAAAAGGTTTGGTTGGAATCTAGTCCTTTAGTTGATTTTATGCCGGCGGATAATGAAGCAGTATAAGAGGTACTATACTGATAGTTTGCCGATGGCTGGAACGTCATAATATTACCATGCCAGCTAAAGTTACCGGCTACTAGCGGAGAAATGCTAAAGTTTTTTTCGGCTGATTCGTGATCTACCTCTTGATTAAATGTAGCGATTATTGCTTTACTTAGACCGATTCGGCTGGAGCTATTAGCTGGAGAAAAAGAAGCCGTGACTGGACCTATTGTAGTGAACTGTGATATATAGTTGCTTTCGAACGGCATACCATACTTTGTACTGGCAGATTGGCTGAGAATTATCTTGTATTGGGTATTTTTAGTGAAAACATTAGTTGGAATAAATGTCAGGTTAGTATCCCCTTCCCATGTAAAGTTTCCGGAAGTAACAGGTGAGATAGACCAAGCTTTTTTAACCGACTCAGTGTCCATTGGCTGGCGGAATTCAATTTTGATTGCCGTGTCCACTAATATACCACTGCCTGTTGGAGAAATCGATTTAACCGACGGGGAGACGACTGTTTTAAATGTTGAACCACCTACTTCTTGCGATTCCCCCCGTCTAATGACCTTATGACTTTTAAAGCTGTAGGCAATTGGAATTCGAAAAATTTTCAATTGATAAGTAAGGCCTTTCTGTAGCGGTGTTTCAGGTTTAACAACAATTGTTTTATTACCATTTTTTTTAATTGAAAGTTTTACCTCGGGAATTAGTTGGAAACTCCATTGTGTACGATATTGGTCACTAAAGTCAAAACTAACTACAATATCTTGATTAATATCTACATTTTCTTCCCCGTTTTTTGGTAAGATCGAGGTAATTCCCGGTGATGGCGGAGTGTGCAGACTAAAAAGATACTCTTTACTTTTGGCTAGACCGAAGACACCTCCTGCCGAAGAGAGGGTAACTGAGTACTCTGCGTCAGGAGGTAGTGTTATTTGGGGATAAAAATAGAAACTGTGTTCCATGCGACCATGATTGAATTGAAAGCGATTTATCGTAATGCCAGCAATAGGCGGCTTGATTTGTATCTTAATCTCATTAGAGTTAACTGGGCGATCAAATGTAAAAATAATAGGATGGGATTCATCGATATTCTTAGTACCGAAAGACGGATTGCGGGGAAAAATTATTTTGGGAGAGTTAATTACTATTATTAATACTACAGCCAAAGCGACAAGGAGTAGTCCAGATATAAGTAGAATTTTTCTTTTTGAGATAAAATTCAGTATTGAATAAAAGATTGATTTGATTTTAGATAAAGTAAAAATAGATTTGACATTCAGGGGATGAAGTATTTTTGAGATTATAGACAATATTATTATTAGGAATATCAGGGTAAGGGTAATCCAGAGAGTGTAATACAATAGTACGATTGTAATTATTTCTTTTTTGTCAATCATTGTGCGCTCTCCGGTAAAGTGAAGGCTTGGTAAACTTGTTCGGTAGTGGCATAGATGACCGGACCATTATCCAGATCATAGTAGAATTGATCTACGTAAGTGAATAGTTCATCAACTCTTTTTTGTTCGGCAGAATTAAACCAGTGTGGATGAGTAAGATAGGTTATTTGCTGTTTTTGGGAAAGTGGCGAGCCGTTGTAGTTCATTTTAAATCTCTGGATCATATCTTGAGCTGAAAAAGAGTAAGAATCCGCTCCGTTATTGGGAATTTCGAGAAGTGACAGATTGGGGGACGGGTATGAAGAATTTTGGTTTGACACAGACGGATAGTAAGGTCGGTCAGTCGGCTTTAAATCCCAAAAACCGGGTTGTTTTCTAGCGCCAAAGGCGTAGGTAGTTCGACCGGAACTGTCAACTTTGATTCCAGCGTCTTGAATTGCACGCAGGGTTTCTTCATTGGCATACCAGCCGCCAGTGCGGTAAGCCGTCGGCACTCCTAATCCGTTCAGTTCAAAATATTGTTTAGCGCGGTTTATCATTTTTAAAATTTCGTCGTAGCTGTAGGCGGTTGTCAAGATATCATAGCCATCTTGGTAAAAACCCCAGCGGGGACTGTCTTTAACTATTACGCCGGAATCGCTGACAAAATCCGGGAACATATGGAGGTGAAGTGCTATCTGTTCGCCAAAATTGTCTCGGCGGTTTTTTACCCAATCGGTCAGGTATTGACGTCGTTCAGGTGAAATATTAGGGGCGGTATAAATTCGCGGACTGAAGAAATGCGTCATTTTTATACTGTGGTGTTTGAGGGAAAGCTGTTCCATATCATTCAGGTAGGATTGGCTCACGTCATAGCCCTCCCAATCCCAACTCCAAGTTACATAAAGAGGGTACGAAACGTTGAAACCAATACTTTGGCTCAATTCAGTCTCGCCCCTTGCATCCTCAATGATGCATCTTGCTCGATAGGAGCCCGGCGAAAGAGAGGAAACATCAATTTGGGCTTCCCATATATTTTCTTCGGTTTGAGAAGGAGACAGGGTTCCATTTAATCCTGTGCCAACCACTTCATATTTGACCAGCAAGCTAGTATTTCGAGAGGATTGTTTGGATTCTAAGGTTAGAATTAGTGGTTCGGTTTTGGCAATATAATCGCTTTTTAAAAACCATTGACGATTACTTTTTGCAAAATATGGGCGTGTTTCTTCTCCGCTTAGAATAAGTTCGGCCAGCGAATTAGTGCTTGAAACAATTGTGTTGGTTAAGGGAGAGTCGGCCAATAGATTACCATAGTAAAGAAAGTACTGCAGAGAAGTTTTGTTTGCACCAATGTTATTTGACAGCTGGAAAGAAACAAGAGAATTATCGCTATTCCAGTTATTAACAATCTGGCGGGGAATATCATGAAAACTATGACCGTCAAAGAATAATATCCTTATGTCATTGCCACTAATAAGTGATTTTTGGTCTTGGACTAGCTGGCGGTGGTTAATGGAGAGCAGAACTGGCGTTCCAGATTTTATCATAGTAACGGACTGGTTATTTTTTATTGTGATTGGCTGTTTGTATGAATACTCCATATTCCACCATCTAGTACTTCTTTTCGGTTCAGCAAATATTTTATTTTGGGTTGCTGTAAAAAAAGATATCATGGCAAAAAATAAGGCGATACCGACAGCTACATAGGCAAATCGGAAGTGAAATTTAGGCTTATGACTGATATCCTCTGCGATTTGGTAGATCGGGGGGAGATAAGATTGGTTATAGGAAAAAAATGGACGCCCGCTACTTTCTCTAACAAAAGTTAGGTGAAAGCCGAAATTGAATGGGACAAAAGTAGCCAGGGCTAGGGAAGTAAGTATTAGGACGATCAACATTACCGCAACTAAAATTGGGGAGCTTACAGTGATACCACCTGCCATTTTGTATAGTTTCAGTAGAAAAATGTGGGCCCAATAAAGGGCAAGAGCATTTTGACCCAAGAGCAAGAGAGTATCACGAATAAAGGGATGGTGGCGATATTCTTTTGAAGAGTAAACATTTCTAAAGAGGATAAAAATGGCTAATAAGCCAGTTAGTAGAAATGGCACAGAAGGAGGCCAGCGCAGAAAGATATGGGAAATGGGAGTATTCATTAATAAATAAACTGCGACAGAAATAATCAAAATTCCTGCGGTTAGCCAAAGGAGTATCTGTGAAGTAATACCTTTTTCTTTAACATTCGAGGTATTAACAAGGTACCGTCCCCATTGCAAACCGAAGATATAAATAGGGAAATATTGAAAGATTGGGAAACGATAAATCGAGTCGTGACCTACTAATAATGCTTTCCACGGAATCAGATATGAAGGCAAAGATATGTGATACAGGAGCATACCAAGCGCGTAAATGCCAAGAGATACCGTGATCGCAAGAGGTATGTTCTCCGCCAGTTTGGTCATCGTTTTGCGCAGGGGAATTATTAGGAGACTAAACAGCAAAAACGGAATTAAAAATTCAGTATAGGAAGGGACATTGCGGAAAAGTAGGACATCGAGAATTAGCCGCAATTGATCATATAGAGAGGCGGATATTATTTTGTCAAATAAACTTATACAGACCAAAACATAGTATGAGCCTAATAAAAGACCTAATCGCCTACCAATATGGTGAAAGAGAGTTTTTTCAGAGTAATGATTCTTTAAATAAACCAAGTAAGCGATAGCACCAGATAGAAAAAGAAATATTGTAAAAGTAATTGTATTAATGGATATGACAAGATAATGAAGGAATGTACTAGATCCATCGTGATAAAAATCGATCGCATGAGCAATGATCATTATAAGAACGACAATCCCCCGTATTATGTCGAGGGAATAATCTCGAGCTGGTTTTGAATTACTCAAATGGTTAGGCACAATCAGCCCCTCCTAAATAAATTATAGCACAGATTAGATTAATTTATGATTATTAAGATCTTATTATCAGGGAAGCGGCTTGTTCGGCTAATTCAATGGCTTTTTCAATACCTCGATCGTCCGGATAAATATGGGCAATTGAAATGTTATAGACATTTTTCAGTGGGGTTTCAATCTGGGGTAGATGAGTATAATATTGTTTATCAGCCACGTGCTGGGTAAATTGAGAGCTGAACAAATGGGAAGATTTTATCCAATTCGGTGAAAAATTTTTATTTATTTTTTTTAATAATGGTATAGCGGTGTTCAGTATCTCTTCTTTGTTTTTAGGGTAAGGACCGTTTCCCGGCGGACAGTATTGGCTCAAATAAACCAAATGCTGGCCATTATAATCATCAACAGAGCGGAAATTGGTATGTTCGACTAAGGCAATAAATTTGGATTTAGGATCGTTAATATTTATCCAATAATATTGTGTAAGAGGATGTTTTAAGGCCAGAATCAGGCATTGGGCTTTGATATAACGAATAGAAAGTTGTTGTTTAACAAAATCAGGCGATAAGACCTTGCTGGCAATTTTTTTGAATACCGGAAGGGGGGTTGCAAAAAGTACATGAGTGAAGATATGGTTTTTTCCTCCTGCTTTTAGAATAATACATTGGTCTTTGATTGCCATGTCGTCAACAGCGGATCCTCTGATTCTGACGCCATTCTCTGATAATTTCTCGGCGAGCCGATCGATCAAACATTGGAAGCTACCATTTAAGTACCCAAGTTTTTTGGATCGCTGTGTTATTCTAGCCCACAGCCATGGCATCATAACAGTATCCGTATAAGAACCAAACTTTTTTTCAACCAATGGTTGCCATATTATTTTATAGGCATGATTACCTAAATATTCTGGTAGAAATTTTGTGATTGGATATTTGATCAGCTTTTGCCATTTCTGGTGTTTCAAGCGAATTGTATTAATACCAAGGCGGATTTTTTGTTTGAAGTCGAGGGGCGGAAAATTAAAAAAATTAATAATTGTCGAGAAGGGGATGGTTTTTCTACCTGTAAAGAGACCAATTTTTGTATTGGTAAATTGAACTTTTTCTTTTAAGCCTAATTCGCTTAACAGGGAGAGTGTGTTTTTGTTGTGGGGAAAAATATGATGGTAGAATTTCTCCAGACGGTTAGCGCCAATTGGAAATGTGGAAAGGAGACCACCCAATTCTTTGGGTTCAAATAGATTTACTTTAAAACCCTCTTGAGAGAGGCGATAGGCAGCAACGAGTCCGGAGATTCCCCCGCCTACAACAGCTATACTAACTTTATTTTTCATACATGAATTATAACAAATTAACTCAAAAGACAGGCATCAGCGAAAACCCGGCTGTTTATTATTCTATCTTTGTTGGGTTGTTGTGTTATAATTTATTCAGATAGTATGGAGGGGTTCTATGGATCTAGAAAAATTATTCTATCCAAAAAGTATCGCAGTTATCGGAGCGTCAAACCAGGCGGGATCGGTTGGTAATGATTTGGTGAATAATTTAATGAAGGGTTTTGGGGGGACACTCTATTTTGTTAATTTGAAGGGTAAAGAGATCAATGGTATCAAAAGTTATCCGAAGGTTTCAAATATATACCACTCTGTAGATTTGGCGGTTATTGCAGTACCATCAATCGCGGTGTCTGAGGTTTTAGAAGAAGTTGGACAGAAAGACATAGGCGCGGCAGTAATAATCTCTGCCGGGTTCAAGGAAGCCGGCAGAGCGGATCTGGAAAAAAATATCATCACAATATGCAAGAAATATAATATCGCCCTTATCGGTCCAAACTGTTTAGGAATAATTAATCCAGAAATCAAGATGAACGCCTCATTTGCCGCTTCGATGCCGGCAGAAGGGGCGGTGGCGTTTGTTTCCCAAAGCGGAGCCCTTTGCACTGCAGTAATTGATTATGCTAAATTCTACGGGGTGGGATTTTCTAAATTTGTCAGTATTGGAAATAAAGCGGTTGTGGATGATATTGACCTACTTGAGTACCTTTTTAAGGATGAGAAAACAAAAGTGATAGCGATGTACATAGAGAGTCTGAATCATCCGCAGGAATTTATTCAGCTGATAAATAACGCACAACGTGGCAATCCTAAGCCGGTAATCGTCATTAAGTCCGGGCGGACGTCTGCCGGAGCTTCGGCAACTCTATCGCACACAGGAGCCTTAGCGGGAAGTGACAGCGCTTATGATGCTCTATTCCGTCAAGCAGGCGTCATAAGAGCTCAAAGTGTAGAGGATTTATTTGATTTAGTAAGGGTGTTCACTGATAATGAATTGGCGGTTTGTGATGGTGTGGCAGTTATTACAAATGCCGGAGGACCCGGTGTATTGTCAACGGATGAAATAATCGCTAACGGATTACAAATGGCAAAATTAAATCCGGGGACTTTGGAAAGATTAAAATCAATTCTGCCGGCGGCAGCTAATATTCATAATCCAATCGACATTCTTGGAGATGCTAAGGCAATACGCTATGGAACTGTACTGAAGGTTATTTCTCAAGATGAGAATGTGAAGAGCATTGTAGTAATTCTGACACCGCAGTCCATGACAGAAATAAAGGAAACAGCGCAAGTAATTGCTCAGACAAAAAGAGCAACAAAGAAACCAATTGTTGTGACGTTTATGGGAGAAGCGACAGTGGAGGCGGGTGTTAAACTTCTACAAAGAGAGAATGTAGCGGCAGTAAATTTTCCCGAGCAAGCGGCGAAAGTTTTGGCAACAATGAACAGATATGCTGTTTCTTGTAAGAATCCAGATGGCAGTGAATTTAAATTTAACAATATTGATAAAGCAGGGGCGCAAAAGATTATCAGCTCTGTCGGGCGCAAGGTACTGCCGGAGGCAGAGGCATTATCGGTTTTGGATAAGTATGGTTTTGTAACTCTGAAGCGGCAGGTGGTGAAAACAGCAAAGGAAGCAAAGGCAGCAGCAAAAAAGATCGGGACTAATCTGGCGATGAAGATTGTTTCCGAGGATATTCCCCACAAAAGTGATTCGGGCGGAGTACGTTTGGATATAGCACCGGAGAAAGCGGGCGAAAAGTTTACTGAGATAATTAAAACTATCAGGAAGAATGTGCCTTCGGCAAAAATTGACGGGGTTTTACTGATGGAAATGGCGCCTAAAGTTGGTTTTGAATTTATTTTGGGCTCAAGTAGAGATCCGGCTTTGGGCAATTTAATGATGGTTGGTTTGGGCGGGATTTTAGTTGAAGTTTTGAGAGATGTCACATTCGCCCTGCCGCCAATAGATAAAGCAGATGCAAAAAGCATGCTTGAGCTCATTAAAGCAAATAAGATTTTCGGCGGAGTTAGGGGTATGCCGCCACTGGACAGTAGCGCTTTGGTTGATTGCTTGGGCAGACTTTCTCAATTGTTAATTGATTTTCCGCAAATAAAAGAGATGGATATCAATCCCCTACTGGTACTACCTAAGGGACAAGGGGTATTGGCGTTGGATGGACGAATGGTGCTCGAATAAAATTATTTTAGATTTTTAGTTTGTAAAATTATCGCCACGATAATAGTATTTGCCATTAAAAGTTATCGGCAGGGGCACGGGCGTCCTTTCGTTCGATAAATTGACACGAAAAGCCATAATATGCAAATGCGGTCCATCGGTGAAGCCGCTATCACCTATCAGGCCCACCTTCTGACCGACTGTAATTTGATCGCCAACTTTTACCAATACAGAGTTCGATTTGAAATGAACAAGTGAAATACTGAATCCATTACAGCCAATCACTACATAATTAGCTTCACTCGATTTACCTTTTATTCCAATCGGCATATCTGGAAAGCTTTGCTCTGTCTTTTTCACAATACCAGAACAAGGACTATAAATAGGTGTCCCATAGGTGTCATTAGACTCCAGTTTGGTGTTGCGAAACTGAAACCGATTTTCGATGAATGATTCATGTTCGCTTCCTTTTGTATATTATGGAATTTATTACTGAGCCGATTGCCCAACCAAAAATTCCCCCTACAATTGTCATTATGGCTGTAATATATGGATAGGATGGTGGTGGGCAGCTGTCTGGTCCGCCACAGATTGACGCAGTTGAAAGATAATAGTAAGTAAAATATGCTCCGAGTATGGTTGTAATGATTAGAATTATTATCTTTATTGTTTTCATTGTCTCCCTTTCCTTGAATTATAATTTCTGTTTTTTATTCCTCTATTGCTACTACTAGAAACGGCCGGTCTGTTCCCGAGAGATGTGGTGAGCTGACCATAGGGGGCGGATTGTAGTTATTTGATGATTTATTAGCCCCTGATTGCGGATACATAATTTGTTTCATTATTAACGAAAGCTCGTCTTCAGGTAAGGCCATACCTTCCTTCCTTTATTCTAATATTGGATTTATTTTCCTCCGGTAGTGATTAATAGGAGCGTTAAGGCGCTACCGAGAAGACCAAGATCGCGGACAAACATAGATGAGGCTTTCCAGAAAACAATTAAAATCAAAGCCAGTAGAGCGGTGGCAATAAGAGAAGCTAGGTCTAAGTAGAAACCGGTAAGCAAGGCGATGGATAGCAATATCTCTACTATGCCCTGCAGGCGGCCGAATGTTTGAAGATTGAAATCATGTTTGATGCCAAGCTTTTCCAAAAATACATCGCCGATATTGTCGAATCCTTCAGGGTGGGCTAAATTATCGATACCGAACCACATAAAAACGAAAGCAAGACTGATTTTTAATGGAAGGAGGGACCAATGGGTAATAAGTAATCCGATATTAGAGTCAGGATTGGTGAATAATCGGTGGGTTGGTAAAGAGGCAAAAAATTCCGGGAAGATGAATTGTAGAAGGAAGATAATCCCAATAATAATGGTTATTGCCAAGTTTCGATTCCGCATAGATGCTCCCTACCGATAGGTTATTGTAAAAATGGATGTTTTTTGACTAAACCGGTTGTTGACCACCAACGGCCAAAGCCAAGATATTGTCCAGCATTTGCTGAAGCAAGACCAATAAGAATGAGTATATAGATAATGTGCTCGTCTAGAAAAGGATTGTTTGCGGGCGGCAAAGCGGCTGACCACATAAGTAATAATAAAACAGTACCAACATAACTAGCAATTTTGATACCAATGCCAAGAATCAAAGCAAGACCGAGGGCTAAAAGTCCGAGCATGAATAGCCAATCAACTACCGAGTTGCCAGCAATTCCCTGATAAAATGAGGCGAACGGTCCATGAGTACCGAACTTGAGAAATCCCAGGGTTGGAGAACCGCCGGAGAGCCAGGATTTTGCCGATGTAGTGGCAAATCCCAATCCCCATAGCTTGTCAATAAATGCCCAAAGAAAAACCCATCCTAGACTTAGTCTTAGTAAACCGCACACAGATTCAATTTTTTTAGACATGATGTCTCCTTATTATTATGCTACCAACTAATGATTTATTATGCAAATTAATATTGGGATTATCTTCAAATCTCTCGCGTCTTTTGCAAATTGAATTTAATAAAAAGAAGACTGCTGGTGCAGTCTTTGTTATTGGTCAGTAGAGCGATTTGTCGGGCTTGTAGATGTGGTGACAGCTCACGCACCGAAAGATGGTCGTGAGTAAATTTGTTCTCCTTGCCAGCG
This sequence comes from bacterium, assembly GCA_030647355.1. Taxonomy (GTDB): domain Bacteria; phylum Patescibacteriota; class UBA1384; order VFKW01; family VFKW01; genus JAUSIS01. Next base: position 63,577 of record JAUSIS010000009.1, read on the forward strand.
ACTATCTTGTGCCAGTGGAGACTATTGCAGCTCGGACATTCGCGCTTGATGCGGAACAGTTCCAGCGAAGCCACGAGAACCGGTTGCTTCTCGTCAGGTATGATCCTTGCCGCGACCCGCATCTTCTGGTATTCGTAGAAGTCTTCTTCTCGGAAGGGCGAGGAGGTAAGAAAAGCGGTGGTGAGTGATTGAGGCGAGGTGGGTATTTTGGCGGTTGATTGGGCTGCGGGGGCTTGATTATTCTGTGTTTTAGTGGTACAATTTTTTCATTGTTTTGTTATCAGCGAATATCGGTGAGTAAAATAAGGGGGGACAGATTGAGGCTATTGATTGTATTGGTATGCGGGATTCTTCTGATGAGCAGGGTGTGTTGGGCAGCGGATATTCCAACCGACCTTCCTTCTACTGACAGTACTCAAGACGAGGTAGTATCGCCTCCGGCGACAGAATCGCCGCAGAATGAAGCGCGGGGACAGGTAGGAAACGGCTTCATTTTGTTGCCGAAAGAGTGTCCGTTTGACTACCTCGAGCAGACTGACTGGGACGAGTTTCTGAACTTTGTCGATCATGGTGGGAAATGGGTATTTGCCAACTTCTACCATGATAAAAACGCGAAGCAATTCTACATCGCGTTTGAGGGCGACGTTGGGTTCATGAGCGGTTTGGTGAGCGGAGCGCAGCCAGTTAAGGGCGGGGAGATTGATTGTTTGCCGGGTAAACCTAGTCCGAAGGCGTATCACAATCACCTGGGGCTATTTACCGTCTCTTCTAAGGAGCAAATGCACTACTCCACTCTTTACGACTGCAATATGCCCTTCTCGCTCTTCTACAACGAGGGTCAGGCATTCCACGCGACCAGTCGGCAGAATATTCGATTTCTCGGACAGCCGGCGTCTCACGGCTGTACGCGGCTCAATCCTAAAGAGGCGCCCAAGCTTTTCAAATGGGTGGGCAAGGACGAAATCAGGGTGTTAATATGCCGAGATAAGGAATTTGGCAAGCCGCAAGTCAAACAATAAGATCTTAGGATCTAGCCATTTTCAATGTCCCGTGCGTAAGTGCGGGATTTTTTTATACCAAAGAGGGGGATAGTATTGTTAATATATTGCAAAAATGGGATTTTGGGTTAGATTGGGCATAAGGGGGAAGGCAATGAATAACTATCCGCTCATCCGGTTGCTTCTATCTCACCTTGGCTCAATCCATAGCGCGGCGGGAGTGAATCTCGGAAGATCTATACGATCTGGCTTGCGAGAGACCATGATGATGTTGATGCCGTTTGTGGATAGTGAGGAGTATCGGTCGCTTGTAGAGCTGGACACCGGTGAGCTGATAGATGAGGCTCAGCGGAGGGATTTCGAAGACACGGTAGTCCAGTTGGAACTGAAGTACGTTCGAAGTGAAACCAGCATTCATGCTTTCACGGATGAATGGCTTCTTGAAGAACTCGTGTACTATCTTCAGGATTGGTACGATGAGGATTCGTTGAAAGAAGATCCTTTGGCATACGATTTAGAGCGAGAGATTGTCGAAGTCATCGCCAATATGGTGCCACCTCCGATCACACCAGCATTTGGGGTTGTGGAACTGGAGTGGGAAGTAAAGGAGAGATGGAAAAGGAGGGATCTACTGGAACGGGGTCCGATACCCTTAGGGTTATGACCCCTTTTTTTATTGAAATTTTAGCTTACTTAGGGTATAATTTCACCAAGTGACTACGTACTGAGGGGGTGGCTGGATGAGGGTATTTCTGGCTGCGGTTATTATTCTTGTCATCGTAGTAGCCGGGCTAATCGTGTATTCGACCAGATGCACTAAGAGCTGGACGATCACGCCATTGCCGAGGGAGAAGAAGCTTTTGGTGACAATCAAGATGCATGGTCACGATCTCCAGCCTTGCATGGTGCGCAACTGGATAGGGTTGGGTGGCCTCGTTTTCTTTGATCCGGAGGAGTTGAAGCAGTACAAGCTGAAGACAAAGTCGGGCAAGGCTGTGATCAACGGCAAGACATTGGATGAGGCGCTGAAAACCTTTCGAGTTGCTATCGGGGTTAAGACGGTGACTGTTCGGACGGCGAAGACATGAGTTCCAAGGAGGCCAAGTTGCAAGATATACAGGAGACGGCGACCGATGGTGGCCAAAGCGATGCGTTGGCGGAGGTCTATGCGATTCATCGGAAGAATGCCGAGGATGAGACGGCTCTCCATCCGAGGGCAACTGACATCTTCATCCGTGGTGATGAGCAGAGAGAGCGGAAGCTCACAATGTAGGTTGGTTATGCCGGGATTCCCGGCTCTTTTTTTATTTAATTATTTGTTTTTTAGATAAAATGTTAAAAAATTATATTCAATCTTTATTAGGTTCAATACAGATACTTTCTATTATTTGTTTTGAAGTATCATTTTTAACATTATCCTCGATTAATATCTTATATTTGGGAATATAGTAGTAATCTTTTGGGGATATTCTTTGATCGTGCCTGCCGTCCCAAGTATCATAGGTAATGCCAGTGGCTTGACAGAATCTTACTGTGCCGCTTTTTTTTAAATAATTAGATCCAGCTCCAGTGTAATACTTACCGATATTAGCTAGTATTCTTATTGTATTACCACTCGAGTTCTCGGTAAGGGTGGTTTCCCGGGAGTTAGGATTATAGAAGTAATCTACTCTTATATCATCTTCGTATTTAGTTGTTTGGTCGTATTCCATGAAGGAAAATTGTAAGCTTAATGTTGCTTCATTATTACTGATAGGCATATTGTAGGAAAACCGATCAGGGCGTTCTTTAGGCTTTTGATATCCGAAAGTCGCATACAAAAAACCGGACGTTATGATAATTAAAAGAACAATAATTGCCATGATAATTCGAATGGTTAGTTTTTTATTATGTATAGTTTCTCTCCTTTTCTCTACTTTAGCACTTTTGGGTAAGTGAGAAAAGCGGTGGTGAGAGAGGCGAGCCGCTAATAATATGTCTTCTACGTTCTAGGGGTTACTTTTTGCCGGACTTGGAGAGTAGATAAATCATTCCCCCAAGGCAAAGGAGGAAAATGCCAATGCCGATTGGCGACCCCCAGCCAAAAATTAGTAGTAAATTGTCCTATTTTACCTTTCTTCTATGCCTTCTATCACCCTATTTTTGTGTGCCAATTGTGTTTTCTTCCGGCAATACTTCGGCATCGTCAGAATTTGCGCTCAATTGTTCAGCAATCTTTGGCGCCAGTTGCTCATCGCTACTAGGATAAGCATATCCCGTCAAACCGTTCGCTTCCACTGTAGCGAGAGTAGCCCTGGGATCAGTGCTTTTTATGATATTTGAGAGTTCGCAAGCCCTGCCTTTTGCGCTTTCAACCATCTCGGTATATTGTTTATCCGAAACTAATATAGAAACATTTGAAGGGGCGCCACCCTGCTTGTCAATTATCCCCGGAGTGATCGCATAAAGATCAACATTATCCAAAATAACCAAATTATTTTCTACTTTGTTTACCTTATCTTGCATTGTGTTCGGGTCAAAAAGGATTTGCACAAATCCGTTAATTTCCGGTGTTTTTTCCGGTGGTAATTGTGTCTCTTCGTGCTCTGGGATGGGATTCCCTGTTTTTTCTTTACCAAAACCAAACATTATTGACTTCCTTTATTAATTCCTCTTTATTCTATCCTGAAATTTTATTACTTTCAAGACATTTATAGAAAAATGTATAAATAACGGGTGGGATTTGGCGGGGGTTGTCACTTGGTTATATCATCTGTTGGAAATTGGCAGATGTGCCTGAGCTGGTATATGTTTCAGCTAATTGTCTATATCCGCTAATATTATATTGCTGAATTGGTCGTCTAGAGTATGATTCATCGTATGGATTAAAAGGATAACACAGCTCGTTACATTTGCAGTAAGTCTGCATTCCTGCACAAGTAATCACAGCCCCGCAAAAGATGCATTTAAGTATTCTATAATCCATAAGTTTATCCTTTCTTGATTATCTCTTCAACTTTACTTTTAGCTTGTTCTAGTAATTCCTTTGACTTCTTTCTGGATTCGTGGGATTGGCGGACGAGGTCGGCGATTTTTTGCTGGGTAGATTTGGGAAGGATTGGGATAATTAATTCTCTTATATAATTATCATAAATAGAAATAATGCCGCTCGAGCCAACTATATATTTATATATAAGTTGTTGTCCTATTTCTGAACTCAGATAAACCGATAATACTTCGGGTAATAGTTTTTGTTCCTTTTTGGCCCGAAAAATCTTTAAAGTAGAGTCGATTGTAAATTGGTTGTCGTTTTCAAGCTCATAGTATATATTAGTTTTTCCGAGCGAACCTACACCCATTGATGCAAAAAGGACGTCTCGGTCTTGAATGGTTGGTAATTTTTCAGTATCTACCACTTCATTAGTCGTTACATTCTCTACTTGAAAACCAAGAAATTGTTTACCCAACTGTTTAGTTTTAATAACGCCTATGTCGCCTTCTTCCGTGTAGAGGAAATTTTTACTTCGTATGATATAAAAACAATTTTCCAGTACATCGTTTGGGTTTTTCTTTAGTATTTTAATAATTTCCTTATATTTTGGCCGATAATATTCAGCATCGGTACGGTTGGCGGTTTTGACCTCTCCTGAATTAATGACAAACGAGAGATCATCTTCAAATTGAATATCTTTCAGTCCTAATTCTTCCAGAAGCAAATCTTCCGCTTGTTGATAAAGAAGTTTTGAACTATCTATCTCTTTCTTCGATTGTAGAACTAGCGATGATACTTCTAATTGTAGTGCATTAGAAGGTACATAAATTGGAAGCGATTTTAGATCGTCAATGTTTAATCCCGTTTGAACCGCTCCCCTAACACTGCGCTCAAGCAGTTTTCTACCGTACTTAGAATTTAAAAAAGCAATCAGGTAGTAAGGATTGACCTCTTTTGTCCTAAAGACAGTGCTTTTGCAGCTATAAATGGCTGGCAGTATTGGACTGTCGACAATAACTGTGTTGCCAAGCGTACCAACAACTGAGACTAAAATATCGCTTTCTTTTAGAGCATATTTATTTAGTCTTACGAAATCTTTTTCTGGAATGTAAACGTTATCATTATCGAGTAGGAAAAATTCTTTTACGTCTTTGCCTCTCACATACCTGTATTTACCTTTTTCTATATAATTTTCCACGTTGAATTCAGAGCCAAAGGGTCCGGTAATAAAACGCCCGTCGATATCTTTCCAATATTTATAACGCTTACTAAGCATTAGTGTTCGTTCAATTTCTAAGTATTCCGGTTGGAAGTATTCCGCATCCAGCCGCAAAGCCCCTTCAAGTTGTGATTTTTGGATTATTGAATAGGTTATCATTTTTGTACCAATCTGTGGATTATTCTATTTGACAATTTTAGAATTAGGTGCTATATTTACACTAGAATTACGATGAAAAGAGTTCCTGAAAGGTTTCGTCCTTATGGAACTCTTTTCTTTTTTAACCTCGAGTTTTAGCTTATCCTCAAGTCCATTCATGAAGGCGATATATTTGTTTTGGGCAGCCTCCCTCAGCAGCCACGAACTTTTCTCGTAATTTGGTGCCAGTACAGTCTCTAACTTATTCTTGCTTATAAGATACTTGACTAAGCATCCAAAATCACCATCACCGGTTACTATTATTGCTTTATCGTATTCTGGAAAATCGATCATTGCTTGTAAAACCAATTCGGCATCACAATTTCCCTTCATTCCGTTTGGACCTCTAAATGTCGGTTTAAAACTTACAATATACCCAAACTCCTGGAGAGATTTATATAAAATACTGTTTCCTGCATCATACCCAATAAAATAATAAGCTTTTTCGACTCTATATTTATCTCTTAAATATATTCGCAACTTTTTGTAATCCAATTTCCAGCCTTTATAAACTAACCCATACCATTCCTGAGTAATTGGTTCATAAAAATCATTTTTGGTTCCCAGGTATAAATTTTGTCCGTCTATGAAAGCGAATACATTACTCTGTTCGTCTGGCATTATTTCTCCGAAAAACTAAATTTTTGTTCTTGGGCGAATTTAATGAAGGTATCGGCGATTTCGTCGAGGTCGTGAGCAAGAAGTTTCTCATTTTTTACATTAAATACCGGATTACCTTTATCGTCTTTTTTATACACATAATCGCCTGAATTGTTTTTACCGGATTTTTGAGAAACGGCCATAAATATCGGATAATCCTTTAATGGTTCTTCATTTTCTTGCCACTTTTGTAAAAATAAAACTGATGTTTTTGTACCAGTATGAGGCTTAAAAGTATTTCCATGAAGACCGACAACAGCTAAAATACGCGCTTTATCGAATAACCATCGACGAATATATGCCATATTGGTATTATTTAATACGCCTTGCGGTAGAACAATTGCCAAACGGCCATCCGGCTTTAACATTTGCAAACAGCGTTCAAGAAACAGAATGTGTCTTTCGACTTTATTTTGCGTTTTGCCTTTTTCATTTTTTCCTAATTCATAATTTTTTAGAAGTATTTGATCTCTAATCTCTCCGGCAAAAGGGGGATTTGTTAGTAAAACATCAAAATTAAAATATTTAAAATTTTCCTCACTGTTTGGACTGTCTGATAAATCCGCCAATGCGGCACGGGCTTTTATTTTTTCACTTTCTTCGCCAAGCCATTCTTTAGTATCAAGTGTATTGAGTTTGAAAATATGGGATTTACCATCACCGGCAATGAGCATTAAAGCGCGGGCAATTTTAATGGCTCTTTCGTCAAAATCAATACCATAAATGTAGCGTCGGGCATATTCAATTTTTTCTTCTTGATCTGAGTTTTTAAGATCGTTTGTCCAAACCCACCACATAGCGTGAACTAGAAATCCTGCCGAACCACATGCCGGATCAATAACAAACTCTTTTTGTGTTGGATTTAACATTTTTACCGTCATATCAACAACATTTCGCGGCGTAAAATATTGTCCCCGCTCTCCCTTGGCAACGGAAGTTAGCAAGTACTCAAAGGCGTGATCCATAATACTTAGATCAGAACCAAAAAGCTTGATTTCCTCAAAACCCGTAATACAAATGGCTAAGTGATGAGGAGAAAGTTCGATTTTGTCATAAGATTGAAAAATCCCCGGCCATTCGACAACCGCATCTTTAAAGAGATTGTTAATTGTTTCGTATGTCGTTTGATGGTCTTCCGATTTTCTAAAAAGCACCTCTTGGTCGGGTCGCGATTTAGCTTTTTTCTCATCGTAGAGCTTGGCGTAAATCAATTTAAATATCTCAATAAACGAATCTTGGCCAGAACCAGCCAGAACAAGCTCCTCCAATGTATTTATAATTTCTTTTAAATCATAATTAATTTTTAATTTTGAAAGAGTTAACTTTTCTTTAATAACGTCGTCTATTTCTTGTCCATTTTTCGGAAAGTCTCTGACCGTTTCGTATTCTCTTGGATATGGACGATATAACACTACTTTTGTTTCGCCATTAGACCAAACTCCAATCGGCGCCCCTTCGGCAGATAGATAAGACTTCAGTTGCTCAATACCCTCATCTTCCTTTGGCTTTTTTAATTCAATAACGACATGGGGCGTAACTTTATCTTTATGAAAGATAACAATATCAATACCTTTGGCGTGAATCTCGCGACCGAAACGAACATTTTTTTCGACTTCAATTCGATCTTTTGGATAGTTATAAAAATTTATTATTTTATAGAGCCACAACTGACGGATTATTTCTTCTGGATTACCAGTATTGTTTTCCGGATTATAAATTTGGATATCTTTATCGCGTTTGAAACATTTTAGAAAATATTTTCCGTCTTTTTGAAATATTTTAATTATTTCCTTTATATCGAGATCACTAAATTCTTTAAGACCGTAAAGAGTGGTATTGTCACGAAAAATTTTGTTGAGAATTCCTTCTGTTTTTAGTTCCATTTTAACCTCTACTTAAATTATTTAAATATTTTCCTAAAAAATATGTATCGTGGGTGATGGCGATGTTGCGACAAGCCGGGTTTTCGGGTTTTAAATAAGTTCGACCATTGTCATAAACAAATCTTTTCAATGTTACATCGTCGCCCATTCTTGCTAAAACAATATCGCCATTTTTATATTGTTCTGATTCTCGAATTAAAACTCTGTCGCCGTCATAAATGTTAGCTTCAATCATGGAGTTACCGCTTACTTCAACTATAAACACTTTTTCATATTTTTTATAGCCAGAGGGCATTGTAACCCATTCGTTTTGTTCAATTGCCTCAATTGCCGGACCAGCAGCGGTCGTGCCGGCCATTTTGACTAAAGGTTCTTTGCTAATCGTTTCATAGCCAAAGGGTTTTATTACTATTCCCCGGGCGGTGTTATCTCTTTTTATGCATTTTTTCTTCTCAAGAGCGGCAAGGAGATCTAGAACGGCTTGATTGGAGGATACTTTTAGTTTATCGCGCATTCCCTCTAGGGTTGGAGGAAAGCCGGTTTGCCAAATATGGTTGTAAATTATTAAAACTAGTTCCCTCTGCCTTTTTGTTACTAAGTCGCTCATTTATCCCTCCCGATTTCAGAATAGCTGACCAATTAGTCAGTGTCAAGTTGTGGATAAGTTCGGGAAATGTTCGGTCCTTCGACTTCGCTCAGGATGAAGGTTTGTTCGGTATTCGTCAAAAATATACGCTTGATTAGATCCGCCAGCTGGCGGAGAAAGCAATCCTTCGACTACGCTCAGGACAGGTGAAGCTTCTCGACTGCGCTCGAAGTAAAAAAAGGAAGCCGGACATCCACACGGGAAGCCGGCTTTTGCTAGCTGTGGACAGCCTTTAGTAGTAAGTGGGCAGGAGTCGGCTGGCACAGCAGCGGGGGAAATTTGACTAGAAGAATAACTTCCAGCCGGGAGTTCCATTAGCTAGATTATAATAGTATTTTGATTTTTGTCGAGAGTGCGATACGCCAAGTAAGAAAGCTTCTCGGCTGTGCTCGAAGTAAAAAAAGAGCGAGTCCTATTTGGAGAAAACGACTTTTTGGGCGGCGAGTGGATAGCTATTGCCTGAAACGGTTCTGCTATAAGTGACGGTTGCTTGGGGATGTTGGGCACCTGAGCTTTCGGCTTGAGATTGCAGTTTATCGTATTCCGCTTGGATATTTTCTGCGTTGATTTGCTCGGAGCCGATAAAATAAGTTGTCGCATCTACGAGTTTAATGGTTGTTGGGTAGTCGCCACTGGGAACGTTTGAAATCCAGATTTCTTTCTCAAAGTATTGAGATGGGTCGCTTCTGGTTAAGTCGAAGACTGTGACATAGCCGGTCGCAGTTTGAGTGGAGGGCGTTTGGGGGTAGGCAGTACTATTTGTATTTGCGGTGTTATCTGTGTTGGTGGTGCCTGTCGTGATTGGCGGTGTGTACAATGCATCCAGCTGGGCAGTTGTAATGGATATTTTAAGAGTATTGATAATCTTTTGAAAGAATTTCTTATTTTTGCTCAGATTGCTCGTTTCTATATACAAGTAGTACTTGCTATCGAGTTCTTGATATATATTGCCGTTGCTATATGATTTTGCCGGCTTGCCGGCGAGAGTTATTGATTTATATGAAGGATTAGAGTTTGTGGAATAGCTTGCGATTGGAGCAATTCCGAGCGTAATATAGCTATAATTATTAGATAAAATACTTGTTCTATAATTCGAATGAGACATATCAGGTTCTATATCGAGCAGGACGATGTCAGATGTTGGGCAGTAATCGGCTATGCAATTACCCCATTTATCTCTGACAATCCACTCGGTCGGATATTGAAAAGAGATACCTTTTTTGGAAAAGGTTTTATAGGTTTGCGAGTCGTTATATTGAGACGGCAGGCGATCTTTAAAAAAGTAAAGACCTAGAAATGCAGCTAAAGCGACGATTATTATTATTGGAATTAGCCATTTGTGCTGACTGCCAGTTTCTGTTGCGTTTGGTGTGCCTGACGATAAATCCATATTATTCCCCTCTTTTGTTAGATAAAATTACCCTCTTATATATAATAAATATATGCTTGATTAACGAAGAAAGCAATCCTTCGACTACGCTCAGGACAGGTGAAGCTTCTCGACTCCTCTCGATTACACTCGAGGCAAGTTGCTCGAAGTAAAAAAGAAGGCCGGTCTCGCTCGGGACGAGACCGGCCACTGGCTGACTGCTTGGTCGGGAGGAGCTGATGCTACGGCCAGCTGAACATGGTTGAAGTGTTTTCATAGACCGACAGCCGAAAGGTCTGTCACCTCCTTCGGTGGACAGATTTCCGGTCCGATTCTTGTTAGGTCGGGTAAGGATAGAACTACAGCGCGGTAGTAAAAGCTGTAGGCATGAGCGGCGCTCCGGCTGGTTGCCGCAATGAGATTACCCTGAGGCGTCAGCGCCAGCTGGGAGCCAGGCCAGTTTGCGGATCCTTCCATGGCACCCGTTTCGCAGTTGAAACGGTATATCTTGGGCTGTCCAAATGCGGGGTTGCTGTCTGCGCCGATAAAGGCATACTGACCGGCAAAGACGGTATCACCTACCAGATCCTCCAGTTTTCCCGTGATCGCCATAGTGCCGTTGTGCAGGAAAATAACCGACCCACTGGCCCATTCGTAGCCGGCGATTATCACGTCGCCGTTGTTGTTGATAGCGGTCTGGCTGTACGCAAGATTGTCTTTGTACAACACATAGTACTCGGTCTCGCTGTTGTCCTGACGGTCTTTCACTATATAGTAAGTTCCCTGCGAGGTGTTGTCGTACTTCCAAACCACATAGTATCTTCCGCTTGGACTGACGCTCTCGAGCCGAGGGCTGTCTTCACTGCTTAGCTCAAACTCGGTTTTCTCACCGGTCCGGGTGTTAAGTAGGACGCGTCTTTGGGATTCAGGGGAATACATGACGGTTACGCCATCAAGTAAGCCCTCGAAATCTTGAACGTGCCCGATTGTTTCAAGTACTTGCCGGTGATAGATGTCGTATTTCACGAGATTGAGTTGGTCGGAGCCGTCGTAAGTGGAACCTATACCGATGCCCTCCTCCGCTGTAGCGACCAAGCGGCAAATGTCCGTTAGAACGGATACCGGCTTGCCGCTAGCGAAGTCATAGATCACGGAGAATTTCCGGTTAGAAGCAATGATTAATTGTCTCCCTTCCAGACTCATATTCGGGTCATAGCGGATCTTGATGGTCTTGGTCTCCATCTTAGAATCGGGGTAGGTGATCTTGAGACCAATAATGTTCTCGCCGGGCTGAAGATCCGGCACGAGAAAAGTCAGCCGCTTATAGCCCCAGAGATACGGGCCTTCTTCATCCGGAGCGATGGCTCTGGATTGAACGCCAGCTGGTGGTGTTTCAAGTTCCACTGTGATATCAAGTTTGGCGAGGCCGGTAATTATACCGGTGGGTGTGTTGACAGTCATCTCTTCATAGTCAAATGAGAGATCTGCCCCGCCCATATCGGGAGGTCTTGCATAACCGGGAGGATCAGGATCATACCCGCCTCCTCCACTAAGGGACTTGACAGCGCCGCAGCCGACGATAAGTGTAGTGATGACCGTAAGTACACAAAGTACGACAGCCAGCTCAATCAGTGTGAAATCTTTGCTCCGCTTCATTAGGGTATTCCTCCTTGTAGCGGCCAACTGCTTAGCAAACCGAGGTTAGTCGGGAGAATTTTGCCAAACATGCCTACCGCTACAAGATTTGTTAATGAACTGAAAATTGCCATTATTATATGCCTAATAGAGTAAAAAAGCAAGACCCTAAGCTATAGTGGTTGTTTTGGTTTACCCATTGATGGAGTAGTTGGCAAGGAAGGAGTTTAAATCTCGCCTTGCCATTCTTTATAGAATTCCTCGAGGAAGTTTTCCATATATCTGTGCCTTAATTCTGCCATAGCTTTGCCAGTTTTGGTATTCATTCGATCTTTCAGTAAAAGCAGTTTTTCATAGAAATGGTTGATACTGGTATTTTTATTATTTTTGTATTCCGTAAAGCTATCATGTAGTTTATATTTTATTTCTGGATTATATATTTCCCGTCCTTTATGCCCGCCGAAAGCGAAGGTTCTGGCAATTCCGATCGCACCAAGAGCATCTAGCCGATCGGCATCTTGAACAATCTTACCTTCGATGGTATCTATTGAGGATTTCACATTAGCACCCTTAAATGATACGTTCTCGACGATTTTACAAATAATATTAATTTTTTCTTTTTCTAATCTGAATTTTTCAAGCCATTGTCTGGCAACCTTGGCGCCGGCTCGATCATCTCCATCATGAAATTTAAAATCCGCGATATCGTGAAGTAGAACTGCCAGTTCAACAATAAATAAATCGGCTTTTTCGGATTTGGCGATATGACAAGAGATTTTCCATACTCGATAAGTATGCCACCAGTCGTGGCCGGTACTCTCGCCTTCTTGGGATTTTTTGACATAATCGGCGGTTTTTTGAATAATTTGCTCGTTTTTCATGTCTTGATTATAGCAAGAAAAAGTCATAAGAGCTATTTGTTGATAAAAGGGCTGGGCGGCTTTATTTTTTCTCCAGATTATGCTATCATTAATTTGTTCTAATTACCCTGGGCACGTGGTGTAGAGGCCTAACATGACTCCCTGTCACGGAGTAGATCGCCGGTTCGAATCCGGTCGTGCCCGCCAGAGATCGTGAGCAAACAAATAAGCGTAATTTTAAAGGATACTATGGCACTTGAAGCGACACATATGAGATTCGCGCTTGATGTGAAATACCATTATACAATCAACGATATTGCAAAATATATTCAAGGAACTATTTATCCAGATAGTCGTTATGTTTCCGGTATCAATCGCAACCTAACTCATAGTGATATTGTTTTAAAACCAGAATTTACTACCAATGATTTTAATAGTGGATGGCAGGTTCATCAATCATGTGATAAAATTCAGGGTAAAGTTTTTCACAAGAATATACCAGGGTTAAATAAATTCCCAACCGATGGATATCAGGAAAATTGGTGGATTGCTATTACGGCTACAAAAATAATTGCTGATATGAAAGATATGCAATCGTTTGACATACAATCCATCTTAAAGTATCTCAATTCAAAATTCTGCCCAAATGGAGAGGATGTTTCGGCTATTCAAAGAAACAATCAGATCACAATTGGTTTATATAAAGACAAAATTGTACCATCAGTAGATGACTATATTGTTATGTGGAATGAATTGGGTGTCAGTAAAGAACTAGGTGATAAGGTAAGAAAAATGACAGAGCAATTAATCAATGATGGCTTGAGTGATATTATTTGGTCTTGCTATAACAAGATGCTAAATAGTTTTGACAAAGCTAGACTGGAGTCTCTTTGATTGTATCCTGTAAAGTTCCAGACCGACATGTCCCGCCATTTGGAATGTTCGGTTCGGTTATGGCTCTGAGCCAATAATAAAAGCTATAGGGGTAATTTTGTTGGAGAGGTAAGCTTTATACAAACAGAAAATTCTGTTATTCTAATAATATAGCAAGGAGGGCTCAAAGATGCCGGAAGATACTGATCCAAATCAAACTAAAATAGAAGAATCGAGAGAAAATAATTCTTTAGTCATGCCAGCAATTGAGGAACTGAAATCAGAGGATTCTGCTGAACAAAAATCTGATACTTCTGCAGTACAGCCGGAACAGCAATCAGAGGGGGAAGTTAGCGATCTTATTAATGATCGATTTACACCTGAAGATGCCAGGGAGGAATTGGAAAGAAGCACAAACATTGAGAATACAACCATGATGGCGGAGGATGCTAATCCCGATGAAAAGAAAATCTTCTCGCCTATTGTTTGGCTAGTAGGAATATTATGTTTTTTAGCTCTAGGGTTAGTGGTGGTTTGGTTGGTAGCAAAATAACTTGACTCAGAACTCGTTGACTATTTAACAAATTTACGAATATGCGCTTGTTGCTTTACTTCACCTAACCAGTCCGAGAATGATTTATCAATCGAACCTTTCTTGTCCTCTATTTTGATGATGTGATATCCAAATTGGGTCTTAATAATACCGGAGGTTTCACCTTTCTTAAGGGCAAAGGCGGCTTTTTCAAAGTCTGCATTAATTTTATCACGCAGATCGTCGCGCCCAAGCCAGCCAATATCGCCTCCCTTGGCTTTACTGTTGGAATCTTCGCTGGCACTTTGAGCGACAGCTTCAAAAGTTTCGCCTTTTTGTATTCGAGCTAATGCGGCGTCAGCTTTGCTTTGATCTGTTAGCAAGATATGCTTCAGATGAACCTGGATCAATAATTTTTCACGAATTTTCTCTCGATACAGTTGATCTTTTATAAGCTTTTTAAATCGATCGGTATCCATGTTGTAGAGATTTTTTAGAACTTTTTCAATCTGTTCTGTTCCTCCGTTAGCATCGGCAGCTGATTTGAATGCGGCATCAACATCGGCTTGGGTTACTTCGATTTTGTTCTTTTTGGCTTCTTGCCGGACAATTACCGTTTCAATGAGATTATCCAGTACTCGTTTTTTGAGCGAAGTTTCGTCGGTAATTTCTTTAGACAGAGAGTCCGGAACTTGGCTATTAAAGCTTTTGAGATAGCTTACCTGACGGTAAAATTCACCCAGACCGACATAGCTGCCATTGACTGTAGCGGCAGGAAGCGGATAGATAGAAGCAAATTTTTCAAGCCAAATATCCCTCTTAGTTAATTTAATCGTATCGGATTTGCTTTTTTTGTCTTCTTTGTTTGGGTAGACGATAACTGACAGGATTATTCCGCCGATAATATAAAGCCCAAGTAATATGACTAGACCATATTTGAAAACTCTTTTAGGATCTAATTTACCAAGAGTGCCGTAACCTTTTTTAACATAATCGGCTGCGAGCGATGCTTTATCTTTAATAACTTCCGAGAACTGATCCGATGAGACGCCGACAGGGAGAGATCGTTTCGGTCTAAATGGTTTCAGATTTTTTGCTCTTTGCCTAAGATGCCTTCCTGATTCTTTTATCTTATGTACAATGTGGATTGGTTTCATCTATATTCTCCAAATTAAACTCAAAAACTATTATACCACGAAGTTGTGGAAATGATAAGGATTATCGCAACAAAACAATAAACGGTATACTGTATTGAGGCAGAGCGAGTTAATTTATGATTTAAATGGTTCAAGATTAAATGCCAGATACAATAGAATGAAATGGAAACTATGGCGCTCAAAGTAACACTATTCGGCGACCAGATTGAAGTAGCGAGAAATGATTCGGCACTGATCAATCCAATAAGGAGACTATAAAGTAATACAAGGTGATGGGAGTGCG
Organism: bacterium; assembly: GCA_030647355.1. Classification (GTDB taxonomy): domain Bacteria; phylum Patescibacteriota; class UBA1384; order VFKW01; family VFKW01; genus JAUSIS01. The sequence goes on from JAUSIS010000009.1 coordinate 78,861, forward strand.
CCATATGGAGCCGAATTGAAGTGTAGAACAAACCTGATGATAATATAGCAGCCAGTAAGAGAATAATTGCAATAGGAATAGATATTCCGAGGTATAATTTATTTAAATTAAACACTGTTAGGAAAAAAGTAATTATTATTAACTGCTCATATTGATCTTTCTTATAAGCAGAGTACCAAATCCAGATAATTAGAAGAGTTAGTACAATTCGAAAAAACAAAGAGTTCTCTACTGGGGATATATAAATGTGAAATAGATAGAAGGCAGAAAGATTGACAAGCAGTAGAGAAAAAATAATTGTTTTAATCCAGCGGCGGGGCATCTTCTCACCTCCTATTTTTTAAAAATTTACCGATTGCTTCGTAGGAGATCGAGGTAATCAGTACCTAATATTAAAGTAAAATCCGTGGTAATCCCTTCGGTTGGTTTTTTCTCAATTTTTCGCGCGGCGAATTTATTAACTAAGAATTGGGCAGTTTGTTTTTTGGTACCGGTTGAGTAATCATAGAGCACAGTTTCGCTGACGGGTGAGAGAATCTGCAAATAAGGATTCGTTTTGTAGCCATAATTATTGAGTACTGCGCTTACTTCAGTAGCAGTGCCAGATTGACCGGTAGCATTTTGCACTTCAATAGTTGAGTTTTCGCTTTGAGCAATTAAAGTAGATTGGTCGCTGAGCATGTTTTTGGCAATCTGGCGTATTTGGGAATAGTCGCCGGTTTTGGGCTTTAAGACATATCCCGTAGCCCGACTATTGAAGGACACTAAGGCACCTCCTGTATCGGTACTAAGAACAATCTGACGAATTTTACTGCTATCGGTGTTTTTTGCAAGCTCGATAAGTCTAATTAATTCGTCCGGATTAAAATTGGTATAAGCGTGATCACCTACTGCATTAATTAATGCAACCAGCTTTTTTGGATTAGCTAGAATTCCTAAATTCATTGCTTTTTCTTTGATTGCCACAAGTAATTGTTGCTGGCGTTTTGCTCGATCGAAATCTGAAGTTGTTTCGCGGCTGCGAGCGTATTTGAGGGCGGTTGTGCCATTCATAGTCTGGATGCCCTTTTTAACTCGGAATGGAGCAAAACCAACCATTCTTTCGTCGGGATAGTATGGGTCGTAGATCGCTTTCGGGACATCAACGGTGACGCCGCCTAAAGTGTCAACTATCTGTTTGAAGCCGGTAAAATCGCCACGAATGTAGTACTTAACAGGTTGACCCGTAATTTCGCTGACGGATTTAGCCAAAGCCACAGGACCGCTGCCAGTTTTTTTGCCTTCGCTGAGGGAGTGAACTGCATTAATTTTTCCATAACTGCCATCAGGTAGTTTGGCATAAAAGTCTCTGGGGATAGAAAGGAATCCCATTCTTTTATTTTTCGGGTCAATACTTAACATCATAATAGTATCAGCAAGCGTTCCGCCCGGATGATTTTTGCCGCCTATACCGACTAGCAGAATATTTATTCGATTACTATTTTCGCCGTTTAGTTTTTCTTTATTATTGCCGCCGAGGAATTTAAAGAACGATATTTTCTTATCGCTGCCAGAAGTAATATTTTTTACTGCTTGCCAACCACTGTAGCCAATCCAGCTGCCGATACCCAGGATAATGAGAAAAAAAGCAAGGACTATGTATTTCCAAAGCTTTCTTTTGGGCTTGGAGCGAAGAGGACCGTTGCCAATTGGTTTGTTATCGTCAATAAGAGTGTAAGATTTTCTGCCTATCCAGGACATTTAGTCTCCTTTGAAAGTTAGATTGATACTCTGGGGATAAATCGTCCACGTATATAAACTATAACATTATATCGGGTATGGAGCAACGTGATATAATGTCTTAAATTTTGTATGGATATTTGGGATTTATAGGTTTGGTAAAATGTAGGTTCTTCTCTAATTGAGTAACTGCCAGGTTGGCAATCTCCTTGTTGGATAAATCGTGGAAGCCAAAGATCGGTATATCGAGCGACCAAGCTAGGGTGTTGGCGGTAGTAATACCAATCCTAAGACCAGTGTACGTCCCGGGTCCTTCGTTGACGGCAATGATTTTCAAATCTTTTGGACTGGCATTTTGAGCTTTCAAGAAGATATCAACAGCAGGCAGTAACTCCTCGAGCTGACCTTTATCGGTGGGCTTATCAATAACCGAGCAGTTGGAGTCACGGCAAAGGGCGAGACGGATTTTATTTGCCTCGGCGGTATCAATAATCAAAAGCATTATTTATCCTTTATTTCAATAAGGCGCGCGGATTCGTCTTGGTGCTGGAATTCAATTGTCTTGTGGGGTTTTTGCAGTTGACCGAAGAGTTGCTGGGGCCATTCGATGATCGAAAGAATATCTTTTGCTCCCAGGTATTCATCAAGACCAGCGCTGATGACATCATTTATGGATTGAAATCGGTAAGCATCTATGTGGCAGAGGGTTTTAATGCTGGGATGGGATGGGATGTTATATAGCTGCATGCCGATGAAAGTCGGGCTGGTCACCGGACTTGCGACGCCGAGAGATTCGGCAAGTCCCTGCACAAATGTTGTTTTACCACTACCCAGGTCGCCTTTCAGTACGACAATATCGCCTCCTTTTAAAGTTTGGCTAAAATCGGCAGCGATTTTTTTTGTTTCATTGGGGTTGTGACTTGTTTGTGTCATGGTTAATCCCTAGATTGTACGATCCCAGAGCAATAAGTAGAACAATAGCGCAAAGAAGAGCAACTTTCAAGGGTGCGTGGTTAGATTGAGGTATGGAGACGGCTTGTGTCACGCCTTTAACGGATGCTTTGGCATGAGGAATTATATCGTCAGAAAAGACTATATTGTCGGCGGTAGGTGGAGAGGCGGTTATAATTGAAGAAGGTGGCGAATTTTCAGTCGTTGGAGATTTCGTTGGGATATTAGGGGTTGCCGGTTGTGTTTTTACGATAACTTTGATGTCGGCGCTGGTTTCCGGTAAGATACGAAGTCCGGTTTTGTAATTATCTACTAAGCCGACAACTTTCAAACTAAGACCGGCTGTAAGCCGCGGTTTTTTGATTTTTTTCGATGCTTGCAAATAGACCTTTGCTTCACCGGTTTCGTCATAAATGTAGAAGTAAGTACCAAAGGATTTCCGCACTTTGCCGACGATTTCGAGGCGACAATTAATATATAGCAGCAAATCCTTAATTTTAGCTGAGATGGGACAGGTTTTGGTTGGAGAGGGACTTGGGGTAACAACAACGGGGGGAGGGGTTGGAGGAGGAATAACGACTGGTTTGATATTAGGAGCGCCAGGGCTGGGGCTATCAACCCATTGCCAGCCATCGGAAAAATATGAGTAGCTAAAGTTAGAGGATGACGAGCCATATTGAATATTGGATATTTCCGATTCATCATATAATAAAGCCAGAATACCGCCGCTGTTACTTAGGCCGTTGCCAATTATTTTGCCATTACTTTCTTCCAGATGTGCCGGTATCTCGACGAGCTGACCGGAATATTGAGGGTACGATGAAAGAAAAGTGGTTTTGTCGGCAACAATTATTAGAGGCGTTTTTGCAGGCAAGAGAAGCTCGGTGATTAATTCGGTAGGTATGCTAGCGGATTCGGAGAGTGTTTTATCTAGAATCTTTAAATTGAATAGGATGACAGGATAATCTAAATTACTAAATATCTCCAGCCATTCTCCTTTGGATGTTAGCGCAATATAGTAATGTCCTATTAATGAGCAACATAGGAATGTCCTCTTTCTCCGGCTTTTAGGTTATGATGTTTAGTTAACTTAAATGGTGGGATGAAAGGTAAAGTGGAGACATTCAATATGAGCCGTAGGGA
>JAUSIS010000013.1 GCA_030647355.1 bacterium
GAGCGAAGTCGAACCAAGTCGAGGGGATAAAAACCCGCCCAGTTTACCCCTTCGTAGCCCACAGGGCGAAGTGGGGCCCGAATTCTTGAACCTTAACAATTTTTTAATTCGAGTTTATCGAGAATCCAGTTTTTCTTTGGCGGCCTATGAATCTATATCACTAATAGCCCTCAAATTTACATCAACACCCTCATTGGGTAATTTACCAAGCGATTCAGAGCTATTTGGTTCTGGAATTGATCGGCTTTTGATGACTACATAAAGCCAGTTTTTCTTCGTTTGAAGTAGTGTAGGGTAGATTTGTTCGGCTGGTATAAAACCCTTTTCTTGAGCAAATTTACTCAATGCTACTCGATAATCTTTTTCCGAGTCGACAGATCCCGACAAATATAAAATTGCTACATCATTGGGATATAGTGTAGTTCTAAGTGTTTCAGAAGTACTCGGTATATTTTTACCGCGATCGGAGCTAATAACATTAGTCGCCTGAACCCTGGTTAGGGTTACTTGATATTGACTATATGAAAGCTTGTAAATATTTTCCTTACCCTTTAGTTTAAAAACAATTTCTTTCTCACCGTTGTCCTTTAGCCAATTACTAGCAAGCTTGACCTTGGTCTGAGATTCCAAAATAACGGCAGGGCATACCTCACCCGAACCTTTAGTAAAATTATATCCTAGTATTTCTACAAGTAATTCGTTACCAGAAAATGTTTCTTTCGTTTGTAAATCCGATGCAGAATCACATCCTCCTCCAGTCACTGTCGATAAAACTAAAATTGGAATTTTTTCTCCATTTTCAACTGAAGTCTCAAGATACAAACTTACTTTTTCTGGAGTAACTAATCCACTATCCCGAGCTGACTTATACCATACAAATAATAATATTCCTATTGTTACAACAACTAATATTAAAAGGCTAATCAATAACCATTTTCTATTCGTTCTCAACTCCCCTCTAAAAAATTTTCTTTTACAAAATGTGGTTCGAGCCGATGGATTCGACTTCGCTCACCACAGGTATTTTTTTCAGGTTCGGCGCCTGTCCTGAGCTTGTCGAAGGAGCAGTTTTTCTAAGGTTCGCAATTTGGGCGGTATTATCGGACATTAAGCCCGAGTTTTCTCTCAACGATGCGCAAACGATAATCCAACTCTTCTATCTTATTTATTACCGCTCTATTAATATCAGCTAAATCATTAACTTCGCGACTTATGGTTGTAATAATTTCATTTTTTACCAAATCGATTTTCTTATCCAATTTCTGTTCAGAAGCATCAACAATTTTTTTAATCTCTTTTAGGTCATTTTTATCCAACATATATTCTCCTTATTTTCAACTTACTAGCTTTTTAAATTATTGTCAAATCTTTGACATTTCCTATGTGGCGGACCCGACAGGACTCGAACCTGCCACCTTCCCGATAAACATCGGGACGCTCTACCAGATACAATCGGGACTAACGGTCCCAAGTAAGAATTTTTGGTGGACCCTAGGAGATTCGGACTCCTGACCTCCTCCGTGCAAGGGAGGCGCTCTAGCCAGCTGAGCTAAGGGCCCACCGAAAATTCTTAACTACTAATTATCAATTTTATTGTCCCATCTTCAATTATCTTTTCGATAATCTTCCTACTTTTCATCTTCTTTAATTTATGTTCAACCTTTCTTGTGTCAGAAAAACTATTATATTCTTGTTGAAATACCAACTCAATATTCTTACTGTATCTAGTTCCTGCTTTAATACCTTTCTTGTGTTCCTCTATGCGTCGATCAATATTTGTAGTCGATCCAATATAATATTGACCATTATCTAACTTTAAAATATAAATGTAAGATTGCATATATTCCCCAGATGAGTCCCGATGAAGCAAAGCTTATCGGGATCCCGCATTCCCGACACAATGTCGGGAATGCGGGCCCATACAAGAAATTTATTTTAAAACATATATAACAGTTCCCACAATCACAATCGTTCCAAGTAAAACCCAAAATGTATAACTCCCGCCTGCTCCTAAATACTTCTCTGCATAATAATTCTTTCCGACCATTCTCACCAGCTTCTCTCGATACTTAATCATGGCACTTCCAACAACAAACGCCGCAATAACCATTAATAACTTAACAACAAAACCCATATTCCTCCTATCGTTATTAGCCACTGAAATGTCAGAATAGAAATCAACCCTATCCCAGTTGTCTCTTGCAGATGGTAATGACCAAATTGGTGAATCCGATGCCATCTTCGACCAATCCAAGTAGCTCGAAAACGATCTTTCCACCATGGTACTAAATCCAAAAAATCTGTTAATACTCCACCTGCCGCTCCTGACAAGACTAATAATTTATTATCTGTCAGCACAAGAATAGTCCCAATAATCAATGCCGTAATTATTACATCAATATAAGCAAGAAAGAACAAATTCTCGGACCACTTTGAACTCTTCTCGTAGACATATTTGTTATCTTGATTTTTAACGATCACACCATCAATATGTGGTAAATCATCAAGTAATTGATGACTCGCCAATGCCGCGAAAAACCCTAATATCGGATTACCGGTTGCTACAGCGACCGCCGATCCGGCCACAGCATGTTGTGATAAAAACATATTTCCTCGGTGGGCGGCACAGTCCGCCAGCTGGCGGATCGAACCCGTGACCTCGTCATTAGACGCTTCGCCCAAGCTTGCTAATAATTTGTCCCTCGGTGGGCGGCACAGGACTCGAACCTGTGACCTCGTCATTATCAGTGACGCGCTCTAACCAGCTGAGCTAGCCGCCCATACATCAATCAGATTTCTATACACAAAAACCTTTAATAACAGATAAATTATAGTCGAAATCTCCCCTCAGGTCAAGAACCAGTACCACCAGAAGATAAATCTGCCAAAGTTAGGTTTATCACCGCGCCTCTTTCCGTACCCTCGACCAGCATTTTCTTCGCCAGAAAATTCTCCAGCTTTTCTTGAATGACCCTCCGCATCGGTCTGGCGCCAAAAACAGGATCATAACCAAGTTTAACTAAATAATCCAAAGCATCAGGAGCCACCTGGATTGTTATGCCTTTGTCCTCTAGCTGCTTATTTAACCCGTCTATCATCAGCTGAGCCACTCTTGCAATCTCATCCTGCATAAGAGGTCTAAAGACGATTATCCCGCCAAAACGATTCAAAAACTCCGGTCTGTATATCCCCTGTTCCTGCAGATAATTAAGCAAATTAGTCTTCAACTCTTCAACATTACTCTGACCAGACGCCAGATATTCTCTCACCACCTCGGAACCAGCATTGGATGTAGCGATAATAATAGTATTGGTAAAATCAATCGTCTTGCCATTTCCACCAGTCAGACGTCCATCATCAAACACCTGGAGAAACAGAGTAAGTAAATTAGGATGTGCCTTCTCAAGCTCGTCCAATAAAAGCAAACTAAACGGATTATCATGGACCGCTGAAGTCATCAACCCCGGCTGTCCTTCTGCTCCGGGACCAGCCGGTGAACCGATTAAATTATAAATAGATGCTGCATCCTGATATTCCGACATATCAAACCTAATCATCTTCTCTTCGTCACCAAAATATGCTTCCGCCAGAGCTTTTGCCATCTCGGTTTTACCGACACCGGTCGGCCCGACAAATAAAAATGTCCCAATCGGCCGATGTTTGTCTGAAAGCCCCGATCTCGACCGTCTCATAGCATTTGCTACCGCCTCCACCGCCTCGTTTTGCCCGACAATTCTGTTATGAAGAATATTTTCCAAATTCAAAAGTCGATCTTTCTCACTGGACTGGACCGCTCCCAGCGGTACATGCGTTCTCGCGCTCACCGTATCCTCAACATCTTTATTAGTCACTATCCGATTCTTGGTCGCCGACACCTTTACAGCCACCTCGCTAGCCAAATCAAGCGCCTTTTGAGGAAACGGCTTATCATGTATGTACCTTTCAGATAATTTTACAATTTCGTGCAATGCCTGATAGATAAAAATGACCCCATACCTACCCTCCAAAAGAGGTACAGATTCCTCCAACATTTTCAAAGCTTCCTCGGCACTCGGCTCGGGAACATCTATTTTCTCAAATAATTCAATAATTCCCGTAGCTGTTTCTATATCTTTGTGATAACGCTCAATTGTCGTCGAGCCGATAACCTGCAAAGCCGAACCCTGTAAATATGGTAAAATAATCTCTGCCGCATTAACACTGCCAACACTCTGCTCCGAACTAACCATTGCGTGAAAGTCATCAAAAAACAGAATCATATTTCCCGCTCTCGCTGCCTCATTCAATAGCATCTGGACTCGTCCCACTATATCCCCTTGAGTTTGACTGCCTGCCAAAAGCGCCCCTACATTAATTTGCATAATTTGCTTGTACCGAAGTGCCGGATGTACTGCTCCTCCACTGATTTTCTGCGCCAACGCCATTATCATCGTCTTCTTTCCTACCCCATAATCCCCCACTAGAAGCACATTATTCTTTTCCGATTTTGCCAGCAATCTTTCCATCTCCTCTACATACGAACTGCGACTAAAAAGCTCGACATGCACCCCTGAATAGCCCGCCGTTTTCGTTAAATTTAATCCATACTGCTGAAGCATTTGAGTATATCCATACGCCCAATCCTGTCCGACTCCCCCGATAACCGGTTCTTCCCAAAATGGTACCTTAACCCTTTCTTTTCTCACCCTCTTATGCCAAAGGGCTACATCTATCACTGCTTTTTCGTCAATGTCCGCCATCTTGATAAGTGACTTAAAAAATTCATCCGTTTTTACTAAGCCCACTATCAAATCCTCCACCTCAAGATACGTACCTCCGGAGCTAGAAGCAAACTCCGCCGAACTTGCCAGAAGTCTTTCCATAGCACTGCTATCAAGCCGAATGTTATTTTTAACACTTTCCAGATTATTTGCATTAATGAAAATCCCCATTCTTATAAAAAGCTCACGAGATTCATTATCTTCTAGAAATCCGTACATCAGCCAAAAAGGAGACATAACTGAATTATTCTTTTTGGCATAGCCCTCGCCTACAATAACAACTGAAATCGCCGATGTATTTGCTGCCAGCGCCAGATTAAGATTTTGGTCATTCAAGCAATCGCCTAACAACTTGCTCGGCTTTCCATTAATAAAAGCTAATCGAAAATACACCAGAGGAGGAATTACCAGCATTAACAAAGTACCAACCAATGCCATACTATTATTTTTTAAAATAATAGCCAATGCAAGAACCAATAATAACAAAAAGATCGCCAGAGGCAAAAAAATCTTTGCTGTCTTAAAAATATTACTCTTTTGGTACCTTACGCTTGTGGCAATATCAGTTTTATCTATCTCAAAAACCATTTGTCCCCCAGATAACCATCAAAACTATAAGCAAAGGAAACGCTAAATCTATTACAATTAATGTAATACCAAAGATAAAAATAAATCCCACCATAAAAAATCCGATAATAATAGTAAACGATCGGATAATAAAAGCAACAAACCGAGTGGCTAGATTTCCCACCCAGACATGAAATTTATCACCCAATGACAAATTATCAGTCGGTACTTCATCTCTTTTCCAGGGAGAAAATAATGTCCTAAATAATTCTGGAACGGAAAAACTATGGTAAATCCTTTTACACTCCCCCATAGTTATCATCCAAAGATAAGTTGGTAGTGACACAAACCAAAATAATACAGGGTTTCTAGAAAATCGAAATGTCGCCGAGTTCATACCCCTCCTCCCTCACCCTTAAATTAAGCCAATCCTCTTTTTGAGCATCGCATAAGACTTAGCAAATCTTTTTAACTGTAACTCCCTACGTTTAGCCAGGGTGAGGGTTAAATATGCTTCGTAGTATATTAATTTCCACGGACAGTAAAGCTTGGTAAACTGACTTTCCCCACTGTTATGTTCTTTCAATCGTTGCTTCAAATCTTTAGTCTGGCCTATATACAGCTTACCATTCTTTTCACTTTGTAGTAAATAAAGATAGAACATAATTTAATTTAAGGGTGAGGGATCCGCTCTTCTTAATATTAAATATAACACATACGCGTGGAAAGAAAAGACAAAAGAAGGCGCCGAAACGCCTTGTATTAATAGGGATAGAAAAAGTCCGGCTGGGTAAAATGGTATTTATCCTTGCAAGTAGCAAGAAACTCATCATGCCCCGCCCAATCTTGCGGGATTAGTATAGTTGCGATTGCTTGCCGCCTGCGTGTTACTACCTGCCCGTTAGCCAGAAGCCCCCACCCTTCCGCATGTAGGTATATAACTGTAAGACCCTCTGATACCATACAAATATACCTGGTTGCCAAGTAGAGAACGCCGTTCACTTCAAGCGGTTGCCGGCATTTCTCTAACACTGTGAAGTGTGAGAGAATCTCATCGCTATAGCATCGAGCAAGTTTTACGCCGGTCAAGCCATAGAAATCCTTCGTCAAGATAGTCTTGCCTTCGATTTCCTGCAATCCTCTCACCTCTTCCGTATTTAATCTGTTGCATAATATAACAAAAATCGGACCGATTTTCAACCCTCTAGCTTATTTTACTTATCAAATATGAAAAAAGGGTGCGTTGCGGCACCCAGAACCTAATAACACATCGCCTACCTCACCTCGCCAGTATCGGACGAGCAATGGCCACAACCGCTATAGCGATCAAACACCAATTCAGTCGTCCGACCGCGCCCTCGAACCCTGAATATGCCTCGTCATACGATCGGTTATTCATGGCCTTCTGGCCGCGAACAACCCCGGGAATTGCCATAATAGCTAAGGCACTGGCAGTTACGACCGCCAGCTCGAACAGGTTAGCCCGCAACCCCCAAGCAAACGACCAGTAAGCAATCGCCGCCGTCACAACCATGAATAGGCAGATGCCAATCCAACTTATGGCCAACAGCATACATTCGCATGCCCTAAGATACCACCTCATTTCCCAGTTCATCTTGGCATGCCAGGAGAACCATCTCCCCATTACTAGGCCCAACGGACACGCCACACAAACAGCAATCCAATATACAACAATCAAAGCAACCGGCATTGCGATCACCCACTTTCCAGAATTTAGTTAATATTACCATAGAAAATGAAATTTATCAATCAGGACCACGTTGACTATCGTCACTAAAGAATCAACAAAACAAAAAGCCGCCTATTTCTAAGCAGCCATTTGCGAGGATCGATCCCCACTGTCACTTGCGTAACCTTGGAAATACCACCAACATATCGAGTATAACCTGTTTATCAGATAAAAGCAAATCCAATGAAAAGAGCCCTTTCGAAAAAGGGCTTCTACGAACGAAGATAGGCTTCCAGCTGATCAGGAAAATCTATATCTGTGCCGACTTCCGGATCAGCTTCTATCGCTCTGACCTGTATGCCGAGAATTTCCGATGCCCGACGCTCCACATCTTCCAGCCCTAGCACTCCAGGCCAAAGCCTCGCCAGAGCCAAACGGATAAAATACCCCCAGCCAAACATCTTAGCCAGTTTGAGCGGCTTCTTCCGCAACTCATACAGCCGTCCTATCTTGTCGAGCTTAGGCAATATCTCATCTCGCTGGACAAGGACAAGATTGCCTCCGGTAAATCTGCCTTCCCGAAGCCGAACCACCGTCCGCCTCATTCTGGGGAATTTCCGTTCGCATTGTTCAGCTTTGCAGATAGAGTAGCCAACACTTAACTTCTGCCAAGCTTGGTAATCACGGATAAAACGCTCTACCGCCTCGGGAGTTAATGCCGGCAGATCGCACGTGGCGATAAGGACAGTCGAGCATTGAGCGACCTCAAGCCCAGCTGCAATATTGTCAATGAAACTGCCCCTCGCCAGTACTTTGCGATAGCCCATACTTGTATCGAGGAAGTTACCTACCACAATGATGTCGTCGATCTCCGCATTCCAACAAGCATCCACAACATACCTGAACATCGGCTTACCTTCCACCGGAACAAGCGCCCTGCAGCTAGCTATGCTCCCCCATTTTGGATCTTTACCGCCACACAGAATCACTGCCGAAACTGCCATATCTTAGCCACCCCTTCCCTGAGATCATAAGAACATACTACTCAATCACCCAACTCCAGTCAAATAATTAAGCATAAAAAGAAGCGCCGACCGAAGTCATGCGCTTTTGGAAAACGTTCAGACGACCCAGAGGTAGAGATGGTAGATGGCCACAATGATGTAAATGGCAACGAAACACCACCAGTTAACGGCCATTCCCTGTAAGGCCCAATACAGTGACGTCTTGTACGAACCCCCTTCGTCGTCCAACGCCTTTGCTCTATTGTATGACGGCAAGCTAACCATGAGAATACACACGCCGTCAAGAAAGACTGCCAGAGCAAAGATCATACTCACCTCTTGGCGCAGGAGATGATACCCAAAGGTGAGAAAGGTCAGGGCTAGCCAAGTGATGAAAGTACACTTCCATCCCTGAAGACATAAGTGGCAGGCATAGTATAGGCCACCCTTACCTACATGCTCGCGAATGTCCTTTCGGTACCCATAATACCAAGAGTACCCAAGAAAGGCACAGACAGCGAGGACTATCACATAGACAACCTGCAACACATGCACCATGCACAAATTCCTCCTTCAAAAGACTTGCTAATTTGAAAGAATAGCACCATTTCCCCCAAAAGTCAAGGAGTTAGCAGGTTAACAAAGGCTTTCATTACTTCGAAATCGCCACTGAACTCTTGAGATTTGTTATTGGTAGTATTACAATTGCCTCAAACGTTATTCTGGAAGGGGTGATCCTTAATGGAACGAAAAAAAGGATCGGTTTCGAGTAACACGGCTGGGAGCAAGATTCATCAATTCTATGCCGTAACCAAAAGTGGCTCCCTCTATTTGGCTACCGACAAGTGGGATGACGAGCAGAAGGGACCACATGTCGAGAAGATCGCTATGGTTGGTGATAGTAGACTTGGTCCTGGCCATAAACTCAATGGCGGACCACTCCTCGGCATCACTTTCAGCAGCGGCTTGGTGACATTCTTTTCAGACAAGCACAACAGTCCAGCTAGTTATGTAACCAACAACCGTTGGCAGAGCTGGACATCATCGCTCATCGCCCTTTTCCAAGACGAGAAGAAGGCCCGGGCGTGCGTCAACTCACCCGATCTGCAGGAGTGGGATCCCCGCTGGTGGGCAGAGACAGATGAGATCCTGATACAAATCGGACCGAACCACCGCATCTTCCGGCTCGATCCCGAACTCCTCGAGAGAATTGGGCTCGACAGCGGATACCCTCTTGCCAAGATACACATGAACTAATGAACATCTGGCACAACTCCAAGCGGGCATAACTACAAGTTGTACCCGCTCTTTTAATTTCACGATCTCGCACAATCACCCCGATAGAGGGACGATTAATGTTCCCCTGTCCCCCTTCATTGACAACAAACCTTTTAATAAGTATCTTCGAAAAGAAGTTACCGAAAAGCCAAAGGGGGAATTTGACAATGAAGCCATTTGTCGCGATTATCAGTGGCAGTCGAAGCGATTTGAATATCGTGAAGAAATCGGGTCTGATACCAACCCTGCAGTCCAGGGGGATTCGGATAGAATTCTCGATTATCTCTGCCCACCGCAATCCGGACGATCTCACCAAGTACTGCCACAGTGCCCTGCAGCGAGGGGCTAAGGTATTCATCGGCATAGCTGGGATGGCAGCGGCACTGCCCGGCGACATCGCCGCTCGGATAAAAGGCAAGCGACCTGTCATAGGCGTTCCGCTCATGGCAAAGGATGGATTCCTGAACGGCCTTGATGCCGTCCTTGCAATGTTCCGCATGCCGCCCGGAATGCCCGTCGCAATCGCTGGAATCGGCAAATCAGGCCTCGAGAATGCAGCCATCCTGGCCATCCAGATAATGGCGCTGATTGATCCTGCGGTTGATGCCGAAATGGATGAGTGGGCACGAAGAAGCACCAAACCGGCTGAAGTTAATATCGGGCTAGAAGAGCTCGCCAAGAGCTGATCTCAGCCCACACATCCACAAACTACTTTTCTAAACCCTCCCCAGCCCCTAACCGGGCTCTTTTTTTGCTTTCAAAACCACTCCCCTTGAGCTCAAATAATTTCACAAAAAAATGGGATCCGAGATGGAATACCCAGCCAACGAGAGAATACCAGCCGTGCCATTATGAGGCCCGCTTCTTTCGCCGATTGGGCGAAGCAAGGATCATTGCCTGATCGTTCGGCATACCGGGAATCAGTTCCCTATCCGTATTGGCTTCGTACGCCGCAGAACCTCATCGAGTACCTGATTAAGATACTCTTTATCTCCTTTTGCCATACCAATCACCCCCTCAGACAGAAGACAAAACAATAGATTAAAATTATTATACAACACCACCTAATAAAACAAAGTAGCCAAAACCCTTTCCGAACACTTCCACCCGCGAAAAACGACCGGTCCTTTGCTTCTTCAGAAAGTTGAATATCTTGAGCGCTCCACGGAAAAACGAATGCTTGACCCAGCCCTTTTCGAAAAAGAGCTGGGGAGTTTTATTTCCCTGGAAGCGAAAGGTATTCCTACGCTTCAAAAGAAGTCGTGCAGGGTATGGGTTCGTAAGGGATATAGGGGGCGGCATCGAAACGAGCCCCCTTACCCCTTACATAACCTGGCGCTGTCAGCACCAAAACCTAGCATATCCAAAATGCCAAAACTTTTATATCAAAAAAGCTCGGAAATATACACTTGCGTGAAACGCTCAATAATTTTGGGATTTGAAATTTGGATTTTGAAATTTGAGCAACAAAAAAAGACATGTTAATGTCAATTTTTGTTGCTCAGTCTCTATGTGGTTATAAGAATACAATTATTGGTCAAAGTTCAACCAATACCGACCTGCCATGCTTCCCGCTCTTTCTCAGAAAGGGCTGGAGGCTGGCTGCCCATGTTATTACATGGGGTCTCCTTAGAAAGGAGGTGATCCATCCGCAGATTCCCCTACGGATACCTTGTTCATGTTTATCCTCGTGTTTCCAGAGGCATGGACTATATCTTCATCCTAAGTTGCAATATCTTCCTCTTGCGAGGATGCCAAGATCCGATTATCTGCGCGAAATCTCGATGAGATTTACGCGAGATGAAAAACCGATAATAATCTGGATCAACCTTGGCGCTTGGGATATGGATTTTCCCGCATTGTATATTCAACGATTCGAGAATATTTTTCACTTTTACTAGCTCCTCATGGTTTTTCTGCGAAATCTGAATATAAAACCAATGAGAACTGTCTCGTGGAATGCCGCCTTCGGCATCGAAATATCCTCTGACATATGCAATCCTCAAATTCTTGGAAGCAAGATTATCCGGATCGTATTTCAGATCAAGAAACTTTGCCGTAGTTTCAAGTGCATGCACACTTCTCGTTTTACCTTCTCTGTAAATCCACGCTTTATATTCTAGTTTTTGAAAGCATTCTTGAAGAAACTTTAACCAATCAAGATTTGATTGGGTGATCCGAAATGTTTTATGTTTCGAACTGTAAGTTCCATCATGTAATGCCCCTAGAATATAGGCTTGGATTATTTGGATATCCATATCCCCCCTTAGGAGCCAACGTGTAGTCTCTACGGGGTCATCCCGCATTACAACGGGAGACTTCCCTCGGTATTACCATACTCTGATTGTATCAAAGATTAGGTTTCACCGATACAGTTGGATTTTCCTCGGCAATTACTCACCGAGGTCGCAATAAGTTTACGACTTAGCCCTCCTCGCTGACCCCACCTTGGTACGACAAGTCGTACTTCTGGCGTTGCCAACTCGGCTGGCTTGACGGGCGGTGATCGTGATCAGGTAATCTCTGTCACACCCCACTGTACGTGCGTGTCTAGCGCATACAGCGAGTCCCTAATATTAATTAGGGTTCATCCCTTCCCTGGAATATTACCAGGTACTATGGACTCAGCTGACTTCCTCGCATATTCAATGATTACTTACGTGCAAGGATCTCCTTGGGTCACATAATCGGCTATTTCTGATATTCCTCTGAGTTTGTCAAGATTTCTTCCCCTGCGTACACCGCAGGGTCGAAATAACTCTTTTTAAAGAAGACTACCATTTGTTTATTGGACCCTTCAGACTTTTCCTTACGAAAGAAGTCCTGTCCTCAACTTCACCAATAATATTGGGGTTGGATTTGCACCAACTAGTCAATTATGCTGCCAAGCGCATTTATTTTGTACAAGGATCGAGAACGTATTCACCGTGGCGTAGCTGATCCACGGTTACTAGCGATTCCGGCTTCATGTAGTCGAGTTTCAGACTACAATCCGAACTGAGGCACATTTTGGTGGGATTGGCTCCGCCTCACGGCTTAGCAACCCATTGTCTGTGCCATTGTAACACGAGTGTAGCCCAGGGCGTAAGGGCCACGCTGATTTGACGTCGTCCCCACCTTCCTCCGGTTTAAGACCGGCAGTCCCATGTGACATGTATAACACATGGTAAGGGTTGCGCTCGTTTACGGACTTAACCGCACACTTCACAGCACGAGCTGACGACAACCGTGCAACACCTGTCTTAGGGTTCCTTGCGGCACTCCTCTGTTTCCAGAGGATTCCCTAGATGTCAAGCCCTGGTAAGGTTCTCCGCTTAGCGTCGAATTAAACCTCATGTTCCACCGCTTGTGCGATCCCCCGTCAATTCCTTTGAGTTTTAGTCTTGCGACCGTACTTCCCAGGCGGCAGACTTAACGCGTTAGCTTCGCTACAAGAAGGGTCGATACTTCTGATAGCTAGTCTGCATAGTTTACGGCGTGGACTACCGGGGTATCTAATCCCGTTCGCTCCCCACGCTTTCATGCCTCAGTGTCAGATTAACCTAGCAAGCTGCCTTCGCCATTGGTGTTCCTCCCGATATCAACGGATTTCACTCCTACACCGGGAATTCCACTTGCCCCTGTTATACTCTAGTTTAAGAGTTTTGTCCGCGAGAATCAGGTTGAGCCTGAAGATTTAACGGACAACTTCTCAAACCACCTACGCATTCTTTACGCCCAATAATTCCGGATAACGCTTGCGACCTACGTATTACCGCGGCTGCTGGCACGTAGTTAGCCGTCGCTTATTCCTAGGGTACCGTCATCATCGTCCCCTATAAAAGAAGTTTACAACCCGAAAGCCTTCATCCTTCACGCGGTGTCGCGACATCAGAGTTGCCTCCATTGTGTACGATTCCCAACTGCTGCCTCCCGTAGGAGTATGGGCCGTGTCTCAGTCCCATTGTGGCTGACCATCCTCTCAGACCAGCTACCCGTCATCGCCTTGGTAGGCTATTACCCCACCAACAAGCTGATAGGACGCAGGCTTCTCCCGAACCGATAAATCTTTACCCAGCCCCTTCTAAAACCACATAGTTCTACCGAGATGAAATGTTTTTATTCGCTTCATCAGACAGTAAATATATGTAACTTTAGAAGGAGCTGGGACCATGGGACATTAGCCAGCCTTTCGGCTGGGTATTTCCCAGTTCGGGGCAAATTCCTACGCGTTACTCACCCGTTCGCCACTAGCCGTCCATTCTACACTTGAAGAGATTCAAGCAATCGATTTTTTAGATGACCCAATCCAGAGCCAAAGTTTTTCAACTTTCTTTCTCTTTCTTGAGCATCCATTTTACTTCTATATGCTTCGTAATAGATCAATTCACAAGGATATTTATTCTTATGCTCAGATAATCTTCTCTTTAGATCGGAAGAAAATCCAATATAAATCGATTGCGAATTATATCTTTTAAGCAAATATACATAATACATATTGCTATTATATCACCCTCAAATACAGAATGGGCGGCTCGTTCGACTTGCATGTGTTAGGCACACCGCCAGCGTTCATCCTGAGCCAGGATCAAACTCTCAATATTGATTTAGATCTTTCGCCAACTGCTATATAAATACAACAACGGCGATCCCTCATCCTTCAAAGAAGGGTGAGAGGAGTTTTACTTCGCATCTTTCCAGCTCTTTCCGAAGAAAGTGCTGGATTATATCGAAGGTATTCTTATAACCACACAACTACTGAGCTATGTGGTTTATCTTTTGCGTAATTTGTTTGTGTTACTGTTGTTTGATTCATTTTTTAATGATCAGACTGCCGAACTTAACCAAAATTATTGCCACCTATTTTGGCAGTCAATAAAAACTTGTCGGCCTGTTCCTTACGCTTGCCTACCCGGCTTGCATGCAGACCTAACAGATTTCTATCGGCTCCCTATTGTAAATACTCCTATTTCTTATTAGGACATAAATATAATATCACCGTGATTTTGCTTTGTCAAGAGAATTATCCGCCATTTAACCCCGATATATAGAAATAGCTGAAACTGATCACAATAGTCAGTACAAGAAGTAAAATATAAATCCTCTTGGGTGGCTTCCATTCCGGTATGACTTTAAATTCATTCATTTCCACTCCATGACATTCCTATCATACAAAAACTACATGCCTTTTGCAAAGTCTTACTTCGATTATTTCTTCTCTTTAGTTACTGTTTTATCTAAAACCTTATCTACAATCCCATAGTCTTTAGCTTCGTTAGCTGTCATGTAGAAGTCTCTATCCGAATCTCTCTCAATTTTTTCATAAGCTTGCCCCGTATGCTTGGAGAGAATTTCCGTAATTTGCCGTTTTATTCGTATTATTTCTTTGGCCTGAATCTCAATGTCCGCCGCCTGCCCTTCCGCTCCTCCCATTACCTGATGAATCAGAACTCTCGAGTTTGGCAGTGCAAATCGTTTGCCCTTGGTTCCCCCGGCCAGCAGAAAAGCTCCCATCGAAGCAGCCATACCGATACAGATTGTCGAGACATCGGCTTTGACATATTGTATAGTATCGTAAATCGCCATCCCCGCAGTAACTACCCCGCCCGGACTATTTATATATAGCTGAATATCTTTCTTATTATCTTCACTGTCCAAAAATAAGAGCTGAGCAATAATCAGATTCGCCACATGGTCATCTATCGCACCCCCAAGAAATATAATCCTATCCTTGAGCAAACGCGAATAAATATCATATGATCTCTCCCCAAATTGTGTTTTTTCCAATACTGTCGGGACTAATATTGATGGCATTTTTTCTCCTCCCCCTCCTATTTTTCCTCCCCAATCCTGTGAAATGTCTAAGTATCGGATATATTCTTATGAGGAGGGTTAAGCGTAGTGCCGTCCAAGTTGCTTGCAACATGGACATAACGCCCTCCGAATAAGGATATATCCGATTATCCCTACTATTTTGTCATATACTCCACTAATTTCTCAACAACTTTTTCAGTCACTTTCTCGTCTTTACTATCCATTCCTTCTCGCTTAACAACCTCACTTAAAGCCACACCAATTTTCACATTCCTTTCTGCCTGCCCTCTCCATTCTTTTCGTAACTCCTCTTGGGTTTTCTTCATCGAAAGCAAGTACTGCTCTAAGGTCAAGCCATAATTCTTCGCTTCATGCTCCAAATTATGGAAAATCCTATCAAGATCTTGCTCAACCAAAGCATCCGGCAATTCCATCTTGGCAACAGTCAGCAATTTATCCAATACCATATTCTCTGTCAACTGCTTTCTTTGGACCTCTTTTTCCTTCTTCAAACTCTCACTAATAGCTTTCCTTAATTCTGCCACAGAATTATGACCGAAATCTTTAGCAAAAATATCAGTCACTTCCGGTTTGATAACTTCTTTAACCTGATGGACTTTGACTTTAAATTCCGCTTTCTTTCCGGCAATTGATTTTTCCTGATAATCCTTAGGAAAAGTAATATCAAAAGTCTCCTCGTCCCCGCCTTTCATTCCTTCCAACTTCTCCTCAAATCCAGGTATTAAAGTCTTGCTTCCCAATATGACCGGATGATTTTTACTAACCATATTCTCTTGAACAACCCCACCCACCTTCCCCTCAAAATCAATCAAAACCCAGTCCTCATTTTTGGCAGGACGACCAATATCCTTGAGCTCGGATTTTTGCCTAACAAGATAGCTGATTAAACGATCAATCTCTTCCTCTTTTACAGGTTCTTCGGCCGGTTTTTTCACTTTCAATTTTATATAATCCCCGACTTTCGCTTCTGGCCAGACATCCGCTTCCGCTGAATAAACTAAACCGTCAGTATCAGATTTGATATCAATTTTGGGCGGTCCCACGGAAATCATGTCGTGCTCTTTCAAGCCCTTGATATATGTATCCGTAAGAGCCTTATCAACCGCCTCTGCCTTTATACGACCCTCACCCAACTGGTTGGTAATAATATTTCTGGGCGCCTTTCCGGGTCTAAAGCCTTTGACAGAGACGCTGGGAGCAAGCTCGTCAAAAGCTTGATCAAAATATTTCTCCATCTCTGACTTATCAATCTCGATGGTTAAATTGATTCTCGATTTTGGAAGTTTTCTTATAGTAGTTTTCATGATTAATATAGTAGCAAAATTTAAGATATAATTCAACTCCTTTAATAAAAAAGAGCCCCGCCTAAGCGGAGCATGATACTGCTATTCACTATTGTTGGTCTCCGGGTTGTTCAACGAGAGTAAACCTGGAGCCCACGCTTCGAAGATTGATCTCACCACCGGAGGAGCCCATGTCTTGAGACCCTCAAGAGACTTAGGATTGGATGGGTTCTCAGGATCTGCCATATAGAGTACCGCATCCACCACCACCTTCGTCCCGTATTCGGGTAACGGATGCTTGTGGTATGACCCGATTATGCCGACAATCTGATCTCCATCCCTGATCGGGGTCTTACCATATGGGTCTACCGCATGGCTGCCTCCTGCGTAAGCTCCTTTCGGCGGCTGACCATACCTCGCGAGTCGCTTAATGGCTCCAGCCATCAGCATAACTCGCTTAAGCCATTCGTCCATCGAGGATTCGGGCATAATGAGTTCCCGCGCAAAGTGAGAACCATGATATACATCCTCATTTGCTCGGTAGACCCCATAGCCGCGAATCTCTTCACTCACCAGGTAACCAGCAACCCATACCTGCCCGACCTTCACGAAATCCGGAACAAAGATCGGACGGGTCAGCCCAACCATGCTGGCTAGTACCTTCCCGCGAGCTACAAGTTCGCGAGTTTCTTTGGTCACTCCGGGAGCGATCTTCTCAGAGTTGGTCCGAATCCGAACCGGGACATTTCTGTCCTTTACAAACGCACGACACACTATTCGCTTCATGCTTCCGGCCCCCTTATACATTTCAGTAAATTCAAAAACGTCAGCTTAACGTGATATTATCACATGAGTTTTATTTCATCAAGCTTCGAGTGCTTTCACCCCCGGCAGTTCAAGCCCTGCTAGAAACTCAAGCGCCGCCCCGCCACCCGTAGATAGATAGGTCATTTTATCCGAAAGCCCCATATTATCCACCAAACCAGTCGTATCACCCCCGCAAATAACTGTTTTAGCCCCAGCATCCGTCGCTTCTGCTAAAATCCCCGCCAGTTTCCTTGTTCCCTCATCAAATGGAGACACCTCGCTCATCCCCATATTACCATTCCAAAAAATAGTCCTGGCTTTGAGAAGAATATCTCTGTATTTATCAACTGTAGATTGCCCAATATCCAACGCCTTCCAGCCAGCTTCATATTTATCCCCAACTGCCATAGTGATTATTTCGCCTGTTCCATCTAGGTTAGGCGAAACCACCAAATCACTTGGTAAATAAAGCTCTTTGCCATCTGATTTTAACTTATTACAAATAGCCCGGACTTCGTCTAACCGATCTTTTTCTATCTTAGAAGAACCCAAGTCTTCCCCGTTTGCCGCCAAAAAAGTATCGGCTACTACACCCCCAAGCATTACTCCGTCAACCTGATTCTCCAAACGCATAATCACCGGGATCTTATCAGCCGCTTTAGCACCTCCCATTATCAAGACAAATGGATGGACTGGATTTTTTATCAAACTGCTGAGGGTATTCAGCTCTTTCTCCATCAAAAAACCGGCATAACTTGGCAAAAAATGAGTAATCGCTTCCACTGACGCATGTGCCCGATGAGACACAGCAAAAGCGTCATTCACATATATATCCCCCAAAGAAGCAAGTTTTTTGGCAAATTCTTGATCGTTCTTTTCTTCCTCGCTATGGAATCGAAGATTTCCTAAACTTAAAACTTCCCCCTCTTTTAAATTATTGAGTGCTTCTTTCACAACTTTACTATCGCACTCCCCGCAATGTGTAATAACCGTGCCCAAAAGTTCCTGCAATCGCAATATGACAGGATCAAGTGCATATTCTTTCACCACCTTGCCATCCGGCCTTCCCAAATGAGATAAAATTATCACTTTCGCCTTTTTTTCTATCAAATACTTAATAGTCGGCAAAACAGCTCTTATTCGGCTGTCGTTCACCACTTCCTTGTTACCCATTTCGGTATCTTTCAACGGAACATTCAAATCAACCCTTACCAAAACCTTCTTGCCTTCCACATTAATATCTCTAACACTCTTCATGATTCTCCTTAATTCAAATAATTCGCAGTAAACTGTCACATTAATTGTAGAGAAGAACCAGGGTATCTGTCAATGACAATCCCACTGACTTGCATGAAGATGATTTCTCCAATAAAATAGTTAAAGGAGGCCAAATGCGCCGTTTTCTATTAGCACTACTCACCATAGCGATTGTACCAGTTACAATCGTCCTATCTATCACTTGGGTTACCCTTTTAACTATAAATAATCCCGATCTAATTAAATCAACTGCTAAAAAAGAAAATGCCTATCAGAAAATTACTAATATTCTTCCGCAATACATAAGCCAAAGGGAAGATGATCCAATTATATTTTCCGATGAAAATAAGTTACAGATCATCAAAAGCACTTTTCCCGAGAATTTCATGAAGAATAATATAGAAAATATATCCGACGATTTTTTTGCATGGTTGAATGGAAAGCAGAAGAATTTCAAGATATATATGGATTTTGCTACTGCTAAAGACAATGCCAAACAAGAAATTACTAGCATCTATAAAGAAAAGTACGCCTCTCTTCCCGAATGCACCGAAAGTGAATTAGTAGAACTTAGACTGCAAAGTCAAAAAAACTTTCCCACTTGCCGAATCCCACCCGAGAACTCTACCGAAAGCCGTTATCAAACTTTCAATTCGCAGTTAGTCTCTACCGACGCTTTGAATTCCCTACCCGATAAATTGGAATTCCCCCTGCCAGATAACTTCAGACGAATACAAAAAGTTTTCAACCAATTCAAATTATTACTAACTATAGTCACCCTCGCCGATTTACTATTTATTTCATTGGCTATTTATCTGCTTAGACCTTTCAAAAAAAAGTTATTCCGCTTCTTAGGATCAATACTGATGATTGCCGGCTTGGCGCTCATAGCGTTCAATTATTTCATACTTGATATATTAAACAGCGAACTTGTCGAGAAACTTCGCTACAGTCTATCAAAATCAACCCAAATAAAAGATTTAGTTTTATCAATCTACAACCAAATAATTTTAGATCTGAAAACTAATTTTCACTTCGCTACTCTGGTACTAATAATATTGAGTATAATATTCTTACTTATTGGCATTATTCTCAAAAACAAACCAAACGAGCCGGAATCACACCCCTAACCCACTATCTATACTCTCCGACAGCCTTACAAACTTGAAGAAAGTTATCTATCTTGAGCGACGCCCCTCCTGCCAATACTCCATCTATCTCGGTCTCAAACATATATTCTTTAATATTATCTGCAGTCGCACTGCCGCCATATAATATCGGAATATTCTCTGATACTGCCCTGCCATACTCTTTTTCCATATAACTTCTTATCTTACCGACAACTTCGCCGGCATACTCGCCAGAAGCCGCCCTCTGACCCGAAGTATCACCCTTACTAATTGCCCAGACTGGTTCATAAGCAATAATAATTTTCTTCAACTGCGCTTCTTCCAGACCAGCTAAACCTGCCTTTAATTGCTTCGTCAAACCTTCTACATCGCCTGACTCGGATTTTTTCCATTCACCAATGCATAATATCGGAGTGATATTATGATCAAGAGCGCTAATAACCTTATCATTAATCATCTCGTCAGTCTCGTTGAAATGATAGCGTCTTTCTGAATGGCCTAAAATTACATATTTAACTAAGTCTTTGAGCATTAAAGGAGAAATCTCACCAGTATAAGTTCCTTTTTCCTCCCAATGCATATTCTGCGCCCCCAACGATAGATTCGTTGGACCCTGGCTAAACATTTCAGCCAAAGGATATAGCCATACAAAAGGCGGGCAAAGCACAACCTCAACCCCAGAGAGGCTCTCCACCCCATATTTAATTCCCTCTCCTAGAACAATGGCATCAGCTAGTTGGGTATTCATCTTCCAGTTGCCAACCACATACCGCTTCGTTCGATTAACATCCCCCATACGCCTCCTTAGTCAATAGATTTTAGCTCATAAATAACATCTATGTCTCTATCTTAGATAAGCAAAGTAGTGAAGTCAATCACCTAAACAACGACACTATCCTATCCCAAACGCTAAAACGTAGGATATCACTATAGGTTGTAATTACCACCAAAAGCATAATAAAAGCCAGACCGGCCATACCCATCCACTGAAGCTGATTCTCGGTTAATTTTTTTCGCCTGACCGCCTCAATCCCCAGAACCAACAGATGACCACCATCAAGAGGTACAATGGGTAACAGGTTCATCACCGCCAAACTTAAACTAATTAAAGCAATAAACTGCAGTACATAAGTAAATCCAAGTCTTCGCACAACATCCGTAGCAAACCCCACTCCTACCATCCCGGATACATCTTTCGAAACTTCATGTTTAACAAATAAATTCTTAACAAAGTTGCCGAACGCGCCCACTGTCAATTCAGAAAGTCTGCCTACTTGATCTAATGCCACAAATGGCGCTTTATACCATACTGTACCGATCTTGCCGCCGCTTAATTCAATACCTAGCGGACCTGTATCGGGCGGCGGATTCTTCCTGGGAGTAATATTTAATGACATTTCTTTACCATCTCGCCTAACTACTATAGTAGCCAACCTGCCATTTTTCTCATATATATTTGCTATTACCTCAAGAGACGAACCGACTGGCTGTCCATCTACCGACACAATCCGATCGTTGGTTTGCAACCCTGCTTTATAAGCTGGTGAATCTTCTTCAACCCCATTTATGACTACCGGCTCAACTACTTTTACCCCTCTTCCCTGTACCATTCCGGGCACCAAAGGCTCGAAACCGGCAATAAAAATTGCTGTGAAAATAAGCCAAGCAAAAACAAAATTCATCATAACGCCAGAGAACAAAATAATTGCCCGCGCCCATCTCGGTTTACCCATAAAAGATCTACTTCCCCGATCTTTCTCTTCGCCATACATAGAAACATAACCACCCAAAGGTATGGCATTTATTGCATAAGTTGTTTCCCCCTTCTTTATTCCCCATAGTCGCGGTTTAAATCCGAAAGCAAACTCATCAACTTTGACACCCAGCCTCTTCGCTAACGTAAAGTGACCAAATTCATGAACAAAGATCAGAATTCCTAAAATTAAAAGGAATATAATAAAAGTAACCATCTATCTCCCAACCTACCAATTTTATACGAACATCCCTATATTGTCATTATTTCTTTATCTTTTTGTTTGACAATCTCATCAACTTCTTTGTTAAAATCATCAATCAAGCGATTTAATCTGTCCTCGCCGCGATACCTATCGTCTTCTGTCAGTTCGCCAACTTTTTGCCCGGCTTGTACCTTATCCCACGCTTCTTTTCTGATATTTCGAAGCAGTATTCTCGTCACTTCCGCTTTTTGATTTACCGATTTAGCAAATTCTTTCCTGCGTTCTTCCGTCAACGGAGGCAGAACAATTCTCACCTGATGCCCGTCATTTATCGGATTGAAGCCCAAATTGGCATTTCGAATAGCGTTTTCTATATCACCCAGTATATTCTTATCCCAGGGTTGAATAGAGATCAAATTTGAATCCGGAGTCGTAATTGATGCCACTTGCTTCAAGGGGGTTGAGTTCCCATAATAAGCAACTGTCACATCGTCAACTAAACTAGCTGTCGCCCGCCCCGTCCTGATAGTTCTTAAATCATCCCGTAGATGCTCAATCGCTTGATCCATTTTCGGCTTTGCATCGTGTAAAATTTTATCTAGCATTTCTTCTCCTTTCCTTTATTAGAAACAAAGGTGCCGATCTCTTCACCTATTACTGCTCTTTGAATATTGTCGTGCTTTAATAGGTTAAAGACTAATATTGATAAATTGTTGTCCTTACAGAGCGCCAAAGCCGTTCCATCCATTATTTTCAAATCCTTTTCCAATGCCTCCTTAAAAGTCAATTGCGAATAACACTTAGCGCCATCTTCATCCGGATGCCGATCATAAACACAATCCACTTTTGTCGCTTTGAATACTATCTCGGCGTGAAGCTCCAGCGCCCTAAGTGCCGCAGTAGTATCGGTTGAAAAATACGGATGTCCAGTTCCCGCTGCCAAAATCACGATCCTGCCTTTTTCTAAATGCCGAATCGCTCTCCTTCTCACATACGGCTCACCTACCTGATTCATGTCAATCGAAGTCATCATACGAGTTTCTAAGCCAATTCTCTCCAGTGCATCTTGGATAGCCAGAGAATTCATACAAGTAGCCAACATTCCCATATAATCAGCCGTCGCCCTATCCATCCCATCGGCAGAAGCTGCATAGCCTCGAAAGATGTTCCCGCCCCCGATCACGATTGCAATTTGCGTCCCTAAATCAACTGCTTCCTTGATCTCTTTAGCAATTCTCGAAGTCACATCGGTATCAATTCCATACTCCTTTGCCCCCAGTAAAGCTTCACCGGATAACTTCAACAGCACTCGCTTATACTTAGTTTGCATATTATTCCTCAACTTTCTAGCTCATTGCTATTATAACATTCCGTCCCGACAAGACCAAGAACATTTCTTATAACAAAACCGTATCAGTTTTGCCAGTATAGTTTGATTTGAGAACCAATTATTCACCAAGAGCATAACGGGTAAAGCGGCCGATTTGGATGTTCTCGCCTAACTTCGCCACCTTTGATTCAATAAGTTGCTTAATAGTCAAAGAGGGGTCTTTTATATACTCTTGAGAGAGCAGCTCATCAACATTCACTGGATTCATAGCTGAGATCTGCATTGCAACATCATGAACCAATTCTATAAATTCAGGATTCCGAGCAACAAAATCTGTCTCACAATTAACCTCAACCATAACACCAATCCTTCCTT
Organism: bacterium; assembly: GCA_030647355.1. Classification (GTDB taxonomy): domain Bacteria; phylum Patescibacteriota; class UBA1384; order VFKW01; family VFKW01; genus JAUSIS01. Next base: position 23,254 of record JAUSIS010000013.1, read on the forward strand.
TGCCATGGATGTAGGCCTCTACTGAACCTTCCTTTGCCACTCTCTCGGACTTCTTGGCAGCAATAGTAGCTCCCTGCACGCTCAAAAAACCCACTGCCTTATCAAAATCTCCCCGCGTCTCATCTAATGCCTTCTTGCAGGCCATAATACCAGCGCCCGTCTTTTCACGTAACTTTTGTATTAACTCACTTGAGATCGCCATTACTCCTCCTGCTTAACAGCCCCAACTCCCTTGTCGCCCTTCCGGACTACCTCAACACTCTTTTCATCCTTTTTTTCCAATTTCTCCCCTTTGTCAACTTTCATTTTTTTAGCCCCTTCTTGATATGCTTTACTCACAAGAGCAAGAATAATCTCAATTGTTTTTTTAGCATCATCATTAGCAGGAATTGGATATTGAATCAGCTCAGGATTTGCGTTCGTATCAGCAATACCAATGACCGGAATATCCATTTTTTGGGCTTCGCAAATAGCTATCTTCTCACCTACAACATCCACAATAAACAAAGCATCCGGCAGTTTCTTTAAATTTCTGATTCCATCAAATACCTTGTGCAACTTATTTGCCTCTTCCTGCAATTTCGCTTTTTCTTTCTTTGTTAGAGATTGCAGGTTCTCTTCTGATAACTTACCGTCTAATTCATCTAAAAATTTAATGCGGCGCCTGATTGTTTCAAAATTAGTCAGCATACCACCAAGCCATCTGTAGCTTATGTATGGTAGATCAGCTGCCTTAGCATATTGCGCTACCAACTCTTGAGCTTGGCGTTTTGTGCCAACTATTAGCAAAGCCTTACCTTCGGTAGCCATCTTTTCAATATATTTTAAGGCTTCCTCAAGTTTCTCTCGAGTTTTTTCTAAATCAATGACATAAATCTGATCTTTGAGCATATAAGTATACTGTTTTGCTTTTGGATACGATCGCTCTTTCTTGTGCCCAAAGTGCGCCCCCGCATCCAGTAATTCTTTTAAGGATGGTAATTCAATCATTAATCATTCTCCTTAACATCTGCAGATTTTTCCTGCTTCGCTTTCGACTTACTTTTATTTACTTGTTTAGCCAAACGAGTTTTGAAACGATCAACACGACCGGCAGTATCAACTAATTTTGCTGTACCGGTATATAAAGGATGGCAAGCACTGCAAATTTCTACTCGAATTTCCGGCACAGTCGAGCCTATTGTATACGTTGCTCCACACCCGCAACTGACTTTAGTATCGAAGTACTTAGGATGTATATCTTTTTTCACCAAAAACTCCGCTAAATATATATTAACTATTAGCCGAACAACTCCGGTCTAATTTAACTCTTAAATATCAAATAGATATTACCACATCTCAAAAATTCTTGCAAGATACAAGCCCAAGTCACCATTGCTAGAAAAGCCATCCCTATTCTGGTATGATACTACCAGCCAAGAGGACAAATGAATTATAAAGACTTGCAAAAACAACTTAATGAAGCTACCCAGCTTTTCTCAAATACCGAAGATAAAGATCTCCGTCTTCTTGCGAGCGAAGAAATTCAACGCCTACAGAAAGAAATAGATTCCTCAAATCCAATTAATCAAAAAAACGTTATTCTGGAGATTCGCTCCGGTACCGGTGGAAATGAAGCCGAACTGTTTGCCTCTGAACTTTTTCGAATGTACAGCCGTTTAGTGGAACGTAAGGGGTGGAGAGTAGAAATCATAGATATCAACCAGAGTGAGCTGGGCGGCATTCGATCGGTTGTTATGGAAATTTCCGGCAACATGGTATATCAATATCTTCGTTATGAAGGCGGGGTCCACAGAGTACAACGCATCCCCAGAACCGAAAAATCCGGTCGTATTCATACCTCTGCTGCTTCTGTTGTAGTGATGCCAAAAGCCAGCGAAGTGGACATTGAAATAAAAAGCGATGACCTACGCATAGATGTCTACCGTTCATCCGGTAAAGGCGGGCAAGGAGTCAACACAACCGATTCCGCCGTCAGAATAACACACATCCCCACTGGCATTATGGTTACCTGCCAAGATGAACGTTCTCAATTAAAAAATAAAGCCAAAGCTCTTGATGTACTGCGCTCTCGTCTGTTGGCTGATGAACAAGAAAAGCAAGAAAGACAGACAGGCAATGCCAGACGGATGATGATCGGTTCAGGAGACCGCAGTGAAAAAATAAGAACCTATAACTTTCCCCAAGACAGAATTACCGATCATCGGATCAATAAATCATGGTACAAAATTGATAAAGTCCTGGATGGCGACTTAGATCAGATAGTTCAAGAGTTAACAGACGAAGACCTTAAAGATAAATCAGAAATATATGACACCTACAATCTCTGAATTGCATAGCTGGGGAACTCATGAGCTCAATAAAAATAATGTCCCAAATCCGGCCAATGAAGCCGATAAATTACTCCGATATGCAATCAACGAAACCAGGCATCCACTAACTCTCAACAATACATTCCCAGTTAGCTCAAGAAATATCCAAAAGTTCAAAAAGTTAATAAAGCGCCGATGCCAACACGAACCTTATGCCTATATCGCAGGCAAAGTAACATTCCATGGACATGACATTAAAGTTACAAAAAACGTACTCATTCCCCGCCCGGAAACCGAGATATTAGTCAACCTGGTTATAGAGCACCTTAGGACATCAAAAGGAATGAATAATTTAAAAATTGCCGATATTGGCACGGGTAGCGGCGCAATCGCTATCGCTTTGGCAAAAAGGTTACCTACAATAAGACTAATAGCATCCGACAAATATACCAAAGCCCTTCAGATAGCCAAAGAGAATATCAAATTACATAAACTAAATTATAGAATTAAACTAATAAAGGGAGACTTGCTCGCACCTTTTCCTAATAACTCCCTGGATCTCATTGTCGCCAATCTGCCCTATCTCTCGACTAATTCGATAAATGAAATCGCAAAAACTGTTAAGGATTTCGAGCCTAGCAATGCTTTATTTTCCGGACCGCAAGGTGTAAATGCAATCCTCCGCCTCATAAAACAACTAAAGAAAAAAGCTAAACCCAAAGCAACGATCTTTCTGGAAATAGAACCTAAGCAATACAATATAATAGAAAATCTCACAAATAATTTGTTTCCAAACTCCGAAATCAAAACCCATCCGGATATAACTGGAGTTATCAGGTTCATCTCGATAAGACTATAATTTTGAACTTACTTCATCTCTGCTAATTTCACCTTAACAGTCTTCTCTTTTCTATCTCGCATTAGCTTTAGAGTAACTTCGTCACCGGGTTTATATTTTCCAAGTATTGATCTTAACGAACTCTTTTCATCTATTCTATCTCCGTTGATCTCGATAATTATATCGCCTATTTGAAGCCCTGCTTTTTCCGCCGGACTTCCGGATACAATCGCTGTCTGACCCATAGGCGCATAGATCAATACTCCATAATCAACTGGTAAATTGTAATTCTTTGCCACTTGAGCATTTACAGGCACAAAACTCACTCCCAACATCGGACGCACAATTTTTCCAGTATTTTTTACTGACTCTAAAGCATTTTTAATTGAATTGATGGGAATCGCAAAACCCAAACCTTGATCAGGCCCCTTGGCAGTATTAATTCCTACCACTTTTCCCTGTAGATTAACTAATGGACCCCCGCTGTTTCCCGGAAATATCGAGGCATCAGTCTGGATTAATCCTTCTAATCTTTCAGTAACACCGGTTGACGGATCAGAAGGAGAAACTTGACGATTTTTTGCCGAAACCACACCAACAGTTACAGAATTTTCATACTCACCTAAGGCATTGCCTACGGCAATCACCCACTGCCCAACCTTCAACTGATCCGAATCCCCTAAATCCGCCATCGGCAAGGATCGCTCATCAATCTTAACAAATGCTAAATCATCATAAGGATCGCGAGCAATGACCTTGGCAGAATATTTCTTTCCATCAGCCAGATAGACAGTATAATTAGCATTCTCGTCACTTACAACATGTTTATTAGTAACAATAATTCCATCGCTTGTCACAATAAACCCGCTCGCCGCCGACTCACTAGAAGCAAAACTATAAGGACTGGCTACTTCTTCTCCGGTTATACTGACAACCGATGGCTTGATAGTTTCTGCCGCCTTAATAATCGCCGAACTCTCTTCTACCACAATCCTCTCGGTCTTAGTTCGATTAATACTCAAAGGAGAATCGGCTTTTATCCCAAGTGCACTTCTCCACCTTGCCCCCGTAGTGGTTGAATTCAAAAAGACTAAACTGCCGAGAGAACCAAAAGCACCCGCAATAAATCCGGTAACGATCAAGGCTACCAATAGCCAAGTCCTGATTTTACCCGAAGAACGATTATGAACTTTGAAAGATCTTGATCCTTCTAGAGTAGTATCTTTAGACATCAAACACCTCTTAAGCCCACCCTTATTAATTTATAGTAATTTATTTTTTATCTGCCTTTTTATGTTCAGCGATTTTAGACAATATTTCAGCAATCCCCTTGCCCACTACGGCTACATTCAACACAGCTGGGATAAGTCTTACCAGAGCATCGCTGGCTGTATCGGAAACTCTAGTCCAACTAGAAAGAACATGATTTGCTCGATATAAAGTAACTATCAGCATAACAATCACCACCAACAAACCAATAAGAGCTACAACAAATAGTGTATCAATTAACCCAAAAGACATCTTTCCCTCCCCATTAACTTATATTACTAATGTATGACTATTTCTTGTTGTCGTCAAGTACGACAAATGGACCTTTATCCAATACCGAGTTGGGAATTACATGTAAATTGCCTTCATTGTCCCTAATTCTGACTTTCCTGATGTCAATATATTCGATCAATCCCTCGACATCCACCGTCTTAATCTTCTGACCTATCTTAAAATCTGGATCTTTGGTTAAAAATAACCCGGACAATATATCGGAAACTAGGTAATTGGCACCAGTTGCCAGTAAAACACCAAAAATCGCCACCGATCCGGATAACGCTAAAGCAACCTGTGGTAACCCTAGACTCTGGAAAACCAGCGCCAAAAGAATTGCCCACAGAAGAATATTTACTACTGATAGAAAAATCTGCTTGACTGCCCTCGGTGTTTTAATAACACTAAAACCAAATTTAACCAGATGATTAATTATTATAAGCGCAATATAACCAACGACCAAAGCAATCAGTGCCCCGGGAATTCTGGGCCAGGCATTCATTATTGGCTTGGAAAATGCATCTAATATACTATCCACAAACCCTCACTCAACCTTATCCTGATAAATAACATTCCTTTTTAATGATGAATCTGCTAACTTAGCATTCCTTGTTGTAACTGTCGACTCGGAAATGATGAGAATAATGTCGTCACTGCCTAGCAGATTATCAGGATCGGTTACATCAACCTTTACCCCATCCAAACCTGCCCATTGTATGCCCACTTCTCCTGGATTAGGATCAGCTGGCTGACCCCAGTAATAATCATAAATACTACAATCCCCATTCTTCCAAAGATTGTCTTCGATCAGTTTCAGGGGAACAATCTCCTCAGAGCCACAAGAAGCACCAGCATTAGCATCAGCTGGCCATTTAGTTGCCGAGAAAAGATTCCTGTTATGAAACTCGTTGATCGCCATACCATAAAATTTCATCTCGCTTTTTGCCTTTGCCACCCTTGCCCTGTCTCGTCCAGCTTTAAGTCCATATACTATGGTGCTTGCTAAAATTCCGATAATACTCATAACTACTAACACTTCAACCAATGTAAATCCTAGACGATCGGTCTTCTTAGAATGTACACCCAGTTGGTGGACAATTTTCATCCGACCCTCCTATTTTTAACAAAAAACTTCCCATATATTTATAATCTGATGCCGAAACTACTTTATCACTAGGCAAAGCCAAACCATCGGGTATCGGCTTCTGCGCATACAGGACTAAAAACCCATTGTCCACATAAGCAGTGCTACCTGATGCTAGTCCCAGGTCGTTATCCAACCCCGCCCAGTTAACTCCCACGTAAACTGTATCGTACGATGCCGCACAAGCATTTTTCCGATTACTGCCATTAGTAGCCAAGGCATCATTAAAATCCACTTGCTGATAATCAGCCGTCCACGGATCGGGAGGACTAGCTTCTTGGGTATCGCTTCTAAAATACTCTCCATAGTTCGGACTACAAGGAAACCTCTCGTACGCCAAACCGGTACTAATCGTCTCGCTTTTAGACCAAAACCCTCCGTCAGTCAATTCCCAGGGAACAGTATTTAATGCACCTGTAACCGTACTTCTCGGCCACACGCTATTCATATCCCTATCGTCGCTGTGAACCGAATTATAAGCATTGATCGCATAACCAAGCGATAACATATCGGATTTTGCTCTGGTAATTCTGCCTTTTTGCCTACTTTTATTCAGCCCATAAATTATTAAACTGACTAGTATACCGATTATAGAAACGACTACTATTAGTTCAATAAGTGTAAAGGCATCCCTCTTTTTTATCAATCATCCCTCCCGCTGGCAATTTTACTAACAATGATTTCCCGTGTCTTTATCGAATCCGCCTGCCCCCTTGTTTCTTTCATTACTTGCCCGACCAGATACCCAATCGCCATATCCTTACCCTTCTTACAATCATTAACTGCCTGGCTATTAGTCTTAAGAATACGATCAATAATTTCAATTAATTCATTTGCCCCATTAAGAGTTCGAATGTCCATCTCTTCAACGATTTTTATTGGCGACTTCTCTGGCGAACTATTTAATCGCTTCAATACCTCTCTACCAATTGTAACATTTATTTTTTTATCATCAATTAACTGCATTAGATCGCCAAAAAACTCCGGCTTGATCTGAAAATTCACCTCTTCCTGGACTATCCAATTAGCCACACTTCTGGCATTTAAAGCTTTACAAATTCTCACTACCTTATCGAAATAATCTCCGGAGATTCCAATAGACGTCAATACTTCAGCATAATTAGCCGGCACGCCCATATTTTTATACCTTGTCCTGCGTTCGGCAGGCAGTTCCGGAATGATACTTTTGATTTGACTGAGCCATTCTTGAGAAATCTCCACCGGAGGCAAATCGGGCTCTGGGAAATAACGGTAGTCCATCGCCGTTTCCTTGGCCCTCTGTGAGAATGTTAATCTCTTATCCTCATTCCAACCCCTGGTCTCTTGCACAATTTTTCCACCTTTCTGTAATATCTCAGTTTGTCTATGTATCTCAAAATCAACAGATTTCTCAACAGCCATAAATGAGTTTAAATTTTTGATTTCTACCTTTGTGCCAAAAGATTGCGCGCCCATTTCCCTAACCGAAATATTGACCTCTACCCGCATTTCCCCCTTTTCCATATTAGTTTTAGAAATTCCTAATGTACGAAGTATCAACTGCAACTCTTGGGCAAAATTCGCCGCTTGAAGCCCTGTCGTAATATCGGGTTCTGTCACCAACTCCATCAGAGGCACTCCAGAACGGTTAAAGTCCACCAGAGAATAATCCTCCCCTTTTGGATGAATCAATTTGCCAGTATCTTCTTCCAAATGGATTCTTGTAATACCAATCTTCTTACCCCCCACTTCAAGAAAACCTTTATAAGCAAGTGGCAAATCATATTGCGAAATCTGATAACCCTTGGGTAGATCTGGATAATAGTAATTCTTGCGATCCCATTTACTGAACTTATTAATCTGACAATTCATCGCCAGTCCCGACATAATAACCCAATCCAAAGCTTTTCTATTCATAACCGGCAGCGTTCCTGGCAGACCCATACAGACTGGGCAAATATTTTTATTTGGCTCGCTATGAAAAGGGTCGTTTTTGCTACTACAAAACATCTTGCTTTCAGTGTTGAGTTCCGCATGTATTTCTAGCCCGATTACCGCCTCGTATTTCATAATTCCTCAAATTAACTTAATGCTTGCAGCTCCTTAAGAACTGTCCGAAAGTTTTCGATTCCTTTTTTAACTTCAAAGTGCAATACATCAGCATCCAACTCATGCACTAAACGATTGCGTAACTTATGGCCATCCCACGCGGCTTGATACGACATTCTCGACATCATTTTCTCCGCAGATTTTAATCTTTCACCCATGGTTCCCCCCTGTAAACCCTTTGCCATAAGGGTATAATCTAGTAACTTGTCTGCTTCCAGTATCGCTGTCTTCAATCGGCTGGCTCCGCCCGCCTGAATAAGCATTTCAATTTCAGACCATTTATTTGCCACCATACTTCGATCAATAGAATAAGCCCCTCGCCTTTTCGTTTCTTTTTGTCCTCCCATGAATCTCAATATTTTTTTCAATCCTTTAAACATCAATCCTCACTTTGCTTTAGAAGCAATAGGAATATCAATTAATTTAACTTCCGTCATAGTATCATCTTTGGTAATGCGCGGTACAACATCCATACCGCTGGTTACATGACCAAAAATAGTATAATCTTTAGGCAAGTTCGGCTGATCTGCTAGTGTTATAAAAAACTGACTGCCATTGGTATTTTTACCTGAATTAGCCATCGCCACAGTTCCTGCTTTATATCCCGACTTATAACTGTCTGTATTCGGGTTCAGCTCATCATTAAAATAACCGCCCCAAGCGCTCTCTCCACCCGTGCCGTCGTTTGACGGATCGTTGTCTTTACTAAGTGGATCTCCGCCTTGTATCACGAACCCGGGCTCAACCCGATGGAATTTTGTTCCGTTATAATAACCTCTTTCAGCTAACAATCTGAAGTTCTCCACAGTTTTGGGCGCGTCTTTATCGTAGAAAGCAAACTGGATTACCCCTTTAGCTGTTTTGATCTCCACTCCCTTTATTGTCTCAAGCTTAGGCTTTTTAGCGTGGTCATCAAGTTTTCCAAAAACTACATTAGTACCCAAAACTATCAAAATAGTAAAGAGAAAAGCGGAAAAAATCCTTAAAATAGGATTAGCTACACTCCAAAATTTTTCCCTTCCTCTCTGCTTAACCTGCTGCTTAATACTCTTCCTGATTTCTTCTTTTTGATCTTTACGAATTCTCTGGTTTCTCCCCATTACTCCCCTCCTATCTTACCACGGAGCATTTCATAACCTTTAGCAATTTGAAAAATCTTATTCTCTTCAAAAGACTTACCTATTAATTGCAACCCAACCGGCAATCCATTACTCATGCCACATGGCATAACCAAAGCCGGAACACCCGCAATATTAATTGGTACAGTCATGACATCTTCCAAGTACATTGTCAGAGGATCGCTCGTCTTCTCGCCAATCTTAAATGGCAAAGAAGGCGTCACTGGGGTCAGTAGCACATCAACCTTTTCCCATGCCCTGTCATAATCCGCTTTAACCAAAGTACGTACTTTCTGTGCTTTCTTATAGTAGGCATCATAATATCCGGCCGAAAGCACATAAGTCCCCAGCATAATTCGTCTTTTTACCTCATTGCCAAATCCCTTTGCTCGGGTTTCTAAATATCCATCAATTAAGTTCCTGCCCTCTTCGGACAATCCATACCTAATACCATCGAATCTCGCCAAATTAGAACTGACTTCAGCCGGCATAATAATATAATACGTAGCCAAAGCATAAGATGTGTGCGGTAACGATATATCTATAATCTCCGCCCCTGCCTTCTTAAAATCATTGATAGCATTCTCTACCGCTTTACGTACGTTATCCTTGAGACCAAGACCAAAAAATTCCTTTGGGATACCAATCTTCTTGCCTTTCAAGTTTTCAACCAAATTATCACCATCAAGTTTTTTGTACTCATAGTTACTGCTGGTACTATCCATACTATCTTTACCGGAAATAATAGAAAATATTATCTCGGCATCTGCTACGTCTTTAGTCATCGGTCCCACCTGATCAAGAGACGAAGCCATTGCCAGTAATCCATAGCGCGATACTGCTCCATAAGTCGGCTTCAATCCGACGATGCCGCAATACGCCGCTGGCTGGCGAATAGAACCACCCGTGTCAGACCCAAGCGCTCCCAAACACATATCAGCTGCTACTGCAGCAGCCGATCCTCCCGACGATCCTCCTGGCACTCGTTCCAAATCCCAAGGATTTTTCGTTGGACCAAAATATGAACTCTCTGTTGATGATCCCATCGCAAATTCATCCATATTTGTCTTGCCCAAAATAACCGCTCCCGCCTTTTTCAAGACACTCACTACAGTTGCATCAAAAGGCGAAATATAATTCTCCAAAATTCTAGAACCAGCCGTTGTACGCACACCCTTTTGCGACAGAACATCTTTTATACCAAGCGGCACTCCATCCAGCACGCCTAGCCGTTTCCCAGACTTTATCCTCTTATCTGCAGCGGCTGCACTTTCTAGCGCCGCTTCTTTATCTACAGTTATAAAAGCATTAATTTCTTTATTCTTTTTCTCGATGCGATTCAAACAAGCATTAGCCAGATCTACAGAAGCCACCTCGTGCCTATCTAAAAGCTCGCCTGCCTGTAGAATGGTTAATTTATATAAACCTTCTCGCTCACTCATCCATTACTCCAATACTGTTTTTACTTTGAAATAATCATCAAATAGTTCAGGAGCATTGCTCATCAGCTCCTTAGGAGTAATGTCCTGCAATATTACTTTGTCTTCCCTAAACACATTACTTGACCCACTGACACTGGCTGTTTCCAAAACATTATTAGTATCCACACTCTCGAGTTGACTCACGTAATTCAAAATCTCCGAGAGCTGCCCGGAAAAATTATTCTTTTCTTTATCAGTAATTTCTATCCGAACTAAATACGCAATATGTTCGATATCTTCCCTGCTAAGTTCCATTATGCTCCTCATCACGTATATCCTATCACAAGAGAAACCAACTAACAATTATTTAAAAAGATTCAGCTCTTCTTTTACCCTACAAAAAAAGCTGCAAAATTTTACTTCTTTTTATGATATCCCACCAAGAATAAAGATATATATTTACTAGCATGTGATTTAAGCCGCAGTTATGGGCCGAAAGGAGATGAGAACAATCAAAAAGGGAAGTAGTTGTAGTCTTTCTGTAGACTGGGACAAGCCGGAAGGACAGCCTACTACACTCAAAGTCCTCGGCGAAATAGATTTGTCAAACGCTGAAGTCCTGGAAGAAGCAATCAATGAGGGAATTCTATCCGGGGAAAAAGAAATCAGGATTAACTTCGACGATGTCAGATATCTTGATTCTGAAGGCATTAAAGCCCTGCTCCGCGCACAGCGAAGAATCAAGGATCCCGAAGTCAAACTGGTTCTGTTTTCCCCCAGCGCAAGTCGTGTCAGCCGTCTCTTTAGACAAGTTGGCCTGACTGAAGTCTTCGACATAAACTTCACCTAACCACTCAGATCCGTCTTTCTAAGCCCCCGGCTCACCTAGGGGCTTTTCTATGAGTAGCTCCTTCAACTCCACTTCGCTAATTATTCTCACACCTAGTTTTCGTGCCCTCTCTAACTTTGACCCCGGCTCTTCTCCAGCTACTACATAATCCGTTTTATTACTTACAGACTCCGAAACTTCTCCACCTGACGCTCTTATCATATCCTTTGCTTCCTGCCTTGTTATTGAAGATAGACTACCCGTTAGAACTAATACCTTACCAGATAATTTTTTATCCACTACTTTGTATCCTTCGTATATAATCTCAACCCCATTTTCCAACAATTGCTCAATAAATTTTATCCTATGACTATCATGGAAAAAGTCGTAAATACTTCTCGAAACTACAGGACCAATATCCGTCACTTTCTCTAATTCAACCTCGCTTGCTTTCTGGAGCTTCTCCAAACTCTCATACCTATTAGCTAAATCAATGGCTGTTTCTTCTCCCACATTTAATATTCCCAAGGCATAAATGAATCTGGCTAAACTAATCTTTCGATGAGCTGCAATAGAATTAATCAAATTCTCAGATGATTTCTCACCAAAACGCTCCAAAGTAGCAATATCCCTTTCCTTTAACAAAAATATATCGGCAGCATCCTTTATCAAACCTTCACCAAGAAGTCTATCAACAATTTTCGGCCCAAGACCTTCAATATTAAAAGCCGGTCTCGAAACAAAATGTTCTATCTGGCGCCTGATAGTTGCAAAGCATTCTATATTTGCGCACCTATAAGCCACCTCTCCTGGGTTTCTAACTACCTCACCTTCGCACATGGGACATTTATCCGGCATTACAAAATCTTTTTCTCTTCCGGATCTCAATTCCAAAATCGGCTTTACCACCTCCGGAATAACATCCCCTGCTTTTCGAACTACTACCGTATCCCCTATCTTTACCCCCTTTCGAACTATTTCATCCATATTATGCAAAGTCGCCCGACAGACAGTCGAACCAGCTACCTCAACCGGTCTAAGATGAGCCACAGGCGTCAGGACACCAGTCCTGCCAACATTCACAGTAATATCCTCAATAACAGTTATCGCCTCTTCTGCCGGCCACTTGAATGCCACAGCCCCTCGTGGCGCCCTACCCACTACCCCTAAATCGGCAAATAGATTCTTATCATTAATATTAACTACCATGCCATCAATCTGAAATGGTAAATCCGGTCTTATTTTTTCCCAATCATGCCAAATCTTAATGACCTCATCAATCGAATGGCAAAACTTATTCTGGCTGGCACTTTTAAAACCCAAATCCCTAACTACCAGATGCTCATCCTTATGTGTTCTCACCTCAACACCGATCGCGGCATAGGCCATAAAATCTAGATTTCTCAGAGCTGTAACTTTTGAATCCAATTGCCGGATAGAACCGGCGGCAGCATTTCGTGGATTCGCAAATAACTCCTCACCTGCCTCTTTTCTCTGAGCATTCAGCTCATCAAAGCTTTTCGTGGACATATAAACCTCACCCCGAATCTCAATTCTCTTGCCCTGAGTTTGATTGAAAAATTTTGACTCTTTCCTCAAAGTAAGCGGAATACTCTTTACTGTCTTTAAATTCTCCGTAACATTCTCCCCCACTCTGCCATCACCTCTTGTTACCCCGTAAGCTAATTCTCCATTCTCATACACCAAACTCGATGCCAGTCCATCCATTTTTAGCTCACAGTAGAAGCCAGACTTGTCTATCGCTTCCCCGCTGGCAATCTTAACAATCCTCTCGTACCAATCCCGTAATTCCTGCTCGTCAAAGGCATCGTTTAAAGACATCATAGGATATTGATGGGTAATTTTTTCAAACTTATCAAGCGCCCTCCCTCCCACTTTCCGGGAAGGAGAATTTTTATCATAAAATTCAGGAAATTCTTGTTCTAATTTCACAAGCTCTCGCATCAAAGAATCGCGTTCGGCATCTGTTACTTTCGGATCATCCAAAACATGATACCGATAGCGTAGCTCGTCAATATAGGCTCGTAGTTTTTCGATTCTTTCTTTGGCTTGGCCTTTATTCATAATCTCATTTTACACCCTTTTTATACCTGATTGCAACATATATATAAGTTCTAAAGCAGCACCTGCTTCCTTGCTAAATTTCGAGAATTTGCTATAATCGCCTCACGTCCTTAAACAACCCTTTTTTAGGGATTATATACAAAATCAGCACAATGAAAGGAAAGCAGGGAACCAGTTATGCCAATCAGAATTGCAGTAGATTCGCAAGGTAATGATGGGAAGAAGGGGGCACTTCCAATCATCCAAGGAGCCTATGATGCTCTTCAGCAAAACCAAGAACTTGAAGTTGTTCTCGTCGGACCAGGAGAGCTGCTGGCTGAACAGATCACCTCTCTTGGCCTCAAAGACAATCAGCTATACATCTGCCATGCCCCAACCGTGATCACTATGAAGGATGTCCTCAGTAAAGCAATGCTGAAGGACACATCATCCTCAATGTCAGTCGCCCTCGAGCATGTCATAAACGGCAGTGCAAGGGCATGCATCAGTTGCGGCAACACTTCCGCTCTAGTCGCCCTGTCGCGCAGCCGTCTCAATCCGATCCTAAAGGGTCTCAAGCCGGTATTGACCACCCACATGCCGACAGTAAGCGGTGTAGCAACCATCGCTGATGTCGGTGCCAACATCACCTGTGACAAGTTCGACATGAGAGACTGTGCCATCATGGCCAGGCTCTACGAACAACTCGTCTTAGGTGTCGAGTCTCCCAAGGTAGGGATCGTCAGCAACGGCACCGAGCCGAACAAGGGAACGGAACTTACCAGAGCCGCCCACGCTCTCTTCGAGCAAGAGATTCCGGGCTATATTGGCTACGTAGAGCCAAACGCCCTGCTCCTCCAAGGACATGCACATGTAGGTATCGGTGACGGCTGGGCAATGAACCTAGTCCTCAAGGCCATGGAGGGCATGGCTAAATTCGTCGGCCTCAACGTCAAGCAGATCCTCAAAGAAAACCTGGAGCCGGCCGTCGTCGCCGATCTCATGGGCAAGATGATGCTCAAGATCTACCCGGCAAACTATGCGCACGCATACTTGCTCGGAGTAGACCGGCTAGTTCTGAAAGTACATGGCGACTGCGAAGACCCCATAGTCTTCGCCAGCGCCATTCTATCCGCCCAGCGCGCCGCCAAGAACGACCTGGTTGGTCAAATCCGCACCGGTCTTCCGGAACGGCTTGCTGCCTAGGCATTCCACGATACCCACCTCAAAAGAGCGGACCCTCCGCTCTTATTTTTATTAACCTGATCTTTATTTAAACTTTATTCAATTAGACAAAATTTTATATGCAAAATCAGCCAATTTTCCTGTTCCCCTTACTCTCATTCTTGGTAATGTATAAAGATTAGATTTAGGACCCGCAAATCCCTCCACTGTGGTCACAGCATTAGTATATCCAGCCGCTTTTAACAATCCCACCACCCGATCGTTGTACTTACCTGATGGATAGCAAAAACTTGTCACATTATATTCAAACATCGCGTCAAGATTTTTCTTACTATTCTCAATCTGCATCTGAGCATAATAGATACCGGCCGAAGCCAAATTAGGATGGGAAAGCGTATGGCTGCCAATCTCAAACCCTGCATCAATTAATTCACTTATCTGTTTCTCTGACAGATACCCTTTTTTATTGATGTCATTAGTAATTAAGTAGATTACTCCTGCAAAACCGTATTGCTTCATTATTGGAAAAGCTTCCGTATAAATATCTTCATAACCGTCATCAAATGTAATCACCAATTTCTTACCCTCATTTGCCTTCAAGGTCTCGTCCGTCATATCTTTCATCAGCATTGTCTCAAAACCTAAATCATGAATTAACTGCATTTGTTCTTCGAACATTGGTACGGGAACAGATAAACCTCGCTCAAGTGCATTAATGCTCTTATCTGTATTCTTAATATGATGATACATTAAAATCGGCATCGCTTCAGATAATGTTAGGTTACTCTTACTTTTAGGTTTAGTAATGGAAGTTTTTGCCTTGTCGACAGGCTCAACAACTCGGGTATCATCTCTCTGACCAAAATAGTCATAATGAGTGGCCAAAACAAATACTCCACCAAAACCAACAATAATACCTAATAAAAAAATAAAAACCTTAGAAAGCCAATTTATATTATCCTCCCGGTATCATTTCCCGCAGTTTCTTTATTCTCTCCCTAATCGGCGGATGAGTATTAAACAAATTCGCCAACCAGCCGCCTCTTCCGTTATTATCAAGCTTCATTGGATCGGCAATATACATATGCGCCATCGCTTTATTTGCCGCTTCTAGAGGATGCCTATCGCGCCCCAGTTTTTCCAGCGCCGAAGCTAAACCCTCTGGAAAACGAGTTAAAAGCGCTCCGGAAGCATCGGCCAAATACTCTCGTCTTCGGGAAATAGCCAGCTGTATAAGTGTTGCAAAAATCGGTGATAAAACAATCAGTACTATCGCTACAATTGCCAACAGCATTTGTATCTGTCCGCCTTCTCTATTATTACTTCTGCCGCGACCTCCCCAGATACTCCACCTTAAAAATAAATCAGAAATCAGCACGACTGTCCCAACCAATACTACAACTACTGTCATCAAGCGTATATCATAGTTGCCTATATGGCTCATCTCATGGGCAACCACACCCTCAAGCTCTGTTTTATTGAGCAATCCAAGCAAACCAGTCGTGACCGCCAAAGAAGCATGATTCGGATCTCTCCCGGTCGCAAAAGCATTTGGCGAGTTATCCTCGATCACATATATCTTAGGTTTTGGCAAACCAGCTGTGATCGCAATATTTTCCATCAACCGATGTAATTCTATATATTCTTCTCTGGGTGCCTCATGAGCTCTAGCAATACCCAGAGCAATCGAATCAGAATAATAGTAACTGATTAACGCCTGAAAAACACTAAAGACGATAGCAAAAGGAAGAATCCATGGCCTGCCTAAAATATTAGATAGTGCCCAACCTACTGCAATTACCAAAACTAAAAAAATAAAGATTAAAAGGAAAGTTCTACTTTTATTGGCGCTTATTTCGTTATACATCACCTCTCCAAGTGCAATTATATCAAGAACCGAAAACGGCTACCATAGGCAGCCGTACAACCATCTATCTAAACGAAGACTAGAAACCAACTTTGGGCGCTTGCTTCTCTTCGGTAGATTCTGTTTCGAAGAATTCTCTCAATCGAAAACCGAAAAACCGGGCTAATATATTGCTTGGAAATACCTGAACTGCAATATTGAATTCCCTGACATTACCATTATAGAACCTTCGAGCCGCTTCTATCTTGTTCTCCGTATCGGTAAGTTCATCCTGAAGTTTCTGGAAATTCTCACTAGAGCGTAATGTTGGATAGCTTTCAGCTACAGCAAACAACGATTTCAGCGTATCGGACAACATATTTTCCGCTTTCGCTTTATCGGCAATATTGCCAGCGCCCATTGCTGCTGACCGAGCCTTAGTGACTTCCTCAAAAACAGTTTTCTCTTGAGTAGCATATCCCTTCACAGTCTCAACTAAATTTGGAATCAGATCATACCTTCGCTTCAGCTGTACATCAATATCGCTCCAAGACTCATCTACTCGAGTCTTCTTTTGTATTAGCCGATTATAAATAGCAACAACGGCAATAATAACAACTAGAGCCAACCCACCGGCAATGTAAAGATTCATATAACCCCTTTCTTTAGTTACTTTAATATAGTAACAAAAATAAAACAATTTTCAACTATAAAATAAAATCTCACAGTTTAGACAATAATTCCTTAATATATTTCCAGCCAAATATGTAACCAAGCCCCAAGAGTACCAATATAACCGAAACTGTCAATAGAACCGTTGCAACCTTTTTCGATTTAATCTTTTTTAGTTGCTCGGGAGTATAAGTACCATCTATCTGTATCGCCCCATACCTACCCTCACTCTCCTCTTTATCTTTATTTACCAGTGGAACAATAGGATTATCAATTGGCTTTGCCTGTCCAACAGTTGATGGATTATCATTTGGGGAAATACTTGATTCTCTGTGCCCTGCTTGCTCGGGACTCTTCGGCTGCTCACTTGAGAAATATCGCTGACCTCCATTCCCATCAGCCCCGTGAAGAAGCAAACCCGGTTGAGAATTCGAATTCAATTCATTTGGTTTGGAGAATTGTGACAACCCTTCAACCTGCTGCTTATTACCCGGAATATTCACCTTAAAACTCTTTCCCGAGTCAATTACTTCACTATCTTTCATCAATTCTTCCCTAAAAGCCCCAATATCACTTCTGGAAGCGATAGTTGCTCCCACTTGCAACTTATCTTCAGATACTTTCTCCCGATCATCCAAAGTCTCTTTAGTATTCACATTCTTTATCGGTATGCTAGTACTACCTTCTTCCCTTGGGATAATAGACAAATTCACATCCTTACTTCGAATCAGCTGCTCATCCTTTATCCCCAAGGCCAAAGACACATCTTGCTTGCCCGTTGGCACGATTTGTTCCTGTTTCTTCTCTAAAACCGGCAAAATCGTTGCCTCTTCATCCTTAACGACAATGCTTTTTTCTTCACTATCCTTTTCCAGAATGGATTCATGAAGCTCCTGGGCAGTAACCGGAGAGTCAGCTACCTCTTCTTTCCTTCCAATACTTAAGACAGAATGCCCATCCGGTCCATTGTCATCCTCATCATCACTAACTTTATCGAAAGAAGAAACCCCGCTAGCTAGTTTACTAGCTGGTTTAATAGACACAACAATATTAGAGTTATCAGTATGACTCCCAAAATCGGAGTCTTGATTTGGTTTTACAACCTTATCTTCTTCCAGTTCTTCTGGAGTTAAAATATTCACAACCCCTCCTAAACTGTATTAACTATATTGTAACACAAACTAAATATCTTTCTCGACCACAACCACAATGCTTGCATGTTTGCCATTAGAGAAAACCAATTCGACCTGATGCGAACCTGCTTGCTTAATCGGTACCCCAATTACTAAATCAGGAGAAACCCCATATTTTTCATTGACCTTTTTCTTAATTAATCCTTCACTCACCGATGCAAATAATTGATCTTTTTTATTGGTTCTTGCGGCAATCGGTAGTGTAATCCCCTCAATTTCACTTATTGCTTTTTCCATTTCCTCCGACAGTTCTTTCTTCTTTAGTTGCCTCGACTCAACCTCTCTTAGGACCTTATCGCTCCCTTGATCACCATACTGGACAGCCAATCCCTTAGGTAACAAATAATGCCTGGCAAAACCATCTTTGACTTGACAAATATCCCCAGAATTCCCAACCTGCGGTACATTTTTTGTTAATACAACCTTCATAATACTTCCTTTACTTAAATTGCTCTAACGCTTTCGCCAATACTGGATCGGCCCCTGTTTCAGAATCAGTCACTTTTATATCTGGTTCAACACCCATTCCGTCAATCGGCCGGCCCATAGGTGTCAGCCATTTTGCTATTGTCACTTTAACAGAAGAGCCATCCGGCAGAGGAATTAGATCTTGTACCGATCCCTTTCCAAAAGTCTTCTCACCTATAATAATACCTCGCTTATAATCCTGTATTGCCCCAGCAAAAATTTCACTGGCAGAAGCCGAGCCTCCGTTAACTAATACAACTAACTCTGTATTCAATAATATAGATTTCTGGGACGTTCGATCTTTTTCAATATGACCGTCCTTATACTTCCTCTGCACCACAACGCCCGATTTTACCATTAAGCTAGTCATATCAACCGCTGTATCGAGTAAACCCCCTGGATTGTTTCTCAAATCTATAATAATCCCTGACGCTTTCTTTTGGGATAAATCATTTATCGCCTGCTTAAACAACCCAAATGTATCTTCACCGAACTGGCTGACTTTTATATATCCAATATTTCCCTCTTTTACATCCCACTTCACACTTTTTACTGTGATAATACTTCTGGTTATCTTAAACCCTAGAGGATCCTGCGTTCCCTCCCTTATCACCTTAAGTGTCAAATCAGTCCCCGATTTTCCTCGCATCATCTTAACAGCTTGCTCGACTGACATTTCTGCTGTTGATTTATTATTTATCTCGACAATAATATCTTGGGCTTTCAGCCCAGCTTTCTGTGCCGGTGAACTCTCAAGCGGCGATACTATTGTGATCATACCGTCTTTTGAGGTAACTTCGATTCCGATCCCATCAAAGTGACCGCTGATATCTTCTCTGAATTGATCATTTATATCAGCCGGTAAGTACGTAGTATAAGGATCATCCAAACTGTTCACCATTCCGCCAATTGCCCCGTCAACCATCTTTTTTTCATCTAACTTCCCTACATAGTTCTTCTCGACTGAATCCCAAGCCTCCCAAAACAAAGAAAAATCAATTTTTTCAGATTTACCCTTAGTGATATTATAGAGATTCCCCTTAATTGAGCCGACCTCTCCATCCCTAGCCACCAGAAAACCGAGTGAAAAAAAGATTGCACAAGTAATCAAAATTAGTATCGTTTGAAAAATATTCCTATAGAATCGAGTCTTTTGTTTTGGTTCCATCACTCTCCAAATCTTATTTACTTCCGGAAATTATCCCCCCGCCTATTAGTTTATCCTGATTGTAAAAAACCGCTGATTGTCCTGGGGTAATGGCTCTCTGGGGTTCTTGAAAGCTAACTTTAATCTTACCATTTCCACAAGACGCAAGTAGAGCTTTTCTGGGTTTATGACCATACCGTATAGCAACCTCAAAATTACACGGTAATTTTGGCTTTTCAGCTATCCAATGGATATTATCGCAAATAAGTGAGCAAGCGTAAAGTGAACTATCGCCAGAAACAACCAAAGTATTAGTTTTTAATATCTTATCTTTCACATACAAAACTGGAATATCTCCGTCTGGCCAATTTATCCTATCAACACCTAGCCTCTGGCCAATAGTATAAAAATAGACCCCTTCATGTTGAGCAATAACTGATCCATCCTCCAAAGCCACCGGTCCCGGTTTAGCATCAATCCTTGTCTTGAGAAATTTCCTTACTTTAATCAGCCCAATAAAACAAATGCCCTGACTATCTTTTTTGCCCGCTGTCGGCAAACCAAATTTTTTTGCTAACTTCCGTACTTCTTGTTTAGTCATCTCTCCTACTGGAAATAATATATCACTAAGCTCTTCTTGACCTAGGAGCCAAAGAAAATATGACTGATCTTTTTCACCATCCAAACCCTTGTATAAATGAACTAAACCGGAAGATTCATCTTTAATTACCCGAGCATAATGACCGGTAGCAATGTAGTCACCCCCCAGTTCCTTAGCTTTTCGCCTAAAAACATCAAATTTTATCTCTTTATTGCACATCACATCGGGATTTGGAGTTCTGCCGGATGCATATTCTTCAAAAAAATATTCAACAACTTTCTCATAGTATTCTTTTTCGAAATTAAATGTATAACTGGGAATATTCAGCTTATCGCACACTTTTCTCATATCTTTTTGATCTTCCGCCCATGGACAAATTCCATTTACAGCTTGTCCCCAGTTACGCATAAAGACACCGATCACATTATAACCAGCTTCCTTGAGCAATGCAGCCGCGACAGACGAATCCACCCCCCCACTCATCGCCACAACAACAGTCTTCCCTGCGCCCAATTGCCTACCTTTGCTTATTACCACAATCACCTTTCGTTTACATATTGTAACATTTTATACCTGAAAAATAAACCCAATACTAAGTCGCTCTACGGCAATTTGATCTCAATCGTAAATTCATCTAAAAAAAATGCCAAATATAAATGATAACTATAGTTTAACCCGATGACTAAAAAAACCTAAACATGTAAATTACTTTTGTAAGATAAGAAAGGAGTTTTTATGGAAGAGAGCTATCCAAAAGATCAAATAGAAGATAGAAAGACAAACAAAGAGGAACCACAAACATCAGAAGAACAAGAAAAGTTCGAGCGAGAATATTACAATTCGGCTGTTATTTCAAGAACAACTAATATTATAGGTTGGACAATCGCCACTATTCTTTTTATCATTGCAATTTGGCTCCTCTGGGCCGCACTTCGATGAAATATCATTCCTAACCGCAACAGGATGAATATGAAAATTGCCTTAAATTCGATATACAATCCGATTTTCCCTTCTCGGGAAACCATAAGGGACTTCTTCTCCCTTCCTACTTTCATTTTTATTAGTATCCTAGTGTTAATAACGGTTGGTTTTTGGAACATGTATAACAAAGAATACCCAACCCAACCGACTCCATTAGAGCCGAATATGTACAGCACAATCAGAGACATTACAAACTCAAAAGATATCATATTAAATCAATCCGTCACGTTAGGAAATGTGGGCATTATTGATAAAATACAAGAAAATTCATTTATTGTAAGCGACGGAGAAAGCATTCTACTCGTTATCGTTCCAAAGCAAATAAGTCAAGATACTGTCACCCAAAAAATATCTAAGATACCCGAATTTTTCACCATTAGAGGAAAAATTCGGGCTTTAGATGAAAATGCGATTCACAAATATCAGCTTTCCCTAGATAACAACCCCTTAGTAAAAAAACAAAAACTCTATTTAGAAATAAGCCAAGCGCCAGAGATCAACTTCTTAAATCCAGAAGACGAACTCTGGAATTCGGCTGAATCTATTTAACATCAATCCTTGAATTCCTGAACAAACATCTTCCCATAAATTCCCCCATCGATAACTCCTATCCCTACATGACCAAAGCTCGATTCCAAAATATTTGCTCGATGGCCCGGCGAATTCATTAGGCCATTATGTGCCAACAAAACAGTCGGCGCCAAAGCCAAATTCTCACCTGCCACTTGATATCCAATACCTGCTTCAGCCATTCTGTCAAAAGGAGTTTCACCGTCGGGAGATATGTGAGCAAAATATCCGCGTTGAAACATATCGCGCGCATGCGTCCGAGCTAAATTCTGAAGCTGATCATCTGATATTAAAATTGATAATCCTCTTGTGGTCCTTCCATTATTGACTAATTCCAACATTTTCGCCTCCGCTACCTGATCCACTTTCACATCGGTTGTTTTGTACCCCAAATGAAGTACTTCGGTGGGCTCTAGGATCCTGCCAGTAATTGAAGGACTCTCTTGCTTCAGCGGATTAACCGTTAAGAATGTAACCATCTCATTAGCAGCGCTACCAAAAGACTGCGAGACTACAGAATCTAGGTATCCTCCCTTATTCACCATGCGACTGCCAATCGCCGAGTTATTAATTATGTCTCTCACCTTCGATGATATTGGCATTATGGTAATAAAAAGCAGGATTAGAGCAATAAATACTATCCCTCTGCAAAAAGAAATAAAGATCCCTCCGATTTTATTACCAAGTGATTCCTGTAATTCCTTAGCTAAAGATAGATGTAAGAATTTTTTTACAACCGATAGAATCAACTGAACCCCAAACCAAACAACCACAAAACCAAACGCCGGACCATAAACCTTTGGCAATCCCAACCAAAGAGCTACCTGGTGGCCAACAGGTCCGCACAAATAAAAAGCAGTAACAATGGCGATAATAAATACAACAAGCTCGGCAATAATATTCATAAAACCTCTTCTATATCCATCGTAAAGATAATAAATTAAGCCGGCAATGATCACTAAATCCAAATAATTCAATTTATCCTCCTTACTTCTTCCCCCGTGAGATTATTTCAAAAACTTTCTCTATTACAACGTCTATACTGTTTTCAGTCAACAAGTCATTAAAGCAAAACCTAATTGCACCTCCGTCATAGGGAGACTGCAAATCAATTGCCCTCATAACTTCCGATTTTTCTTGACTCCCGGAACTGCAAGCCGCTCCGCTTGAAACGCATATATTTACAAGATCTAAATTGATTACCACGCTAACAGAATCCCAGTTTGGAAAAACTACCGATGATATGCCCGGACTTCTCAAAGTATCCTTACCAACAATCATTATATCGGGTAGTTTACTGGTTAAACTTTTCTCAAAATACGCCTTGAGCGATGCCACTTTCTCCGCTTTTCCTTTCCAAAAATTTCTAGATACAATAGTCAATGCGTTTGCCATACCGACAATACCAGCAACATTCTCCGTCCCAGGCCGCATACCAAGCTCCTGACCACCTCCAAACATGAGCGGTAATAAATCAATACCGCGTTTAACATACAAAAGCCCCACTCCCTTTGGTCCACCAAATTTATGGGCAGATAAGCTCATCAAATCAACATTCAGCTCATTGGTTTTCAAGGAAAAATATTCCGGAGCTTGTACGGCATCCGTATGAAAGACGATTGTACTTCCTCTAGTCGAATTAATTTCTTTAATCTTCTCGCCTATCTTTTGGATCGGCTGAACGGTTCCTATCTCGTTACTGACATAAATTACACTTACCAAAATGGTTTCTGGCCTAATTGCTTTTTCGACATCCTCCAAAGCGACTAATCCACTCGGAAGTACCGGCAGGTAAGTTACCGTAACTTCACTATTATCTTCTAGCTCTTTAATGGCAGCTAAAACTGCACTATGCTCTAACCGAGTTGTAATTATATGAGGCAACCCGCCTTCACCCTTCCTCTTAGCAGCCCTAACAACACCAAAAATTGCTAAATTATCACTTTCCGTCCCTCCGGAAGTAAAATAAAGCTCTTGTTCGTCGCAACCCAGAATCTTAGTTATATCTTCTCTTGCATTATCCAGTGCCGATTTTGCTCTTCTACCAATAGCATGTACTGATGAAGGATTTCCAAATGCCGCTTCAAAATAAGGCGCCATTGCCATAATTACCTCGGGTCTAACTGGCGTGGTCGCAGCATAATCCATATAGATTACATTTTTTTCTAATTTGCTCATCATTATAATTATACAATTAACTAAGCCCAGCTAACAAGATAAGATATTATGTCTATTTGAAATGTTTAATAAATTACAATACTATGGACTAGGAGGGGACGATGCGACAACCCAAAGTGATTTTAATAGTACTTGATGGCTGGGGTTATAGTCTCACCAAAGACGGCAATGCTATTCTAAATGCTAAAAAACCAACTTTTGATTATTTATGGGACAATTTTCCTCATATCCTAATGAGCGCTTCCGGCGAAGAAGTCGGCCTGCCTTGGGGAGAACTGGGTGGATCCGAAGTTGGCCACTTAACAATCGGTAGTGGACGCATCCTCTACCAGAATCTACCGCGTATCACCCAAGCCATCAATGATAAAACTTTTTATAAAAATGAATATCTAAACAAGGCCATAGCAAATGCCGAAATTAAAAAAACTAATCTTCATCTGATAGGTTTAGTCAGTTCTGGCGGAGTTCATAGTCATATTTCCCACATCGAAGCCATCTTACATTTAATTAAAACTAAACATTTCACCGGCAAAACCTTCATCCATATGATTACCGATGGTCGTGATACCCCCCAAAAAAGCGCCGGTATGTTCTTAGAAAAAATTCAAGATATTATTAACGAACTGAAGTTAGATGCCCATTTCTCGACTCTAATAGGCCGATATTATGCTATGGATCGCGATCACCATTGGGACAGAACTCGAGTTGCCTATTCGGCTATAGTAGAAGCCAAGGGCTACCAAGCTAATTCTGCCCAAGAAGCAATCAAACAAGCATATGATCGCTCGGAAACCGATGAATTCATAAAGCCGACAATAATATTAAATAAATTTAGAAAAAAGAGTCTATTTACCAATCTTCTGAATAAAGATAAAGGCGAAACTGCCGAATTCACGCCAGTTAAAGAAAACGATTCAGTTATTTTCTTCAACTTCAGACCAGATAGAATGCGTCAATTAGTAGAGCTTTTCCTTTTTCCCAGAAGCGATATGCCGGACAAACTGACTCTTAAAAAACTGCACCCAGTATCTATGACCAACTATAACGAAAGCATGCCGATCGACGTCGCCTTTCCGCTCCAGCACGTAAAATCTACTGTTGCCAAGATAATTAGCGAAAATCATATGACCCAACTCCACATTGCTGAAACGGAAAAATATGCCCATGTTACTTATTTCTTCAATGGCGGCTACCCCCAAATCAACCCTGGTGAAAAATGGCAGCTTATTCCTTCCCCGCCCGTACCAACATTTGATAAAAAACCTGAAATGTCAGCCCAGCAAATAACAGATTATGTTATAGAACAGAACAAAGCTACACCATTTGATTTTATCCTCATTAATTTCGCCAACGCCGATATGGTGGGACACACCGGCAACTACAAAGCGACCGTCAAAGCAATCGAAGCTATAGACCGCCAACTAGGTTGCCTAACCAAGACCTTTCCGGATAGCTACTTATTAATAGGAGCCGATCACGGCAATGCCGAAGAAATGATTGATTCGCAAACAGGCGAAACCAATACCGGTCATTCAATAAATCCAGTCCCCTTTATTATCGCCCACCCATCCCTCAAACTCTCCAAACCTCAACCGAAAACTACCGATCCGGCAGCTATGATTGCCGACATTGCTCCGACTGTTCTCGCCCTCTTAGGGTTAAAACCCTCCGCCGAGATGACTGGCATCAATCTACTTGAAAACATGGGACCCCAAATATCCCAAAAAATCAACCATCAAATAACGGATAAAGGATAGGGCTTCAAACTAATCGAGTCTAAACAATCTTTCAGCATTTGCTGTTGTTTTTTGAATTACCAATTGGGGATCAATGTGACGAACTTCGGCAATCCTCTCTGCCACATATCTAACATTGTCTGGTTCGTTGCGTCTACCCCGCACTGGAGCCGGAGCAAGGAACGGACTATCAGTCTCAATAACAATTCTATCCAAATCCGCCTCCCGCACTGCCCGTAGAAGCTCCTCATCTTTTGTATAGGTAATAAGTCCCGTAAAACCAATATAAAACCCCAGATCAATTATCCTTCTGGCTTGCGATAAATTACCGGTAAAGCAATGAACCACTCCACATCCCTTGGCTTGAAGAGTTAAAATCTCAATAACTTCATCAAATGCATCTCGACAGTGAATAATTGCCGGGAGCCCATGGCGACCAGCCAATCGCATAGCTTCAATAAAGAAATCAACCTGAAATCGCCGCTCTCCTTTCAACCGAAAAAAATCCAAACCGATTTCCCCTAACGCTACCACCTTTTGCTCACCCATCTGGCAATCAAGCTCTGTCAATTTATGTTCTAGATCAGTCTTACAGTATTTTTGCACGTTAATTGGGTGAAAACCAACTGCCGCCCATACATTTTTCCATTTATCCGCCATCTCAACTGCCTTCTGGTTAGTTTCTAGATCAACACCAACAACTATCATTTTTTTCACGCCAGAATTTACTACTCGCTTAATAACTTCATCTCTGTCCGAGTCGAAGTCAAGAAAGTTCAGATGGCAGTGTGTATCAATGAGATAAGGAGTCAATATATGAGACATAAACGATACATCCTAAAATTATTACTGACGAAAATATTGTTTTCCAACTCACTCTCTCCTTGAAATACTTCGCCGAGATCATATATAGAATGATAGGCGATGCGATTAAAAACAAGGTAGTTTTTACTATCCCAAAATCCTTATAACCATAAAACCGAAAAATCATATATGCCGCCCCCATTACCGCAGAGAGTACCGTAAGCTTAACATTTTCCCTGGAAGCTAAATTAAAATGCGGCCGAAAAACAATCACGTAGCACAAAAAAACAAAACCCGTTCTGAAAGCGTATAAGCTGACCGGCGAATAAACCTTAAGTAGTTCATTGATTACAATTGCCTCAACTGCCATTAAAAATACAGCGATTAAGAGATTTACCGAATAACTATTGAATTGAAAATGCCCTTTCTCTATTTTTGCCGCTATAAGGAATATCCCAGCCACAATCGCAGCAATAAATACACGAATATCAACTTGAGTCGGAGAGTAAATAGACGCTAATATTATCGTGGCCAATGGCGCAAGCATTATAATCATTTCGTGCTCATGTAACTTTTCCTTCTGGATACTCACTGACGCCAGATAATTCCAAGTCACAGCTAAAAAAATCATCGTGATGAAGAGTATCAAATATTTTGGCTGAAATACTAATGCATGATCAACTGCCCCCAGAAAAGGCGTAAGTAGTGCCGATATAAAAAAAATAAATAAGAAAACTAGTGATAGATAAAGACCTATCGACATTCGTTTCCTTGCTAAAACAATCTTATCTATAGTAAGACCTAATGTATTAGCTACCATAGCAACTATAGGAATGAGAAACATTACAGCCCTCCAACTTTAGTCCCTATCCCTTGCCGCCTATTCTCAAAAACAACGGCTTCGGCTCTAAACTCTCCAATTGCCGGTTAATTTCCTTGCTCGTTTCAGGCATAAACGGTATCAAACATTTACTTATGACCCTCATATAGTTATGAATAATATTTAATATCTCTGCACATTTTTTCGGATTTTTCTCAGCCAAATCCCACGGCTTATTATTCTCAATCAACTTATTAAGCCATTGTACTATTGCATTAATTTTAGTAAGCGCTAACACAAAATCCATCTCTTCAATTGCCATATTTACAATCCCGACTAATTCAATATCTTCATAATCACCTTTTGGTTTAATGTTTACTCTATATTTATTAATCATAGTCAAAGTTCTCTGCAGTAAATTCCCCAGATCATTTGCCAGATCAGCATTATATGTCTGGGTCATTCTCTCCCAAGAAAAATCACCATCTTTGTCAAAAGACAACTCCTTCAAAAGTAAATAACGAGTCGCCTCTTTGCCATATCTCTCAATCATATCCGAAGCCTTTACCACATTTCCCAGCGTCTTAGACATTTTCTGTCCGTCAACTGAAATAAAACCATGCACATAGATTTTCTTTGGCAATTGATCATTTTCATAGCCAGCCGCCATCAACATTGCCGGCCACAGCGCCGCATGAAAACGCAAAATATCCTTCCCGATAATATGTAAATCGGCCGGCCAGTACTTCTTTGGATACAAATAATTAGTTAGGGCGTCAAACCACACATACATCACATGCATTGGATCATTGGGCACTTCGATCCCCCAATTCAGCTTTTCTTTCGGCCGGGAAATACTAACATCTTCCAATCCGCTTTTCAGCAAACTCTTAACCTCATTGAATCGGAAATCCGGCTGAACAAATGTTGGATTATCTTTATATAATTTCTCTAACTTCTCCTGAAAAGCCGCCAGCTTAAAAAACCAATTCTCTTCTTCGACAATCTCGGGAATTAAATTTGGATGATTGGGACATCGCTCATTAACTAACTCGCTTTTGTTCTTCATCATCTCGCAGCCAACGCAGTACACCCCCGAATAAAACTTTTTATATATATAGCCGTTTTCCAATGCCTTAGACCAAATTTCTCGCGCGTTCTTCTTGTGCTCCTCGCTGGTCGTTCGAATAAAATAATCATAGGTAAGGTTCAGCTGCACCTTAAGATCCAAATATTTCTCAATCAGCTTATCAACAAATTTCTTTGGCTCCATTTTCGCTTTAACGGCATTCATCTGCACACTAAACCCGTGTTCGTCAGCACCCGTCAAGAAAAAAGTATCATCTTTCAGCACATCCCGATGATATCTAGCCACTACATCAGTCGCCAAAATCTCCTGACCATACCCGATATGCGGCTCGGCATTGATATAAGCAATTGAATTGGTAACATAAAACTTCTTCATTTATTACTCTCCGGTAACTGGTGGAACCGCAGCCGATTCGTCTTGAGAATTAGTTGTATTGCTTATTTCTCCGCTATCCACACGCTCAACAATATTCTTAATTAAATCACTGCCTCGAAGCTTATTCTCTTGATTCTCTCCAAACGCCCGATGCACCTGTGCCGTTCCCGAGGTTGAAGTAGCCTCTACGGCCCCGCGCACCGTCGGTAAACCTGTCTCATTGCCTGAATTTGGCGTTGCCGATTCCGATATAGCTGGTTGGGTTGGTAAAGATTCAGTACTTGCAGATGTTTTTATTTGGTTTGCGTCATTTAATATAGACTCTTTGGGCGTTGGCGTTCCCGACGGACTAATGTTTGCCGGTTTGGGCGATTCAACCATTGGTGTAATTGGCTGTATCGTCCTATATCTCGATCTCGATGCCTGCCCTAAAATATTTCCTTGATTAGTCTGCAGAAAATCTGCCTTAAATTGCTCTGATTTTGCTACATTGGCCGTACTCCCCGATATATTTACATTACCATAAGCATCAAGCTTGATATTTTTCGGATCAATCTGTACACCATAATTTCTAGAAGTATCTCGAGCTAACTTTGATAGCCCCGCCTTATTCAATATTTGTTTTGGATCTTTAGGTTTGAAACTAAAACTTACATTCTGTGAAGGCATATTACAAACTCCCCTCTTTTTTCTATTTGGGGTAAAGAAGCGACTATCTTCTTTAGATCTCCCCGTATAATTGTTTCGTGCATTTTTGTTAATTCCCTACCGATTACCACTTGCGCATCCACACCGAAATAATTTAGCAGTTCAATCATTGTTTTCTCAAACCGTTGCGGTGATTCATAAAAAATTATCGGCCTCTTCTCTTTTTGAAGCGCTTTTAGTAAAGTCTGACGCCCTTTTTTCTTCGGTAAAAAACCCAAAAACAGGAACTCGTCAGAATTAAAACCCAACACAGAAACCAGCGTTGTCAAAGCCGACGGACCGGGAATCGGAACCACCTTAACACCAGCTTCTATCGCCGCCGCCGCCAACACTCCGCCCGGATCGCTGACCCCTGGTGTACCAGCATCGCTCACCAGAGCGCAAGATTCACCACTTATTAACCTTCCAATTATCCAATCCACTTTCGAAATTTTGGAATGTTGATGATATGAAACCAATGGCTTGTTAACAAAATAGTGTGATAACAAAATTCCTGAATGCCTGGTATCCTCGCAAGCTACAAAATTAACTGATTTTAATATTTCCACCGCCCGATAGGTAATATCCCCTAAATTACCAATCGGCGTAGCAACTATATAAAGTGTTCCCATCGATTTTAGCTTAACAGATAAGATTTAGCTTGACAATAGTAGGCCTCACGGCAAGTTTTTCCTAGAAAAATGAATATATAGTAGCTACTCCAGCCACTGTCATTAGCCCTGCACACAACCAACCTAATATTTTCGAACCCATACCGCTGGCATGCACACCCATAATTTTCTTACTTGAACTAGTAAGCACAATGATGATAAGAAGAAGCGGCGCTGCCAAACCATTAGCCACCGCCGCATAGATTAATGCTTTTATCGGATCCAGACCAATAAAATTTATCCCTAATCCTACCAGCGTAGCAATTATTATTACCCCGTAGAATGCCGATGCTTTCTTTAATTCATAATGTAAACCTTCTCTCCATCCAAAACTCTCTGACAAAGCATAGGAAATGCTCCCCGCCAAAACCGGAATCGCTAATAGTCCAATGCCGATGATTCCCACTGCAAATAGTAGATAGGCATTGTCTCCGGCAATCGGTCGCAGTGCGTCTGCCGCATCGGAAGCAGTCGCGATATTAGTTATCCCAGCTTTATACAACACTGATGCGCATACCGAAACGATAAAAAACATCACTGCATTTGAATAAAACATCCCTGACCAGACGTCTGTCCTCATCTTTTTTAGCTTCTCCGGCGTTACACCGTCCTGCCTAAGTTTTATTGTCACCTCACCCAACAAGGTCTCTTCTTCAACTTCCTGGGAAGCTTGCCAGAAAAATAGATATGGCGAAATAGTCGTTCCTAAAATCCCGCAAATCAAAATAATCTGTTCTTTTGATAAACTTAAAGATGGAATCACCGTACTTCGTAGTGCACTCACCCAATCCATCTTCACAGTTGGCAGAAATGCTGTAATCACATATGCTATTAGCACAAACGATAGGTACTTTAAATATTTTGAATAAACTTTATAACTAACAAAAATCTGTAAAAATAGCGTTAGGATGGTAAAAAATACTGCCAAAAAACCAAATGCAATTGCCGGCGTTAGTAATCTCATCGCCTCGGACATTGCCGCTATATCCGCTCCAATATTAAAAGTATTAGCGGCAAATAGTAATAAAGTCGCTGCAATTAACACCCATCTTGGAAAATAATTTTTAATATTCGCCGCCAAACCTCGGCCCGTTACAATCCCGATACGCGCACACATCTCCTGCACACCGGCCATCAAGGGAAAAGTAAATAACGCTAACCAGTTTAACTGAAATCCGTATTTTGCTCCTTCTTGAGAATATGTAACTATTCCTGAACAATCGTCATCGGCCGCCCCAGTCGTCAATCCCGGTCCCAGAGTCTTCCAATATGCCTTCGCTTTTTTAGCCGGCTCATCCATATTTAATTTCTCGCCAATAGTTTCCGAGACTTCCATCGTTTTTTCCAAAACAAGAGCCGGCGCTTCTACTACTTTTTCAATAATACTCTTACTCATCGCCCCTCGCTTCTCTTTCTAGCTTAAATCCTTCATAGTATTAGTCAATGATTTCCACTGTATAGTGTCTAAATCCTCTGCTCTGAGCTTCGGATCAATCTGCGCCTTAAATAATATCTCTCGAATTTTGGCTGGCTCCAAATGCAAACCTCCTGCTAGAGAATTAATTAGCTGCCGTCTTTTTTGAGAAAAACCAGCTTTCACCACTTTTAAGCAAGCTGACACATCAATATCCGTGGGTTGCCTAATATCATCTATTATTAAGATAGCGCTTGCCACTTTTGGCCTCGGAAAAAAATGTTCTGCCGGTATAAAACGTGAAATCTGAGCTCTCCCGAACAACTCTACCAGTATAGTTACCCACCCCCTCTTAGCGCTTCCGGGTTTAGCCGACAATCTCTCCGCCACTTCTTTCTGTACCATAACTACCATCTTAGAAGGCAACAAACCTGATTCCAAAAATCTCCGAATCGCTGGAGTAGTTATTTGATAGGGCAAATTAGAGACAACCTTGAACAATCCCCCCAACGGTAGTTCTTCTTTCAGAAAATCGCCCACTATCAATTCTAAATTATTATACTGCGGCAAAATTTTCTCCCTGACCACTTTCGCTACTCGCGCATCCATCTCATAGGCAATAACTTTACCTGCCTGCTGGCACAATTCCTGAGTCAGAGTTCCTATCCCTGTGCCAATTTCTACTACCGTGTCTTCGGAGTTTATATCCGCAGCTTCTACCATCGCCACTAAATCTTCCTTATCAACTAAAAAATGCTGGCCAAGCGACTTCTCAAGTCTTAAGCCATACTCATTTAAGATCCTTGTTAATACTTCTCTCTCTGTAAAATCAATCATATAAACTTCAATCCTGCTAATTTTCTATATACCATACTCTTCTTTTTCTTGGTCGTTAGGAGATTATTCATTGAGCACCTATCACAGGCGAGCAAGCTTGGTGTCGCTTCAGTGACTTGCGAGCCGAGGTAGAGAGGCAATTTTCGCTGGAAAAATTGAACGCGTGTGCTCAAGAATAATCTCCTAACATCCCGCTATCTCCCTAAATCCCCGCAAATCCGACTCGTATTAGGCCACTTAGTATATCGGCTTGCCCATGCTTTAGCAGCTGCATTAATTTGAGCATAAGGATCGAAAATATCATGATCACCCCAACCGGATGCTGACCAAGTGCGGTTATCATATTGAAACAGGCCCCTATACTTGCCATGGGTTGTCTGAGCATAGGGATAACCCCCCGATTCGCACATCATAACTCGGTACATCGCATCCGGATCCGCTCCATATTTAACCGCGGCTTCATTAATCCAATCTTTATACGGACCATCGAAACCAACCGGTTTCGTGCCTATTGAAACAAGCTTATCTCTGACCTGACTCACCATCTTATCTTCCAAAAGCTCTCTTTTAATCTCACCGCCCTGTAGCTTCACCACCCTCCACTTAAGCTGCCTATCGCCTATTATTCCTGCCTCTTTTATTCTGACCTTACCGCTAGGTAGCCATGGATCGTCCTTAACTACAACATTAAAAGGAGTATAAAAATGTTCGACTTGTATCCCATCATCCGCCCGAGTAATATTGATAGTCATTCCGGGTTCAATAAGTGCTGATTTATTGGGCGTAATGACATCATATTCCCCAAGTTCGATTTCCTTCTCGGCTAAAAAATCACCGACTCTCTTTCCCCAGGTTCTATACGTGATAGATTGCCCATTATCATTAAGTAATACGGACGATGCCCTCCGCACAGTGATCTGGCTTCCCACACCCAATCTGGGATCGGGAAAGAAATCAACATGATCTTCCGGAAAAACTAAAATCCTTTCTTCCTCCAGCATCCTGACCGAATCACTAAGTTTACTATTGGAAAAATAGACTTCAATTTTGGCTGGCGCTCGCTTTTCTACATAATCAAAATCCGCCCGTCCTTCACGAGAAACAAGGTTTCGAGATATTGCCTTAACCGAAATATCACTAGCTCCCTTAACAATCCCCAATCTCGAACTCTTGGGCTGGGTACTTGGGAAACGATTATAAAATCCCACTGCAGGCACAATACCAAATATTATTACTAAAATAATAAAGTGGCGCTTAAAAATCCTTCCCTCCCTTTTATTTAATTATAGCAAATAGCAAAAATCTATATAGTGGATAATAAAAACTACAACACTTTCTCTACACGAACCCTTGGAATAAGCCCTTGCGAAAGAGGAACTCCTAATGCTTCAAATGCTCCGGTAGATAAATCAATTACCCGATCGCCCCTTAACCCTCCACCCGAAGATGTCACTTCAATACTCTTACCATTAGCCAAATTTGTAACCCTTAATCGCGTCCCTTTCGGCACCAAATTACAGGCACCGATCATTCGACTGGTTCTCACGTAATAACTCGCTACACCAGTTGCAACATTAGCAGTCAAGACTTTAGTTCCTCTTATAACCACTGCATCAACTACTTCTTTAATAATCTTATCACTTATCAAATCTTTAGAAACCAGCTTACCATTTTCACGTCTTATCTGGTAAATACATTCCCGTAGACCATTCACCCCTGCCGTCTTTACTTTACTTTTACCTTTATCCAAACTAGGATCATTCTCATAAATCGTTTTGAAAGAAATTTTTGTATTCTCTGTAATTTGACTCTCGGTTACACGAATAATTTTCACTACTAAACTATTGGAAATATTAGTAGCTAAAGAAGGATTAACCAAATCTTTATCCCCAACCTCGATTGATTTCTCTTGAAATAAACCACCTACCGTGCCCGCCCAAGTCCGATAATTCACTTGTTCATTTCCATCATAAACAATAACCGGAGTAGCTCTATGAATACTGATAATACTCCCCATCCCTAGTTCAGGATCGGGAAATAGCTTGACCTTATCTTCCGGATAAACCGTGACTTGCAAAGCATCGAGCATATCCCCTATTTTCCTGTATCTATCACTGCCCATATATGTTTCTTGGGGATGATTACTATCGCTCGCTGCTACAGCACCCAAAACAAAGCCCTTACCCGCAACTAAATCAGGCTGCTTTCCCCTATTAACAAAAAATAGAACGGCAAAACTGGCAATCAAACAAAATATTATTATAATTCGAACTCGGTTTATATACCCTCCGAAAGCTACAAAACCAATATTACCAGTGACTTCAAAATAGTCAATAGTGTACTAGGGTAGTTCGCTAGCCCTCGCCTTGTTTCAGCATCACCGTTAATAATCTAGATTCTCTATCAAATGATTTGGAATATCATCAATAAATCGAGAGCGAAAATTTGTTTGCACCCCGCCATAGACAATTCTAGTCAAAGCATAAGTCAGATATAACCGCTTCATCGCCCGGGTAATTCCTACATAACACAGGCGCCTCTCCTCCTCCAACTCATGTTCATCCATTAAGCTGCGAGAATGCGGAAAAATCCCCTCTTCCATTCCTGCTAAAAATACAGTCGGAAATTCTAAACCCTTTGCTGAATGCATAGTCATCAGAGTCACAGCATCCGCACTTTCGTCATAACTGTCAATATCGGAAATGAGCGCCGCTTGCTCTAAAAATTCATCCAAATTATCCAATAAGCTAGCTACATTCATCAGTTCCTCAATATTTTCCCATCTCCCCTGCCCCTCAATTGTTCCGTCTAAAATAAAATTCTTATATCCTGTCATATCTAGAACTAATCTAATCAATTCGCCAACCTTCACGCCCTTTGATTTTTCCCGTAACCCTTCAATCATCTTCCAAAATATTTGGATCTTTGGATTTTCACTTTGAGATTTGTCCGCCAGCTGGCGGATTGAATTTTGAGCTTTTGGTCCTATTCCTCTGGACGGAACATTAATTATCCGGCGCAGACTTACTTCATCAAGCGGATTGACTATCACCCTTAAGTAAGCCAAGATATCCTTTACTTCTTTTCGATCATAAAAGCGAAGCGCCCCGATAACTTTATATGGCACTCGCAGTTTCAACAAACTCTCCTCAAATATGCGTGATTGGGCATTTGTTCTATATAAAATAGCAAAATCGTTCAAGTTCATACCAGCTTGGCGCAACGCCAACATCTCTGAAATAATAAATTCGCTCTCTTCCTCTCCCGATCGCCCCTGAAATACAACAATTGGCACTCCGATAACGTTATCTGTCCATAAGTCTTTAACTGTCCTGTTTCTATTTTTCTCAATGATCATCTGTGCTGCTTCCAGAATGTTCTTGGTCGATCGGTAATTTTGCTCCAACTTAAATACTTTTGCATCGGGATAATCTTTTTCAAAATTCAAAATATTCTTAAAATTCGCTCCCCTCCATCCATAGATTGCCTGATAATCATCTCCAACAACACAAATATTATAATGTTTATCGGCTAAAAGTTTTGTTAATTTATACTGCGCCTCATTCGTATCCTGGTACTCATCTATCAAGATATATTTGAAAAGGGATTGATATTTTTCCAACACCTCCGGATTATTCTCCAGTAGCAAAACCGTCTGCATGATAAGATCATCGAAATCCATTGCCTGCGAAACTCTCAAAGCGCTTTGATACTCTTTGTACACTCGCGTCACTATCTCTTGAAAATGACCATTGGCATACTTCTCATACTCCCCGGGGCCTAAAAGCTCATTTTTCGCTCCTGAAATAAACGAAATAACCGCTTGTGGCGAATATTGCTTTATATCAATCCCTAATTTCTTCATTACATTCTTGGTCAAAACCAATGAGTCTTGGCTATCATATATAGAAAAATTCGAACTGAATCCAATATATTTTGCCTCCCTCCTTAAAATCTTGACGCATATCGAATGAAAAGTACCCATCCAAGGAAGCTTGGAAATCCCAGATTGCCCCGTACCTGGACGGGAAATCGCAAGCAGCCGATTAACTCGATCAATTAATTCACGCGCTGCTTTATTGGTAAAAGTTATAGCTAAAATATGATATGGCGAGACTTTTTTCATTTGTATTAAATATGCCATCCGATGAGCCAAACATCGGGTTTTACCACTACCGGCCCCTGCCAATATTAAAATCGGGCCATCCCCGGCAATGACTGCCTCTCGCTGTTTTGTATTCAACTCGTTAAGTAAATCCGACATCTTTACCTCATTAACCTAAATATTATAAATCAGCATCCCTAAAATTACCACTAAGATACTATTGTCAATAAAAAATAAGTGTGCTAAGTTGAAAACACTATGAATAAAGTAACGACCCTCGGTCTAATTCTATTGCTTAAACTGACTTGCGCCAGGTGATTTTTTCATAGCAACCAAAGGAAAAACCGGCTGGCAAGCCGGCTTTTTGTTTATCCGTGGAGATCTCGCCACTATCGGGATCTCAACGAGGTTCACAAAAAAATTCGCCGGAGGGAAAACTTGATAAACCAAAATGGACCATATTCAGATTTGCCGACCCAGCTTGTCCGCAGCTATCTCTGGATAAAGGGTTGCCGCTTGCCAGAATGGATCACTATCCCCCAACGCTCCAACCCATGTTGTAATGGCAACAACTACGGTCATACCAACCTTACAGCCGCCAGCAATGGGGGCATCAAACCCCTAAACCGCGCCTACTGTCCTATCTGTGGTGCGATATACAGTAGAAGCGGCAAGACGATTCAGATTCATAACCCTAATGGGACAGGTACAAAAATCAAGATTCAAGTATTTGTCCCGACTGGACGAAGCGCTGCCGACAGAGCAGGCTAACATCCCAACCTCCATGACGCCTTCGGGCGTCTCTTTTTATACTATTGCATTATTTACGAAAGCTGATAATATATAAACACAATGAAAACTATCTTATCAAGCAATTGGTTTTTCGGTTATTGGTTCTTTGGGCGCCACTCGACCAGTTGTCTTTGCATAAGTTAGATTAAATAACAATTCTGCAAAAAACTGGCCGGGCGGCCAGTTTTTATTTATCCATCGGGATCTATCCGCCAGCTAGCGGATCGGATCTCGACGAGATGAATAACCTTAATAATCAATCCCGCGGAGGAAAACGAATGTCAACAGCCAGAACCAATACGAATCAGACAATTTTCCAAAAAGACGGGCAAACAGTCGCCGTTCTAGGAGAATTGGATCCAGAAACAACTCTGATCTACTGCCTTCCGTCTGCCGAATCTGTCCCCGCTCAAGTAGAAGATAACCCGAAGCTAGTTCTCGCCCCTGTCTTCCGCCCCATTCCTCACATCGAGCCGAAAGCATATGCTCGCCAAACCGAGGGCATAGTTCTTCTCCCTCTCAAAGTCGGCAATTACCAACTCAAAACCGTCGCCATCGAGCTCAGCCCGTCCTTAACCTCGCTTCCACCCCACCTCATCTTCGATGGCTACGACCACCCCAGGGGTAAAGACGGTCAAGTTTTCCGCCTGACCAGTCAATCAATCACTATTTTCAGCCTGAGAATCCACTGCGCCGTGGGTGAACGCCCAGTCTACCGACTTGAAGAAAAAAAGGAGGATACATCATGCTAACCAGTCAGGCAAATACCGATACCAGCATTCCCCCCGAGGTCAGCTCCAAAGTCCATGAACTAAGTGTTCAATTCGCTCGTCTCTGCTCTTCCGACGACCCCCAAAGCCCAGCCAAACTAGTTGAGTCGCTGCGCGAGATAGTCCAGATCGCCGACGAATACCCCCAAGCCACGCCTGCAATCGCCAGGGCTCTCTGGCAATCCTGCCATCGCCCAACTAGAGCCGGCTGGGGAGGAAGCCCTCGCTGAAGTCCTCTATCCAACTAACCCCCGCCCAGCTTTTCATCAAAGGGCTGGGCTTTTTTCATACAAAACAAAAAGCGCGAAGTCGAATTGTCAGCCTAATAATATTTTAAATTAATGCTGTTCGTCGCGCTCTTTGTTTAATGAGACTACACTCCCTAGAATAACATGTCGTTAGCCTAAGAAGTCATCCCCCTCCTTACTTAGTAAGGAAAGGATAAACCAAATCACTTGGACTATCCCTTCATCACTACTTTTGTAAATGTTCCTTTTCAGTGAATTAAGATATCATATCAATACAGCAACCCCATGTCAACACCACCAGCTAACCAAACATTCAACCTTATAAAAATAAAACCTGCCTAAGTTATCCACAGGCAGTCATTACAGAAATAGTTATCCACAGTCAATCCGCCAGCTGGCGGACCGACTATCCGCTTGCTGAAATTTTCCTGTGATCCAAATTGCCAAACTTCGTCTGTTCAGGAATAAAATAGAGCTTAATATCACCGATCGGACCATTACGATGTTTACGTACTAAAATATCTGCAATATTCTTATTTTCCGTTTCTTTATTGTAATAATCCTCGCGATAAATGAACATAACCACATCCGCATCCTGCTCGATACTTCCGCTCTCCCGCAAATCGGATAACTGAGGAATCTTTCTATCCCTCTGCTCCACTGCCCTTGATAACTGCGACAGAGCAACTACCGGAATATTCAATTCTCTGGCTAGTGCCTTCAGTGATCGGGAAATCTCCGATACTTCCTGGACACGATTAGCATCATTCCCGTGAGAGCTTCGCCCCTCCATTAGTTGCAAATAATCAATAATTACCAAACCCAACCCGTGCTCAACCTGTAGCCGACGCGCCTTAGCCCGTATCTCCATAACCGAAAGCATCGGCGAATCATCAATAAATATTGGCGCTTCTGCCAGCTCTCCCATCGCTTCTCCGATTTTTCTAAAATCATCCTCTGCTAGCTCCCCTTTTCTAAGCCTCCAGGAATCAACCCCCGCCTGCATACAAAGCAACCGATCCACTATCTGATCTCTTGACTGCTCCAATGAAAACAAACCCACTGGCACCTTATGCTTAACCGCCGCATATTCAGCAATATTCAAAACAAAGCTGGTTTTACCCATACTGGGACGAGCAGCAATTATGACTAAATCTGATTTTTGTAATCCGGATATCAATCCATCTAACTCCTTAAACCCTGTCGGTACACCCCTTAAAGTACCTTTATTTTTATGCAACTCGTCTATTCTATCAAATGACTCCTCGAGTACCGATTTTATAGGAACAAAATTATCACTGGTAAATTTCTGGCTGATTGAAAATATAGTGCTTTCCGCTTTATCCAAAACCTCGGCAATATCGGCAGTTTCATTAAATCCCAGCTCAATTATTGTCGAAGACGCATGTATTAGTCGTCGAAGTGTTGCTTTATGACGAACGATCTCCGCATACTTGGCAACATGCGCCGAAGAAGGTACTCCATTAACCAGCGAGGACAGGTACGCCGCTCCTCCTACTTCTTTCAGTTTTTTTCTTGTCTCCAGTTCATTCGTCAGAGTTACCAAATCAATTGGCGATCTTTTTTCAAATAAAACCAACATAATTTCATAAATCAACTTATGGTCATCACGGTAAAAATTCTCGCTATTCAAAATGTCCACTACTTTCAATATAGCGTCTTTGTCCAGTAAGATTGCCCCAAGAACTGACTGTTCTGCCTCAATATTTTGGGGGGGGATTTTAGAAGGCAGCTCGCTTTTCGCCACTAATCCTCCAAGCGTCAATTATTAATTCCACGATAACCATTCAAGCTTACTATGTCAAACATCCTTGCTTGGCCTTCAAGTCTTGACATAATGTTCCAAAACATGTAATATATAATAGCTTATCTAGCCGGTAATACAGGTTAGGTCGGCACATGCTTGGTGTTAAATCACCAAATCTTCATCTACACCCGAGAGATCGAGGTGATGCAACACCAAGCATCTAATACACCCAGCCGAAGGTATATTCTGCACTCATCCCTGCCCCCTTCGGCAAAATCCCCTGCTCGCCCCGTCTGTGGGGCTGGCCCGGCGCGCAAGCGCGCCGGGCCTCAATTTTTATTAAAAAGCTTAGCTACTCTTCCATACCAAATACCTCAACTGCCGTTGACATTATCTCTTGCTCCATAACAGGCAACGGCTTCGGTAATTTATCGTCTATTAAACATTCTAATCTTAGCGGCTTTCCGCAAACTTCCAGAATCACCTTTTCAATCATCTGCTTATTTTTTCTATCATGCATTCTCTCGCTGTGGAATCTAAACCTTACCGCAATCACTACCTTATCACTTTCAAATGATTTCGCAGTAGCATCTTTCAGAAACGTATGAAGAGTCTGATTGATCGGTTTCATCTTCTCAACTATCGCTTCCCAGGCTCTTCTGTCATTTTCTATAACACTCGGGCTCTCGCCTTTCTTCTCATCAGACCCCGACACGCTATCAACATTCGCCGCCAAACCACCACTTGGTGTGTCGGATTCCACCCTCACAAGATCTTGGACCTTAATCGGCTCGTTCATAACTAGCGTTACCTCTTTATTCCCTTGGTCAATCTTGGAAAATCTCTGCATCCAGTCAATCGCCAAAAGCTCCAGAGGTAATTGAGGTAAAAATGCCTTTTTAATATCCGGTATTGACCCAACTAGACTGTTCAGTAAAGCCAGCATTTCGCTAGCAGTAAATTGCATGCTGACTTTCGCCCACTCGCCTAATTCATCTTGAGTCCAATCTGAAGCAACTAATTCTTTTTGAACACCAGATTTTAAAAGGATTAACTTCCTTAGATCTTCAATAAGCTGGTTGGCAAAATATGCTAAATCCCCTCCCTCATCTTGAATAGTCTTCAACAAATCAACTAGTCCGGAAACATCTCCCGA
This sequence comes from bacterium, assembly GCA_030647355.1. Classification (GTDB taxonomy): domain Bacteria; phylum Patescibacteriota; class UBA1384; order VFKW01; family VFKW01; genus JAUSIS01. Next base: position 64,724 of record JAUSIS010000013.1, read on the forward strand.
TACCAGCCGTCTCAAGAAATCCTTTACTGATTCGCTTCGAGCCAAACCCAGAACCGACCGAACGTCACCCACTGTGATTTCGGCAATATTTGATACTGAAGCAACCTGTTCTAAAAGCGACAGAGCATCGCGGTAAGATCCATCTGCCATATTCGCCAAAAGCTCAATCGCCTCGTCCTCTATTTTCAGATTCTCGTCATGTATTACCTGCCCAATTTTCTGTTTAACTTCAGATAGTTGCCCCCGGTGAAAATCAAATCGTTGGCACCTCGAAACAATAGTCGGCAATACTTTATGCGCTTCGGTAGTCGCCAATATAAAAATCGCATGCGCCGGGGGCTCCTCCAGCGTTTTCAGAATTGCATTAAATGCTTCCCGCGTTAACATATGAACTTCATCAATAATAAATACCTTAAATGGCGAGCTTGCCGGAGCAAATTTAATTTTTTCCCGTAGCTCCCTAATCTCTTCTATTCCTCGGTTGGAAGCCGCATCTATTTCTATCACATCCAGACTTTGTCCTGATGCAATCTCACGGCAAGAAGTACATTGATTACAAGGTTCACCCAAATTCTTGCCTTTCTTGTCATGTTTATAATCAAGCGTACTGCAATTCAACGACTTCGCCAGTAGCCGCGCAGTCGTTGTCTTACCGGTTCCCCGAGGACCGGCAAATAGATAAGCATGCCCAACCCGACGAGTTTTCAGGGCATTTTTAAGCGTGCTCTTTATGTGTTCTTGGCCAACCAGATCGCTAAAAGTCTCTGGCCGCCACTTTCTGTAGAAAGAAGCCATTTCACCTCAAATTCTATATCCATCTAGCATGCAACCAAATAATATAATATCTCACATCAAATAACAAAGATAGCTTTGTGGAAATCTAAGTCTATTGCGAACTTATACCCTACGCGATATACTGGTATTAGATTTAGGAGGGGCGATGACTAAAGAGGAACTAGCTTCCTCAATTCAAAATCAAAGCCAACTTCCCCTAAGCGTTGTTGAGCGTGGTTTTGTGGCGGTTACAAAAGTACTTGCTGGCTCACTAAGCACCGGTGAATCATGCACAATACCCAAATTTGGTGAATTCCACTTTAATAAAGACAAAAAGATTGAAGTTACTCTAGATCCAAACGCCAGCTCCGAAGAAGAAACCAGTTACGACGAATTGAAAGCCGAGGGAACTAGCGACGATAACAAAGTCGGTCTCTCGGCAATCCCCTACATGGATCTCTCGTCTCGAAATATTCCTAAAGAAGTACTCGCATTTATACCGGAACACATTGCTAAACGTTATAAAATAGTGCCTGTGGAAGAAAAAGACGGCAACTTGGTCGTTAGTATGATTGACCCGGAAGACCAAGAAACCGTAGAGCTTATCAAGAAACGAACCGGACTCCCGCTAGTGGTAACATTGTGCACCCAGGACGATCTCAATCATGTTATAGATCAATATTCTGGAATAAATTCAGACGTCAACGCCCTAGTCCAAACATCCGGCGAAACCCTTGAGACTACCCAAGAAGAAGAGCCAAAAGAGGAAGTCACCGAAACAAGCGACCACGCGCCGGCAGCCAAGGTAGTAGATTCTCTGTTCAAACGAGCAGTCCGCGAAAAAGCATCAGATATTCATATTGAACCGATGGAGACGGAAGTAATAGTCCGCTTTAGGATAGACGGCGTTCTTAGAAAAATCGTCACCTTGCCAAAAATGCTTCATCCTGCCGTAATATCGAGAATAAAAATCCTCTCGAACTTAAAAATTGATGAGCTAAGATTACCCCAGGATGGCCGTTTCCAAATTAAGCTTAATCAAAATAAAATTGATTTTCGTATATCAACCCTTCCCACAGTAAATGGCGAGAAAATAGTCGCCCGTATATTAGATAAAAACGCCGGTGTGCTAACTCTCCCAGATCTTGGACTAAGAGGAAGTCCTCTGGAAACTATGAAAGATAATCTATCAAAATCTCATGGAATGATTCTGGTAACCGGTCCAACCGGCTCCGGTAAATCCACCACCCTTTACGCCGCCCTTGATAAGATAAAAGATATCGCCATAAATATTGTAACTCTTGAGGATCCGGTAGAATATCGCATGCCCGGCATCAATCAATGCCAAATTAATAGCGAGATTGGCTACACATTTGCCAGTGGTCTTCGAGCAATTCTAAGGCAGGACCCCAATGTTGTAATGGTTGGTGAAATTCGCGACTTCGATACTGCCAACATTGCTATCCACGCCGCCCTGACAGGTCATGTTGTCCTGTCAACTCTCCATACAAATAACGCATCCGGCGCCATACCTCGCCTCATTGATATGGACATAGAACCGTTTCTGATTAGCTCCTCGGTCAACGCCGTTGTCGCCCAAAGACTTTGCCGAAAAATCTGTTCTAAATGCAAGCAAGAGTTTTCCCTTGACGAAGGTACACTAAAAACCATCCAGGAGGAGATCGAAAAAATCCCCCAAGCCGAGAGAAAATCAATCGCGAAAACTTTGAAATTCTATAAAGGCAAGGGCTGTTCGGCCTGCAATAATTCAGGCTATCATGGAAGAGTTGGCATCTATGAAGTACTGCCAATCACCGACAAAATAAAAGAGATTCTCTCCAAAGAGGTTTCTGCCAATATTATAGAACAGGCCGCAATTGAGCAAGGTATGATCAATATGAAACAGGATGGGATTCTCAAAGCCATTGACGGGCTCACCACGATCGAGGAAGTTTGGCGCGTAACTAAAGATTAAAGGAAAATATGCCAGCATTTCAATATACTGCACTAAATAAAGGAAAAAAAGAAACAGGTTCTATCGAGGCCGGCACCGAAGCCGAAGCCATTAAAATTCTTCGAGAAAAACACCTTCTTATCACCGATATTCACTCCCAAAAATCCGCTGGATTTTCCCTGCATCTCGCTCGATCCGTACCAATGAAAGAAAAAATAATTTTTACCAGACAGTTATCTTTTATGATTAAAGCCGGTATGCCTGTCGTACAGGCACTAACTGCCTTAAAAGAACAAACCGAAAGCCCAATTCTCAAAACCGCTCTAGAGAAAATCATGCAAGAAGTAAAAGGCGGTGAACCTTTATCATCATCACTTGCCAAGTATCCTAAGATTTTTAACCCAACCTATATTAGTGTGGTAGCAAGTGGTGAAAAAAGCGGAAAATTAGAAGAAGTCTTAAATAACCTTGCCGATCAACAAGAAAAAGATTTTGATCTTATATCAAAAGTAAAAAGCGCCATGATCTATCCCCTAGTCATCCTTATTGCATTATTAGGAGTGATGTTCTTGATAGTCTTCTATATAATGCCTCAACTGGAATCGGTCTTTAAAGATTTTGGCGGAGAGCTGCCTGCTTCAACCAAATTTCTCATGTCCCTAAGCAGTAATTTACGCAAATATTTCTATATTTACTTTTCAATAATTATTCTCCTAATTGTTTTCTCTAAACAATTTACCAAGTACCCTCGAATTCGTCTCTGGGTAGATAAATTAAGAATTAGTCTGCCGATCTTAGGCATGATGAACAAAAAAATATATATGGCGCGTTTCACTCATACCCTATCAATGCTCATCTCCGCGGGCCTCCCCGTGCTAGAAGCAATAAAAATATCAGGTGAAGTAGTAAATAATTCAGTCTACCAGAAATCATTCAATGATCTATTCAAAGGAGTCGAAGGAGGCGTTCCCTTCTCCGAATTGCTAAAAAAAGACAAAAATTTCCCTCCCATGCTCGGTCATATGTGTAGCATTGGCGAGCAATCAGGCAATTTGGATTATGTGCTATCCCAAATTGCCAGCTTCTACGAAAAAGAGGTCGAAACAATCACCCGCAATCTTTCTACTCTTATTGAACCAATCCTAATGATACTTATGGGTATAGGAGTTGCCTTCGTCGTACTTTCTGTACTTGGACCGATAAATAGTATCACAAATAATATTTAATATGATTAAAAAACACCAAAATGGATTCACAATTATGGAAGTGCTTATTGCCATCTTCGTCATTGGAACTGGTCTGCTTACTGTATACTCAATGTTCATTCTATCAAGCACAATTATTGGACGCTCACATAGGACAAATCAAGCATATTTGGTAGCCAATAGAGCAATCGAGCAGCTGCGCGCCCAACCATTCAGCTCTCTTGCTAATGGAGTTACGACCGAGACTGTTCCAGAACTGCCTAGTGCCTCGCTCACCAGAACGATCAGTTCCTATAACTCCGACTCAAATCTGAAGCAAATAGACATCAGTGTTATCTGGCAGGACAAAGGGCAACCCAAGAATATTGACATAGTATCCCTCGCAACACCGCGGGGTATAAATAACTAAGGACTTAAATGTTAAAGAAAAAATCTGGTTTTACTCTAGTTGAAATATTAATAGTCATCGCCTTAACATCCATTCTCATGGGAGTCATGTTTACAATTTACCAAAATAACAATCGTTCATATATTATAGTTACAGCGAAAAGTGATCTATATAGAGCAAACCTAAGAACTCTTGATAAAATCAGAGGAGATATCAAAAAATCAAGCCAACTCCTGGCCAACTACGACACCTACTCAACCAGTACAAACTCAATAATATTACAAATGCCACGGCTTGATGTAAGCCAAGCTCCCATTGTAAACACTTATAACTACGTTGTATATCGTCTCAACCCGAGCAACTCTCGCAATTTAGAACGAATTGAGATCATTGATTCTGTCACAACAACCCAGACATTAAACCAAAAAGTATCCTCGATTAGTTTTACCCCAAAAGACAACCTCAGCAACAATATTACAGCTAATATAGAGAACACCTCGCAAATTGCCGTCGTCTTAGTGTTAAGCGACATCTCTAGAAACCTCGCCATCAACTCCCAGTTAAGTTCCAACGAAACCATGAGGAATAAATAATGACTGCCTTAAAAATGATCAGACAGCAAAATCGCCAAAAAGGACAAGCCCTGCTGATGGCTATCACCATTCTCGGCATTATGTTAGTCGTCGCTACTGCCGTTCTTTCCTATAGCGAACAGAGTATCCGCGAAACCCGCCATAGTTACAGAACCACAATGGCTCTCTCTCTTGCCGAAGCCGGGATAGACTATGGTATAAGACAACTAAACCTGGACTCTGATTTTACCGGAACATCTACACCAATCCAGCTAGGCGCAGGCGAATTCGAGGTCAGCATCTCTGGTAGCGGAATTACCCGCGAGCTCACCTCGTCTGCTTACATACCGCAAAAAACGAGTTACCAAGTAAGAAAACGACTTCGCGCTGATATAAATGTCAATAATATTAATATCCACTTTCCATATGGAGTACAAGCCGGAGAAGGCGGAGTATATATGGCTCCCAATAGTAAAATAATCGGCGATATTTATTCAAACGGTTCGGTCGAGGGTACTACGGGCAACAGCATCACCGGAACAGCCATCGTTGCCAACGATAGCAATTTACTCACCCCCATAGAGTGGACAACCTATAATAATGACTTCACTTTTGGTCAAACTTCACCAGTAATTGACATTGCTCAAAGCTTTACCTCGATAAGCACTGAAACAATAAACAAAATCTCGCTATATCTTAAGAAAGTGGGTAACCCATCAGATATAGCAATCCGTGTTTTCCCCGATCTTGGCAATCGCCCACTAAGATCTACTTTGGTAGCCAGCGGTACTTTGTCATCTGCTGGGATTACAACAACCTACAGCTGGGCAGAGACATCTATTAATAATAATCTCCCCATGGTAGCTGGCTTAAAATACTGGATAGTTATTGATAGCGCATCGGATTCAAATAACTATTGGCAGATCGGCACGGATAGTAGCGATGGATATATTGGCAACTCTGGCATGACCAGCCCAAACTGGGACAAAAACCCAACGCCAACATGGAATGATCTAAATCAAGATTTTAATTTCCGAGTTTTTCTTGGCAACTCCGGAACCTACATTAAAAATGTTGATGTCACAGATGATGCTTATGCTCACCTTTTTAGCGATGGTGATGTTGGTAGAGACTTCTTCGGCTACCAATTCACCGGCGGATCATCGAATCACGATGTCGGCCGCGATGCCCACGCCAAAGAGCTCTCATTGTGTCATGTCAAAGGTGACGCTTATGCTGATAATAACCTATGCTGGGTAGACGGCAACCTCTATCCCGGCTCCGGAGAACCGGATCGTTCTCCCGCTAACTTCCCGATTACCGCTGCCAACATCGAAGATTTCAAAACAAATGCATCAGTAGCTACATATAGCGGCAATTATACCCCGCCGACTTCTCCGGCAAACCTCGGACCGATTCGTATCAATGGAGATCTTAATCTTATTAACAGCCAATACATTAATATCACAGGTACCGTTTACGTCACAGGAAAAATAAATTTTGCCAATAATAATGTGATCGCCCTAGATCCGGGTTATGGCACATCGTCGGGAATTATTATCACTGACCAGCCAGCCACCATTGCCAACAATGTCACATTCCAGGGAAGCGGCCAGCCAAATACCTATGTCCTTGTAATCTCAACCAGTAATTCGACCGATCCGGCTAATCCAGCTTTGGATATAAGACAGAACGTCAATGCAGCCATTCTTTTTGCCCCAACTGGACTTGTATATCTGGCAAATAATGTTGAGATTAAAGAGACAACCGGATATAAATTATATCTTAACAACAATGCCAGGGTAACCTACGAATTGGGTCTGGAAAATGTCCTATTTTCCACCGGTCCAGCCGGCGGCTGGCGGATGAAACCCGGCACTTGGCGAGAAATAACATGACCGATCAATTACTTGATACTCAAGGCATGATACTATATACTAAGTACAGATACAGGAGGAGGGGCTTTGTTTTCTAATTTATTCAATAATCCTGCTTTAACTTTCGGCCTTGATATAGGTTACGATTCCTTGAAAGTCGTCCAGCTCAAAAAAACTGCTGGCGGTATTTGTTTGAAAGGTTTCAATTCTATTCCCCTTCCCTTCAACTCATTTACAAAAGACGGTATCACCAATCCCGAGCAAATAACCAGAGCCCTGAAGCAAGCTATGGATGAAGCCGAACCTCAAAGTATAAAATCAAAATATGCTATTACCTCACTACAGGAATCCATCGTTTTTTCTAAGATTGTCAATTTTCCGAAAGTCAAACAAAGCGATCTCGAAAATAGCATCAGGTATGAAATTGGTGAGATATTCCCTGTCCCAGTCGAAGAACTTTACTATGATTGGCAATTAATCAATGAACATGCCCAGGGTAATATGAAAGCTCCAGACATTACTAAGCAACCGGATGTAGAAAAACAAGAAGAGAAAGAAAAAGACAAAAAGTCAGAGAATAACAAAGACCAAAAAGAACCTAATCCAACTAATGAAGAGGAAATGGAACCGCAATTAGAAATTTTGGTCGCCGGAACACCCAAAAATATAGTTGATCAGTATCAAAAGATTTTAAATGAATGCGGCATCACAATATCAGCTCTAGAGACCAAATCAATCTCGTCAGCCAGAGCTACCTTAGATCCTTTTGAAAAGAAAGGCATATTGATTGTTGATATAGGAGCCGAAAGCACTAATCTCTCTATTTTTGATGAAGGCATCATTCGTTTCACTGGTACGGTAAAATGTGGCGGCAATGTCACCACGCGAGCTCTTTCGGGACTTGCCACTCTACCCGAAGATAGTAAAGAAAAACATACACTTATCCAAAATATAGATACTAACCTAAATAACGAATTTGCCAAGAAAAAAGACCTGATAATCAAAAGTCTTCTGCCAATAACCCAAGAAATTAACCAAGCGATTAAATTTTACCAGAACCGAGTCGGTAAAGTGGATAAATTAAACAGAATTACTATAACCGGCGGAGGTGCCAATATTCCCCATATTGCCGATATCATCGAAGAGCATACTGGTTTTACCTGTGGAATAGCCAATCCTTTCACCAATATCAAACAGCCAAAAGATCAGTCATTAACTGCCTTCAGTCCATATACTGTAGCAATCGGTTGCGCTTTACGAAGCTTTATGGAGAACTAATGCTAATTACTATCAATCTTCTGCCGCCAGAGCAAAGAAATAAAAAGACAGAGATTAAAAAAGGTGAAAAAATCTTTACCCTCAGTTTTACTATACTGGCGTGCACCGTAGCACTCTCAATTCTCTTATTTACATACAATACAACGATTAAACAGCAGCTTAACACGATTAACAGCCAAATTTCCAGTGAAAATAGCAGACTCAATGATTACAAAGGCCTCCGTACTTCGCTAAATAACATGTCAAATACACTCATTTATATTGATACCATTGAGAAAAAGAGCATCAATTTAGAGAGTTTCCTGACACAATTCAGCAGTATAATACCTGAAAAAGCCCAAGTTACTTCGTTAGAGATCAGCGCCCTCCCCTCCCCTACCATAGATATTTCCGGGAAAGCCGAATCTCGTACTGAAGTAATAAAATTATTTGAAAAAATGAAAACATCGCCTTTCTTCTCCGAACCGGAAATTAAAAGCCTGGACAAATCTGTAGATAAGGACGTAGCTAGTTTCCAATTTTCTATTTCTGCGAAAATTCTTCTGGAGAAATTATGACTAGTTCAAAAAAATCAACAATTATAATATTAACCCTAACCAGTCTAATAATACTGGCTGCCATTTACTTTTTCATTTTACCTACCTGGCAGAATTACACCAAAACCACAAAAGAAATTGCCCAAAAAGACACCGAGCTTACTCAAATTAAAAGGGAAGTTGTAACTTACTCGAAGCTAGCCAAGCAGAAAGATCAAATAGCGCTTTATTCACAAAAAACCAGTAATCTGGTACCTGCAGAACCAGAACTGGAAACCTTTATGGTCGAACTAGAAGCGCTAATCGCGCAAAGTAAAATACCTCAAGCAGAGTTCCATTTAGCTAGTCTAACCGCCGGAACCACAACCACTAACAATCCATCAGTCCTGCAGGATACCAAAAATTACCAGATCATTATAACAGGGACTAGCTCACTAGCCAACATTATCAATTTTACTAACCAACTCAAAACCTTATCCCGCTTAACCGAAACGACCGCCCTTGATATAAATACTACAGACAAAAATGATTCTATTGGTTTTTCTTTAACTGGCAATATCTTTTCCGAGGAAAAAAAGCCATCCGGTAAACTTCTAAATCCTTCCAAGATTCTTAGCGAGGCGATCGCCAAGATAACTGACTATCAAACATATGGCCAAAATATCGAAGTACAAAAAGAAGAAGGATTCGGCAGACCCAATCCCTTCACCTCATACTAGCTATTTAACTATATCAAGCAAACGAAAAAACCACCCGGAACCTGTTCAGATACTATTCTAGGAGCGAATCGGGACAGTTTAAGCCGAAAACTGTTATAGCAATACTGTCTTGCCTGTTCCACCACAGGCGTGGGTCATTGCGAGGAGCGTAAGCGACGTGGCAATCTATTTTTCCCATAAAAGATTGCTTCGCGCCATCAACTCGCAATGACTAAAAATAGAAGCCATCGAAAACTCCTAAAATCGTCATTCCGGGCTTGATCCGGAATTTATTATATCTATAAAGAAAAAACCGCCTACATGGCGGTTTTTTCTAAAGCAGCTTTTATCTTTTCTATTACCTCGCCCGGCATCGTCTCCGATTTCACTATATAATCATCGGCTCCGCTGGAAAGACCCTTCGCCTTATCAATATCTTGAATTAATGCCGTGAGCAGCAAGACCGGTATATCCTTTGTTTCCTCATCGCCCTTTAGCATTTTTAACACATCTAACCCGTTTATTTTTGGCATCATAATGTCGAGCAAAATAACATTTGGATGTTCAGTCTTCGCCTTCTCTATCGCTTCCTCTCCATCTTTCGCCGAATCAACAGTAAATCCCTCCATTTTCAATCTTTCAACATACATCTCTCGAAGTGTTAAGTCATCATCTACAATTAAAATTGATTTACCTGAATCCGCCATGGTTCCTCCATATATTTTTTCGTTACAAACTGATATATATACCCATAAATCAGCCCGAACTTCTTATTACAGTCTCAATGTATCACTTTTAAAAATTATGTGCAACACTGGCCGCATCAAGAGCCACTTTCACCTTCTGCACAACCTCTTTAGGCATTGTTTCTGATTTTATAATAAAATCATCCGCTCCCGCTTCCAAACCTACTGTACGATCCCTGCCCTGACTCAAAGCCGTCAAGATAAAAATGGGAATAGTTCTCGTCTCTTTCTGGTGTCGCAAATATTTCAGCACTTCAATCCCATTCATCTCAGGCATCATAATGTCAAGCAGAATTAGATCGGGCTTGAATCGCGGAATATCCTCTAGCGCAACTTTCCCGTTTTCCGCCCGCATTACATCAAAATCCTCTGCCTTCAGGCGGATGGCATACATTTCAGCCAGCGTCTCGTCGTCCTCTACCAACATGACTCTTTTGTGTGCTTGCGGCCTCATAATTTCTCCTTTTTTATTTTACTTGCTTAAGATAACTTTCCATCGGATTCTTCACATCAATCTTATCAGCATCACTTGTCGTCGGCTTGGTTAGAACCGCCCCTTCCCCCTCAAAAGGATCGGCTGGTTTTTGGGAAACTATCGGCAAAGTGAATTTGAAAATTGCACCCTTACCTCCGCCAGCTGGTGGACTCTCAATCCATATTTTACCACTATGCAGCTCCACCAGTTTCTTGCTGATATAAAGCCCCAAGCCCGACCCCTGAAATTCGTTTTTTTCGCGATTGAGCTGGCTGAATTTTTTAAATAGTTTATCGGCATCCTCTTGCTTTATCCCCACACCCGTATCCGATACTGTAAATTCGAGCGACCTGCCGTCAACCTTCGCCTCAATAGTCACTCCGCCTTTTTCCGTGAACTTGATCGCATTGCCTGCCAAATTAACTAAAACTTCGCGAATCCTATTTATGTCTATCCAAGTTTGCGGCAATTTATGCTCCGGCTTCTCAAATTTCAAATAAATCTTCTTCGCATTTGATTTTACGCTCAATTCATCAATAACGCTCTGAACCAATTCCTCCGGACCTATTTCTCCGTACATCAAATGAATTCTCCCCTGCTCGATTCTGGAGACATTTAAAAGATCGAGTATCAAAACCGCCAACCGTTTGCTGGATGCATAAACTCTATCCAAATATTCTTTGGCCGTAGCGTCAACTTTGCCCATTCCTTCATCCAAAATCATGCTTAAATAGCCCTGTATTGCCGCCAAAGGCGTATTCATCTCATGACTGGCAACCGAGATAAATTCGTCTTTCATCTGATCCAAATCCTTCAAGTAATCGTTCGCCTTCTTTAAATTTTCATACGCTATCGCTCTCTGGACAGCCAAGCTTACTTCGTTCGAAATGGCTGCCATCATACTGATCGCTTCGGTGGCAATATCCTCGATTGGATGTTTCAATCCATAAATGGCCACTCCGAATCTCTCATCCTTAGCTGATAACGGGATGGCAATCAGTCCTTTTATATCACTTTTTGTTTGAAGTTCCCTAGCTAGAGTCTTATCAAGCGGCGGCGACACAAAATCCGATAGGTTATTCCCCTTCTGTTCCTTTTGACTATGGTACGCCATCATAAGTAAGTTTTCACGGTTTTTCAGAGGAATGGCAGTCGAACGCACCACTTCCTTCCACTTATCCAAAAGCCCATCAGATAAATTAGTCTCGGACAGGGCATACCCCTTCATCTTCTCACTCTCCTGGTCAACCAACGCCACTACCACTCCCATACATTCATCGATCTCCTTAGGAATGGTATTGATAATTTGCTGAATCATCGGCTTCATCTCATTATTATCGAGGACTATATCAGAAAATTTCTGCAAAGTTGATAGATTTTTATTTCGCTCGTCAACTTCCTTGAGCGCCCTCTCCCTCTCCTTTGCCAGCGTCTCCATCTCCTCCCGCTGCTTGATTTCTTTTCTAACACTTCTTATCAACGAAAAACCACCAAATACCGCCAATAACCAGACAATACTCTTAAGCATTCCCTCACCAACCGAATTAGATAAAAATACTTCGATCAAAAGACCAAGTGAAAGTAAGATTACTATAGTCTCGGTTGTAACTACTTTAATATCAAACAAACCTGTTTTTATTATACCGTAAGCTATAAATCCAACGAAAAATATTATTGAATAATTACCAATACGATAGAGCGACTGGTTATCTAGAATAATTGGAATAGTGGTATTAAATAAGACCTCAAGAAGAACGAATATCCCAAAACCCAATAATAAGTATTTTAATTGAAGCTTTTTTATACCATAAGTATTAAAATAATTTCTCACGAAGATTATTAAAGAGGTTAGTAGTAAAATTAGTGAAAAAGGTAGAAATATTTGAAAATAAGCATTACTGGTGATTACATCAAAACCCCATTGAGTGTGCTTAATCCCCGTTGCAAAAAAAGAAGTAAAAACCGTAACTATAAATAAAATCGTGGCACAAATCAAAATGAATAAATTAAGAAGATTCACATAACGCGAAAGCTTAATATGAAATGGATAAACTAAAGAAAAGAAGTATAAAGTTATACACATCCCAACAACCGAACCAAAAGTAATTCTACTTAACAATAGCGTTACCCACTCGTTTGTATTTACAAAAAACTCAGAAACATAGGCAGAAGAAACTATCAAACATGAAAATAAAGCAAATCCAATAAAATATTTATTAGCAATATCTTTGGGATCTTTTAAATATACTACTAATCCTAAAAAGATACATGTGATACAAATAATTAATACACCAATTGATTCCATGTTCAGTAGTAATCCGGAAATCATTTTCCCCTCGCTTTATTGATTTTTAAACAATCAATCTTGGTTTTGTTCTGTTGCTATCTTCTGCAAAAGGGCCATCGCGAAATGGATATATTTTTACTATAGGGAGACATGTCGCCAGGTCCTCAATACATGCCTGATTAAAATCCGTATTGACTTTCTTTAAGTGATTCAAGATTGCTAAAACATAGTGCTCTGATAGTGTTAATAGTTTTTCATTTTCAATTTTAGCATTTTTCTTTAATTCCAAGTAGATTACAAATTGCGAGTTACCATGTTCGTCTTCTGTTTTGGAAAGTTTGTACCCATTAAATTGTTCAGCACTTAATACAATCTTTTCGATTTGACTTGGATAAACATTGGCACTCGCAATTGATAGCGCTTGTTGTCTGGAATAAACATATACAAAAGGTAATCTCCAGACTTTATAAGACTTTGGTGTATTGTTTTCAGTCAATAGTTTCTGAATATCATAGCCATTATCATCTAACGCTTTAAGCATTTTATTATAAGGAACGATACCGCCAACATCTTCTATATCATACCTAATCAATGGCACACCAGAATAACTGGATAATACTATGTGGTCTTCGTTCAGCATCTCAATATAATAAGCGGATGGGTTATACTGCACAATACTTGGTGCATAATCTTCACCAAACAATTGTTTACAAAATTTCTTGTCTTCGCTTGCAATCTTGCGAATAATATTGGTCAGCAAAGACCCAAACCCTATTCCACCAGCGTCAGCAGTACCATAAACATCCAGCAAGGTATTTATTGAGTCTGAATTTGGTTTTTTCTGGTCGGTTAACTGGCACATTACTGCACTTTTCCAATTATCTGATACCGCCTCTCCTCCTGTTTGTATTTTTACACTTAATTTTTCCCAATTAATTCCATTATTCTTACCCTCATTAATAACTAACTTAATAAAAGAAGGATATCCAGCTATTACGATCTGATCATAATCTTCGGCAAGTTTTTTAATACAATATAATACATGATCGAGATTTGCCCCAGGAGTTGCTATTGTTAATTGTAACTTTGGATCATCGAGTGATACTTGTTTCATTAACCATGTATTTAACTCTCCCGCTATCCATGGTCCCAAAGCATAAGTAACAATCCATAAAGTGGATTTTTTATCAATCTCCCAACAATTCTGATATACAACTCTAACATATTTAGGAAGTATCCAGTCTTGATTTTTATCTCTAAACCAAAAAACTGGTTCACCTGTGGTGCCAGATGTTGTTGCAAAATTATACATTTCCTGAATGGGAGCAGACAATAATTGCTCTCTTCGATAACGATTAAAATATTGCTTCTTATTTGTGATAGGTACATATTCCTTGAAATTCTCAATAGTTTTTATTTTTGTATGGTCTTTTAAACCATTTTTCTTTAAAAAATCTTTATAGGCCGGCACCTTTTCGGCTGCCTCGTGAAAACTAATTAGTAGTTTCTTTTTACCTTGTTTTTCCCAAAATGAGGCGGGCATTGTAGATAAAAACCACATTGCTCTTTTGGGATTCGACATAAAAAACTTTTGCATCAAATTACCGATTTTCATTTTCTCCTTGTTATAATTATCCCCATGGGTCAATTAGTATTGAATCTGGGGTAAGAGGTATTGGAACGCCTTCAATTAATTTAATAATTGCTCCTACGATAATTGAAGAAGTAATACTAGCGCTTACCCCAAGCTGTGGCACAAATCCATTATCTTTTATTATCTGTTGGTATGTTTTTACAAAATTTAATTTATTCTTAAAAGGATCTGGCATCCTTTTAATGCTATTCATGATCAACATAGCAAAGCATTCATCACCATACACTTTTCCTCCTACTATATCTTCAATCGTTGCTGATTGAGGTGAAAATACTAATGCAAAACCACCAAACCCGAATGTAAAAGGAAATAATACATATTTATTTTGCTTACGAGCTTCGGCATTAATAATATAGATCACCTCATTGGGGTCAGCCATATTTACAACAATATCACTTTTTTTTATCAACATCTCCACCTCTTTTTGATGTTTAACGAATTTCGGATAAACTTCAACTTTACAGTGAGGATTGATTGTAAGGATTTTTTTCTTTATAGCTTTGGCTTTATTTACTCCAACATCTTTAATATCAAAAGCTTGACGATTTAAATTACTTAATTCAACTTTATCCCCATCGCAAAGGATAAAATTTTTAAAACCTTTTCTTGCAGCTGAAATAGCTATTTGACTACCCAGACCGCAACCAATTAAAAGAATTTTAGTTTTTTTTATTTTTTTTTGTGTATCGTTAGAAATAAGACCAAAATTACGTCTCAAAAACTCTTCCATAAACCGATCCGGATGTTTAGGTATTTTCTTTGTTATCATAAAATCCCATTCAATTCTTATATTTAAAAAATAAAACAGCCATGATAATTACTCCTGGAATATTTATAGATTCTAGGGCGATAATCGGCCATTCTTTGATTACTATTCCATAATTTAACCATGCCAATTCGGTTATAACGATTCCTAGAATTAATATAATAGAAAAATCCTTAGCACTTTTCGTTTTCCATATTTTCCACACTTGTGAATAAATGCCTAAAGTAATGGTAAGGCTGGCTACAAAAGTTACCAGTCGGCTTATATCAACATAACTCATATGAAATAATCCCCGTTATTAATATAAATATATCATTAATTATGATCGGATACAATATAATTAAATCATAACTATATCTGAAACCATAAATGTCCTCCTTTATTATTCTAATACAGTATAGCCGCCTACGAAAAACTTCGGTACTTATCAAAAAAATCAAGATCGCCCTGCCCTACTCTCATTTAACCACAATCGCCAAAAAACCCATATAGTCACATATACAAGGAGAGGTAATCCAACTTATCCTAATTCTTCACCACCTGAATAGAGTTCAATATCTTTTTCCCAACCCAACCTATCACGCTCTTCTCACACTCTTCCAACCACAACCACTTCGACACATTCCCCCAACCCCAACCCGATATTACCGACCCACCGTAACCGCTTCTGCGCTATAGCGCATAACTAGTTACGCTTACAGGAGGTACAATATTTAAAAAAAATGAAGCTGACTCTGAAATATACTATTCACCTTGGTTTAAATTAAAATATTTTACTAATTTATCCGCGCCCGGCAAAAAATCTGTCTTCAAATACGCGACAAATGAAGAAATTCCACAAGATTGAGTTAAAATCGCAATCTCTTCTTTACATTCGTAAGGAATAACCCATAAACTATCCTGAACCTGAAAAAACCCAAAATTAATCAATTTCCGCCTGAAGTAATCTCTTTCCTTCTTTTTACTTTCTGGAATATCATAGCTCACCAGATGCCAAATCCCATCCCAATATTCGAATTTACTAATCACAAGCTCATCAATTTTAAATCTTTCCAATAATTCCAATCCCTTCTCTGTCAATTTGACTTTCTCGCCAGCTAAATAGATAATCCCCTTTTCTTCCAGCAATTTCAAATTTTTCTTATATCTATATTTTTGCTGACGATTTTGCAACATCAAAACCTGAGCCACATTCGGTGCCACAAATGCCGAGGCCAAGATCAACCCTGTCTCCACCATCTTCAAAATTTCCTTTTGCTTTTTCGATATTCTCATAGTTAAATTATAACAAAATACAACTATATTCGTACTACCCAAATTTATGCTACCCAACTAAATACCTGATCAACCTATCGTAACCACCTCTGCGCTATAGCGTATAACTAGTGACATATTAATGTGGCAAAAAGCGACATTTCTATTTTACATTGACAGAACCGCCATGGAGCCACCAACGAATCTATGACAGTCCGTTGTGGTCCCAAATGGTAAGATAAGACTAGCTGATCAATAGCACGATCTAATTCAGGCGATGTGCACGCTCGCTATTGAGGAACTTGCAGACAAGAATGTGCTGCCAGAACCAATAAAGAGAGCTATTATAGCAAGAGGGGTCGGCAATGCCTAGGGAAACGCCGACCCCCTTTTATTTTTTATACAGATTGATGAGAAAATTATTAGCTGTTTTAAGTATCTGGGCACTTGAATTGTGTGATATTTTCTTACTTGCCTGATCAAAATCAAGCCATAAGTAATCAACGATTTCTTCCGGCCTCATGATCTTAGCATCGGTATTAAGTACTTTACCTAGATAATATGTAACAGTCTTATCGAGAATCTTTCCATCCTTTTCAAATATGTATTTATCCGATAACCCTTGATCGGATATAATTTCAAACTCTGTAATACCGGTTTCTTCATATATTTCCCGTTTAATTGTCTCAAATATAGTCTCATCTTTTTCCGGATGCCCCTTGGGAAATGCCCAGTGGCCTGTTCTATGATGGATTAATAGATATAAATAACGGCCATCTTCTTTATAAAATGGTATGAGTCCATAAGATTGATCTTTAATTATTTCTTTTCCCATGGTTTTACTTTACCACATTTTTTGTATTAAAAATGAAGTACCGCCAGCAATAGCTGGCGGTAAAAAAATTATCGAGAATGCTCATAGAAATTAATAATTTCTGTAGTATAATGTAGAAAAATATAATAAGAAGGTGCCATGCATCAAATAATCAACTGGTGTGCAAAAGGTTCCCGTAAAACGGGCGCGAAATTTATTGAAGATACATTAGCAATCGCTGAAGTAGCTCAGGCAATTGAAATCCATTACAACTATCCACAAGATAGAAATTTTGATAATGAACTGAATTTCCTAAAGAAATTGTCGCAGGAGAAAGGAATTAAATACGCTGTCCACGCACCTTACTTAAATAATGGTCTGAATGATTTTAATGAAAAAATCAGACAAGCCACCTTGGAAGAAATGTTTGCATCAATCGACCGGGCCGAATTTTTGGGAGCCCAAGTCGTTACGATTCATCCGCCATTTGAGCCCTATGGATTAAAATTTCCCGAGAGAATTTCATTGGAACATGATTCTTATTCCCAAATCGCTAAATATGCCACAAAAAAAGAAATTAAAATAGGTCTGGAGAATGAGGCAAAGACCTGCTTTTTCTTTCCCGACCGAGCGTGTTTGTTTTTGGAAATCAAAAAAATTATTGAATCAATCGACAGTGAGTTTTTTGGCTATACATTGGACTTCGGACATGGCAATATCTCAGGGATTAATTTAAAAGAGGCGATTGAACTGGCCGGATCGAAACTTTTTCACATCCATGCCCATGATAATCTGGGGACTAAGGATCCAAAAATAGATCCTCATTTACCGCCTGGTAATGGAAATATCAATTGGAAGATAATCCTCAATACCCTGCAAAACATCAAGTACAATCAATATTTTGAAATCGAATCCTCTCTGGAAAATTTTACAAAAGGCAAGGATTATCTCACCTCCCTAAAATAAAAGAGGGCACAGTGTGACCTGCACCCATTATAGCGGCAACAGAAGGCCAATAATAATCCTCTTTAGAAAATTCCCTACTGCAGTATTTTATTATTATGCTACAATTAAACGGATGGAAACAAACAAACACACTCTAAAATCCCAAATAAATATCGAACGCATCGGCTGGCTTATCGGTCTGGCGCTTTTACTGTACCTACCCAACCTGTACCCGGCGCAATTCTCCAAAATGACTGAACTTGCCTACACGGGATTAATACTTTCAACTGCCCTGCTTTATTATTACCTCGCCTACAATCTTCTTCGCATAACAAAAAGTTGCTACGCCAAAAATATCGGCGACATCCTGTTCCTAAATTCGCTCCTCTTCCTTGCAATCCAAACAAAATCCTATATCGCGCTCATCCTCATAATTCCTATCGCCGGTTCGTTATTGATCCTAAACAGAATCAACGGTTTGATCGTCGCCGCCTCTGCCATAATCCTGGTTGGGCTGGAAATTTTTGTTGAAAATAATAACAACATTACACTCTACTTCGACCCGGTCTATGTTCTGATTGTTTTGGCAGTTATTATCACTTTCTATATGAGAATACTTGCCCAAAAAGCGCATTATGAACACCTCGTGAGACAGGAGGAAGAAAGTAAATTAGCCGAAATCAACATAAAATTATCCAACTTAGAACACCAAGGCAAAGAATTCACGACTTTGGCAGCCAGACAAATCTCAACACCGCTTGCCACTATCCAAAGCTTCGTCCAAACACTTTCAAGCGAGAAAGACGGACATCTAAACGACAAACAAAAAGTATTTATCAAAGAGACTGCCAATTACATCGAAAAAATGCATGGTCTGATATCCGAACTGCTTTATA
Source organism: bacterium (assembly GCA_030647355.1). Classification (GTDB taxonomy): domain Bacteria; phylum Patescibacteriota; class UBA1384; order VFKW01; family VFKW01; genus JAUSIS01. The sequence continues at coordinate 83,843 of JAUSIS010000013.1, forward strand.
TAACAAAGGTCGAATTCAGCCCACCCCCCGAGCTTCGACCAATGGACATTTTAGACACCACCAAAGAGGTCATCAAGAAATTTGAACCCTATCTTAAAGAAAAAAACACCGAGATAAAACTAAAATATCCTAACAATGACATGCCTAACATAAAAGCCGATAAGAATTACCTGCCGGAAATACTCAATAGATTAATTGACAACGCTATAAAATATTCACCCGATAAATCACCGATAGAAATCGTCCTGCAAATCGTTCACAAAGACAATAAACCGTACCTAAGTCTAGACATCTCCGATCGTGGACTTGGCATTCCCAATGAAGAGCAAAAATATTTGTTTCACAAATTCTTTCGCGGTAGCAATATAATTGATACTGAAATACCCGGCAACGGACTAAGTTTGTATGTAGTAAAGCTCTTAGCCGACAAACAAAACTGTAAAATTGATTTTAAATCAAAAACTGATGAAGGGACATCGTTTCTATTAGATTTCCCGCTGGAAAAAAGTGACGCAAAAAAAGGCGGCTCCAGCCGCCAATAAGCATTGATCATTCCAGCACATAGTCGGGACTCGGGTCTTCTATCAGACCCATTCGCCTAGCCTGGTTACCAGTTTGCTCAAAGCGCTGTTTGGCAAACTCGTCACACTTAGGACATACTTTGAGATGCTCCTCAACTATCTCATAGTGATTGCGAGGAATTTGCTGGCCCTTTGCCATGTCAGCAATTACCTCTCGCACCTGTTGGCACGATATCGCAGCGACGTCGGGCAAATCCTGGCTCGGAGCATAACATTGAGGATACTTATGATCCCCATCATGCTGTCTTGTACTCATGGCACCCCCTTCTTCACGAGTATTCGGACGAATAATTATTCCCTATCATACATCGAACAGCCAAAAAGTCAAGTACTCCAGCTATCAAAAGTTTACTTCATACTGTCGTCGTATACAAAGCAATGAAAAAATCACCGCAAGAAACGCAAATATATTTCCCAGATAAAAACCGGCTGATGTCTCATTAATATTACTGACACCCGCCACTGTGGGAGCAACCTCGCTACCTTCTGTACCACTATCATTAGTCAGAGAATCACCTCGCGGTAACTCGGACGTAATCGCCCCATTCGCTCTTGACACAATTACTCTACCCTCTAAATTTGGCGACTTTGACGACCGTGTTGCTCGTTTTACAGCCCCCGAACCGGAACCCGTACCTTGAGACATACCGACTATAGTGTCTTGATCGCTGCTATCTAGCTTCTCCTGAAGCGCCTTTACCCCGGCAATAAATGCCGCTTGAGATGTAGCGCTGGAATCAATCCTCCAGTCTGTCTCTTTGTTCATATTAAACCAGGTAAAACCGGAAACTCTGGTATATTTTGAAGCTAGTTTATCAAACATGTCCAAAATCCAACTCGCCTTGTCACCCCCCAATTCTGTCGAGCCGATTTCCGTAATAAAAATATTTTTACTAGAAAGTGCTACTAAATCATTATAAGAAGAGTCAAAAACCTCCTCAAAAGTTTGCCATACAGACTGCCATTCCTCCGTCTTTTGGCTCGTCCCCCAGTTATAGCCCTCTAGTCCAACATAATCAACATAATCGTCACCCGGATAAAGTTCGCCATAGGAATATCTTTCAAGCGAATGATGAACATTAGGCGCCCAAATCCATTGTACTTGATTGGCGCCAATAGCATCAAATTTTTCGATAACATAGCGCCAAAACAACTTATGATTTTCCGGGGTATTACCATTTTTACCAATTTCCCAAGACGGCCATCCATAACCGTTCATTTCTGGAGCGAGAGAAATGCGGATAGGAAAATTAAGGGCTTTGACGCTCAGGGCAAAATTATTAATATAAGTATCATATTTACCAGATGTAACGTCGGTATTAATAACACCGGTGCCATTTATTTGCGGCTGCCATGTCAAATCGGGAATAGCCCCATGATCATGAAACCGTCCGACAATTCCCATATCCAAACTATCCGACCAATCCAAATAAAATCGAGTTGATATAAATTTTATACCCAAATCCTTCTCGAAATTATCCAATACCGCAATATCATCGGTAGACCCGGGCATAAAAATATTCAGTTCCACTTTCCGTTTCTCCTCGGCCTTCGAAATACCAATCGAACACCCGGCCACCAGCAGTATACTTAGAGCAACAACCCTCCATTTTGACATTAAACCCTCCAAAGTCATTTCCCCTAATACTGCTGATATATAGGAAATGCCTCACTTTGTCAAATTTACAATCTATGTGTCAACTTGATAACGGGTAACACTCTGCCAATCTAACTCTTTTTTAGCAAAAACAGACCGGAAAAACCCTAGGAGATTCATTGATAAATTTATCAAATACAATAAAGGGAATAGCGGAATATAAAGCATCGCCCAAAATTGGCGCTCAAGACTTATCATTATTGACGAAGTAATAATCAGCGAAACATACATCCAAAGCAAAACTCGAAGCACCATTTGAGGATAAACAATAATTAAGGCGATGGACAAAGCAAGAGCAATATAATCCGAGAGCATAATATACAATTCGAGACCTATTCGCGAATATGATCTGTATAGTTTATGAAGAACTACATTCTGCCAAAACCCGGTGTACCAACGGAGGACCTGTCGGCAATAATCCCTTAAGGTTAATGGATCTTGCGTAACCACCTTGGCCTTAGGAGCATATATCACCTTTCCTAACTTCTTTGTGTGGATTTGAAGAGTCAAATCAAAATCCTCCGTCAGAGTGCGTCCGGAAAAATCGAGGTTCGATAATACATCACTTCTGTATAAAGATGCGCAACCAGGCGCTACCAATATAGTTCCCATTTTATCCTGAGCATTTTTAAAAACCCTATGTGTAAAACTATATTCATAAGTTCTAAAAGCACTTACCAAACCCTTGCGATCACTCGTTACCGTTCCTACTATACAGGCCGGTTTCAAGTCAATAAACTTTTTTATTTCTTCGTAAAAATTACTCGACAAACGACTATCGGCATCGGAAAACAGAATATACCGATATCGTTCGAGTAATTTTTTTGATTTTATCAGCCGATCAAGCGCCCGCGCCTTGCCTACCCTTCCCGTTAAGCTAAGGACATTTACATTTTGTGATTTTGCCAAGCTGGCAGTCCTATCAGTAGAACCATCGCTAACAACGTAAATGTGTTCTTTGCGCACGATGCGCTTCAATGCGCAGATAGATGAATCAATGACCTTCTCTTCGTTAAGGGCAGGGATGGCAACGCAGAAATCTGCTCTAGGCATTATGTCGTAGAACGCGCGCAAATCGAACAGCTAAGCTGACAACATACAATGCAGCTACCACTAGTAAGTGGATGACAAAACTTGGACCGGCAACTGGTAGAGTATACATACCTATTCCTTTCTATAAAAAATAAGGAGGCGTTAGTCCTCCTTACTGGGTTGGCAACAGTATAAAACAATACCTGCCACAAGTCAACAGTTAATATCTACAAAAAAATTCATAATATATTAAATTAATGCCGATTATAAACTAATACCAATTGACTAATCTACCAAAATAAGGTAGCATCTGGTTATGAAAAAAATTTCTTTAATTCTAATTCCAGTATTAATCCTCATATTGTTGGCAAGTCGCCATGACAGCAAAGTTAGCCCGGATTCCTCCAACTTAATCAACAATCCCTCAGTCGAATCGATTAACAAAATCACCAATAAACCAAATAATTGGAGTTCCGATAGCTGGGGCGAGAATCAGACAAAATTTACTTACGACAAAAAGAAATCCCAAGACGGGAAGAATAGTCTTAAGGTAGAGATCGCTAAATACACAGACGGAGATGCAAAATGGCTATCCAAACCAATTCCGGTATTTTCGGATAAAGAATATAATTTTTCAAATTATTACAAAAGTTCTGTTCCTACCGACACGGTAGTAAGATTTACCGATGACCATAATCAGATCACTTACAAAACCTTGGGAACTAACCCTCCCTCAAACAGCTGGAAGAAAATAAATTATACAATTAAAACGCCTCTGAATACTACTGAATTGACAGTCTTTCAAATAATAGGGTCTGTCGGATTCCTTCAAACTGATAGCTACAGTTTGAAGTATGCAACTGTTCCAATTATCACTAACAACATACCTAACAACTCTTTAGAACAAGCTTCTAATGAAAATAGCAATCTGCCCCTCGCATGGCAGACAAATAATAATGGAGCTAACTCTGCCAAATTCACTTATCTAAAAGACGGCCATAATGGAGGCCGTAGCGTCAAAACACAAATCACCGGCTACACAGGCGGAGACGCCAAATGGCACTATACACCTCAACCAATAGAGCCGGAAGCATCTTACCGATTTACAGACCTTTATAAGTCAAATATACAAAGCGAAGTCATCGTCGCTTTTACCCAAGACGATGAATCAACGATCTATCAATCATTAAAAAATGCCCCTGCCTCCTCTAGCTGGAATGAATATTCAGATATGATTACCACTCCGGTCGGCAGTCAAGAAGTTACTGTCTATCATCTCATTGCTGGTATAGGATATCTCATTACGGATGATTATTCGTTAATCCCTGTATCCGTCCCGGGATTCAATCGAGCAATAGTGACGCTTACCTTTGATGACGGTTTCGAATCGGTCTACAAGAACGGTCTGCCGCTCATGAAAAAGTATGACATATCATCCACTCAATATATAATTTCAAATATGATAAACGAACCGAATTATATGAGTAAAAGCCAAATAGCTAGATTGCAATCTAATGGTCATGAGATAGGTTCTCATACCAAAAGCCACGCTGATCTTACCAGCTTAACACTAAATGATCTGAAAAATGAACTGGCTCAGTCCAAAATCGATTTAGAAAGAAAATTCAACTCAATTACTAATCTTGCCATTCCCTATGGAGCTCATAACGACCAAGTCATAACCCAGACCAAACAATATTATCGCTCAGCGAGAACAACGGACACCGGTTATAATTCAATCACTACTTTCAATCCCTATCAACTTAGAATCCAGGAGGTCAACAACTCCACAACTCCTCAAGAGATCGCAAGCTGGGTTGATAAGGCGATACAAGATAAAGTTTGGCTAATCATCCTATACCACAGAATAGAAGACAAAGGTGGCCTATTTAGCACAACCCCTAAAATCTTCGAAGAAAATCTAAGTTATATAAAAACAAGCGATGTAAAAACAGCTACTCTCAACCAAGCACTAGATGAGCTGACACCCCAACTTTAAAGAAGTTATAAACAAAAAAACGCCTGCCAGGCGTTTTTTTGATCTGGCACCGCCAACGGGAGTCCTCCTCACCTGTCATTCCACTGTGCTGCGGCACCCCGGGCGTTCACATCTCACGCCCGTCGCATATGTGCTCGTTATTCCTCGCATACGACCCTTCGGAGACTGGGTTCCTCGCTTACGCTCCGCTAAAATCACTCGCCTTTGTCGGCCGTCTCCAGCTTTGCCGGAGAATCAGGGCGGCCTGACGTAAGATGAATTCGGCTCCGCCGATCTATATAAATGACGAACATCCACTGGATGCGTTCGGGTTCGCTTCGACTCCCGGATAAATATAAAATGACCACACGGGTCATTTTATATTTGTACCGCCAACGGGAGTCGAACCCGTATTACAAGGTTGAGAACCTTGCGTCCTAACCGCTAGACGATGGCGGCATAAAATCCTCGGCTGTTTCAGCCGATTAAAAACCAACATTCCCTAAACTGAAAATCTAGCTCTTAACAGAAAAATATTCATCAATTATCTCAATAATCTTTTGAGGAGTAACTTCTGTCTTTAAAAGAAAATCAATAACATGCGGTTGAGCGTCTTTGCGGTAATTGAAATGATCATAAGCAGTTAATACCAGTATAGGAATCTCCTTCAGCATCGGGTTGCTCTTCAATATCCTGATAACCTGTATCCCGCCTTGCTTAGGGAGCATCAAATCTAAAAGTATCAGATCCGGCGTTTCCCCTATTGCTTTCACAACTGCCTTTTCCCCGTCCTCTGCCGTTACAACCTTATATCCAGCTTTTTCTAACCTTATTTTATATAATCGAAGCAACTCGCTGTCATCTTCGACAACTAATATTTTCCGGAAGAATTTCATATTCCTCCTTAATTGAGCACATTGTATCAGAAATGCCCGGTAATTTCAAATATTATAGAAAGCGGACTACTTCTTGGATTCGGTAAGAATGGGATAGATCAAATAAAGGAAACGCTTCATACCCTTATCTTTCTCCAAGTACTCCTGCTTAATAGCAGAATCGGCATCATAGAGCACATCCGCAAACCAACCGGCGCTGTGCTCCATAACATCCCCTACCGTGACAAATTCCCTGATTGCTTTTCTCGTCATGGTCAACTCCTTTATTTAACAATAGACTAGTGAATACGAGAAATATTTAGAATTTATATTAATTATTAATCAATATTAGAGCAATGTTTGACATTTTAACTAAACAGCTGAAAGAAACCTCTTATTAACCATATCCCAGTCAATATTTTTCCAAAAAGCTTCGATATAGCCCTTCCTATCGCTGCCATAATCTATAAAATAGGCATGCTCATAGACATCCAGCACCAAAATTGGAATCGCTCCCCATATTCCTCCTTGGTTGTGGGCGTCGCAGGCATAGCAGTGTAACTTGGCATCCAACGGATTTACTGCCAATACAACCCACCCTCTTGCGCCCATGCCGGAAGCCGTTAGAACCCCTTTAAAACCATCCATTGAACCAAACTGGTCAATTATGGCTCTTCCGACTTCCAAGCCCCTAGGCAAGCCCTTACCACCCAAATTATCAAAATACAGCTCGTGAAGAATAATCCCATCGCAAGTAAAGGTTTCGCCTTGTTGTAAATCTCGCCACTCACTTTGCGACGCGTTAGCTTCTGCTTGATTGACTGACTCCAATTTCTCCTGTATTTCGTTATATTTCTTAACATAACCCTGATAGAGTTTGCCCCAATGGGTTTCCAGAGTCTTACTCGAGATACCCTCGAGAGACTTCATGTCAAATTTTAATGGTTTAGGTTCATACGCCATACATTCTCCAATCTCTACCACTATACCTTAAATATTTTCCTGTTCATTATCAATTCTTCTAGATTTATAGTTCACAATCGCCGCTCGAAGGGCTTGATCGCCCAAAACCGAACAGTGTATTTTGCGAGCGGGCAGCCCGTCTAGCTTCGACACTATATCCTGGGGACGGATCTTCCCGGCCTCCTCAAGGGTCATTCCGGTTACCATCTCCGACATAACAGAAGTAGAGGCAATAGCTGAAGCGCACCCAAAGGTCTGCCATTTGCACTCGGTTATCCTATCTTTGGCTACTTTGATAAAAACTCTCATAAGATCGCCGCAAGCCGGGCTTCCAACCTCTCCCACACCATCAAACTGGTGAATATCAATTTTACCCGAAATAAAATTGCGGGGATTTAAAAAGTGATCCTTAACCTTATCCGAATAGACCCAACCCGCACCATCCTGAGAAATGTCAGGTAATTTACTCATATTTTCTCCTTATCGCTTCTAATTGCCGAGATACTCCTTAGACGTGAAACGACAGATGGCAGTACCGCCAAGACATAATCTATATCTTGTTTAGTTGTCCTGCGGCCAAGACTAAACCTTAAACTACCATGCGCTCCCTCATGTGACAAACCAATTGCCTTCAAGACATGAGATGGCTCCAAACTATCAGAATTGCACGCCGAACCCGTTGAAACAGCTATCCCTTCCTCGTCAAGCATCAGCACCATCGCCTCCCCTTCTACACCATAAAAACTAAAATTAGCATTTCCCGGCAATCTATTAACCTTTGAGCCATTTAAACCGGTGTTGCTTATCCGAGTCAATACCCCATCAATCAGATAATCACGTAATTTTGCTAATCGGGCAGACTCCCCTGTCCTCTCTCTGTCAGCTATCTTGAGCGCTTCCGTAAACCCGACAATCCCTAGAATATTCTCTGTTCCACTTCTTAATCCACCTTGCTGACCACCGCCAAAGATAACAGGTTGTATCTTTACCCCATTTCGCACATACAAAATCCCTATACCCGTCGGGCCATAAATCTTCGTGCCATTCGAGGTTAACAAATCAACATTTAACCTGTTAACATCCAAATCTAAATATCCAGCGGCTTGACAAGCATCGGTATGAAAATATATCTTTCCATTATTTTGAGATTTGTCCGCCAGCTGGCGGATTGATTTTTGAGTTTTCAGCCAATTACCAATTTCGGCGATTGGCTGTACTGTTCCTATCTCATTATTGGCATACATTATCGAAATTAAGATGGTTTCAGGTCGAATAGCCTGCTTTATATCTTCTAATTTAACCAGCCCATCCTTATCCACCGGTAGATATGTAACTTCAAACCCCTCTGATTCTAACTGTTTACAGGCGTTAAGCACAGCATGATGCTCAAATTGAGTAGTAATAATATGCCCTTTACATCTAGATTCTGAATTCTGGAACATGGAATTAAGTTTGGAATTTTGAACATCAGAATTTTGGATTTGTTTAGAATTTAGAATTTCGGATTTAGAGTTTGCTCTGGCCACCCCCAAAATTGCCAGATTATCACTCTCAGTCCCTCCGGAAGTAAAAACTATCTCATCGCTTTGGCAGTGGAGTATCCAGGAAATTTCCGTCCTGCAGTCACCTATTTTATCCCTTGTCGCCCTTCCTCTTGTATAAATACTAGACGGATTACCGTAACCTCCCTTTAAATAAGGTTCCATCGCCAAAAATACTCTCTTATCGAGAGGTGCCAAAGCCGCATGATCTAAATAAACTTCTCTTCTTTCCATCTTTCCCTCATCATTACTCAAAGGTGAACTGTTTTATCGAAAGGTCTTTCGCAGGTGAGCAAGCATGGTTCCGCCAACTGGCGGATTGCGAACCGAGAATGAGCGACAATTTTCGCTGGAAAATTGTACGCGTGCCTTGAGATAAAATATTTCACCCTACACCGCCCTCAACTCCTTAAATCCCTTCATCTTCTCAGTCAAAAGTTTCTCAACCCCCATTTTAAGAGTTATAGAAGCCATCGGACAACCATTACATGCTCCAATCAAATGAACCTTAACAACCCCGTCTTTTAGCTCAACTAATTCAACATCTCCTCCATCGGCCTGCAAACTCGGCCTTATCTCATCTAATATCTTTTCCACATCTTCATGCATGACGCATCTCCTTTCACTAACTTTCCTAATGTTAAATCACCAATAATACCATCTATCGCTCCCTGTAAAGAAATAAGAATCGAATTCCTCGGACAAACTGACGAACCTGCGCACTCCTTTTCCCCTCCACAACAGGGACAGTGGATAATCGGCTCGCCGATCGCCTCCAAGACCTCCCTTAAAACTATCCTATCTGCAGGCTTGGCTAGCCGATAACCGCCGGATTTACCTTCTTCACCCGCAACTAACCCTGCTTTTGATAGTAAAAAAGCTACATTTCGCAGCAATCCATAAGAAACCTGACATTTTTTCGCCAGTTGAGATAAGGACACTAGTCCGGTGCCCTCAAGCGCCAGTTCGCTGGCTAGTATCACAGAATATTCTGCTTTTTTAGTAAATTTCATCTTATACCTTACTGTTACTATTCTAGTTACAGTTTAGCACATTCAAAATGACAGTCAAGCATAAATTCAACTCTAAAGTCATAAAAAGTCCGTTTTATTTTAGCTCAAGTATTTTATCAATTTTTTCCCTGTCAAAACCTATGATAATTTCATCCCCGACCCATATCTGCGGTACGCTTGTCTGACCGGACTTCCCCACCATCTTTTCAGATTGATAAGGATCTATCAAAACATCAATCGCTTTATATCTAACTTTCTTTTCGTCCAAATATTGCTTCAATCGTAAACACCATGGACATTGGGGTGTTGAATATACAATAACATTTTTATCCATAATCCCCCTAAATGGCGTCAACCATCTTCAAAATAGCTTCAACTTCCGCTTTCTTGACTGACTTTATCTTGTAATGCTTCTTTTTACCGCATTTCTTTTCACTCACATACCCCGCCTCGACTAAATATTTCATATGATATGACAATAAATTCTTTGGCATCTTGAGCAGATTCACCAGATCGCAGCCGCAGTAAGTGTCCTCACATTTAAATAGAGCTGAGAGTAAAAGAATTTTGCTGTCATTAAAGATTCGCAACTTATCTAAAGTGGGTTTATTTAGTCTCATCTGTCCTCCTAAGTTCAACATTACTTGTACAATATATTAATATAAACTCTATGTCAATACCAAAGATAACTGCGCATCAATAGACTGAAAGTCCATCCATACACAGTCATCTTAATTGTGGACCAATATGCGATTCTACCCCCTGCTTTTCCTCGCTTCTATTTCTGCTGTGGCAACATAGATACCATAGCAGTATGGCCCTATTCTCTAACATTTATCGAAGCGCCGAAAGATGATTAATTAAGAAAATAAAGTTGAAAGATACTAAAAAATTGTAAAAATATATAAAAATAATTTACATGCCTCTATTTTTTAACCAGATTTACCCGCTTCGGCAATATTCTTACCGACAAGATAAATTTTCTCGACTGCCCTTGGGCATCTTCAATTTCATTGGTCTTTTTCTTTTGATAAACTTCCATAAGCTCAGTTGCTAAAATCTCTTTTAGAATGGCGATCTCTTCATTGTTTGCCTTAATCTCATCCAAAAGACCGCGACAAGAATCACTGGCAAATACTATTTCCTTCGCCTGTTTCTTTCGCGCCATCGTTTCTTTTGTTTGAAGCGACACCTCGACATACTGCTGATCATTATCTAGTTCGGCTTTAAGAGCACTTTTAGCAATCTTAACCTCTTGCTCTAATTTTTCCAGCAAACTAATGCGATTTTGGATTGTGGTCTCTTCCATATTCTCTCCTATTATTCTAACTTAAAAATGATAACACAAAAATAACTCCCGGCAAACTACCACTAAATATAGTTATTCGTATCTTAGAGCATCCAAAGGTTTCGTCTTAATCGCTCGATAAGCAGGGTAAAATCCTGTAAAAAATCCAATTACTATTGCGCCTAGAATCACAAACAGAACGAAAAGAGGTGTATAGGCATAAATAACCACCACATCGGCATGAGCCCGAATGGCTAAATACCTAAGAAAAATATTCAAACCATGGCCAATCACCATACTAAGTAGAACCCCGAAAATTCCTCCCATAAAACCGATAGTAAGCGACTCCACAATAAAAAGCTTAAATATCTCTTTCTTCTTCATTCCCAAAGTCTTCAGAAGCCCTACCTCTCTAATTCTCTCCATCAAGGAAATCGTTAAAGTATTAAAGGCACCCAGAGCCGCAACCACCAAAGCAACAAGCCCGAATCCACCTAAAACTAAGCGGAAAAGAGCAAAGACTTGTTCGATTTGCTTCACCGTGTCACCAACATACTCTGTAGAAAACCCAATGTTCTCTATTGATTTCCTGACAGTCTCTTCTGATTCCCGATAGTCAATTTTAAGCTTCAAGGAAGTTCGGTTAACCACACCATAGCTATCAGCTAAACTCAGTGGAATATAAATCATAGGATTCAAGTTATCATTAATTAATCCCACAACTGTCAAACGTTCAATAGTTTTGACAGTCGGACCATCAATTGCATCATAAGCTCGTAAGTCGCGCGGGATAATCAAGTCCAGCACCAATGGTTTCTGTGACAACGATTCCAGCTTCGGAGTTAAACCGAGAAATTTTACCAGTGCTTTATTTACTACCACTTGATTCTTTGAAGTCTTCTCAAAGCTGTGACCTTCATTTATTAGCAAGTCAGCAACCCGGAAATAGTTCGGTTCGACTGCTTCAACAATTGTCTCTGTTGTTGATTTTTGGTTACTCATACGTATTCTACCAGCTAAATCAACAATTTGATCAACGGAAACCACATGGTTAACTTCTCGTATTCTTGCAATCGCTTCTGCATTTATCTTCCCAGTTTTCAAATTAGCCGACGGGATATCCATTGTAGTGTAAGCATCAAAATTTGCCACTTGGTTGGTAACCAGCTGCTGCAAACCAAAAGCGATTGAAACTAGAAAAACTATCGAAGCAATTCCAATCGTGACAGCGCCGATGGTTAAAAATGCTCTCATCCGATGCGACCACAAATTCTTCCAGGCAAATATAATAATGCTGTAGTTTCTCATGATTTCGTTCCTTCCAGGATAGAAGTTAAACGTTGGGTCTGGCTGTCTTGATTGATCAAACCGTCCTTCATGTCAATAGTTTGGCTGGCATACGGCAGGTAAATCAGGTTATGAGTTACCATGATAATCGTCCGCTTTTCCTGAATATTCAAACTCTGAAGCAAACCCATTACCTCATCGGCAGAGTGAGTATCAAGATTACCGGTAGGCTCATCCAAAACTAATATCTTCGGATCATGTATCAGCGCTCTTGCTAGACTTACGCGCTGCTGCTCGCCTCCCGATATTTCAGTTGGCCTGCGTTTAGCATATTTATCCATCCCAACTTGCTTCAGAAACTGCATAGCTCTTCCACTAGCCTCTTTATTAGATGATCCTTGTATCATAAGCGGCAATGCCACATTCTCAACAACCGACAGTGACTTTACCCAAATCGGTTGCTGGTGAACGACTCCAAAAAATTCTGATCGTACCTTAGATCGCTCGTCCTCATTCATTTGATCAAGTCTTGAACCAAAAACCGAAATTTTGCCTTTACTAATCGTATCCAAACCGATTAAGCAATTCAAAAACGTTGACTTACCTGAACCCGAAGGTCCATATATGATAATAAAACTTCCCGGTACGATATCTACACTTATACCATGAAGTACTTCATAATCGGCCTCGCCTATATGGAAAGATTTTACAACTGACTCCGCCTTAATTATTGGTTTTTCTCCCTCCGCCATTACTATTTACTCCCAAAGAAAGGAACTCTCATTAGAAAACTCAATGATCTCTCAAGTGAGTTCATGATCAAATCTAAAATTGAATTTTGCATCTTGCCAGTAATTGCTGTGGTATCCGCTGACATTGCCTGGTTGCCCGCCCTATCTGCCGACAGCGCCCGTAGATGATAGAGTTGCGATGGCTTGAGATCAGAAACAATCACTACATGGTTCTTCGTCAATGTCCCGTCTTCCTGACTCCAACCCCCATAACTATCAGAGGATATGCCAACTCCAAACTTGACTTGACTAGTAGCAACTTCATCGGTCTCCCAACTAACCACCATTTGTGCCTTCTGTCCCTGACCAGTGCCGCTCGCCCTGATCTCAACTGTCAAACTACTGATCTTCGGTGCCCTTGTATCCTCCGGTGTATCAAAGGTGTCCACAGCCGATATCACCGAATTACCATACCGGTCCACACCCTCCACCTGGAATGTATAGGTGGTTTGATCAACCAGCTCCGATATAATCACCTCGTGATCAGTTTTATACTCGGCATCTGCCTTCGAAAGCGATCCGACTTTAGCAGCGCTATAACGCACAATCGATGTCGTTGGAACATTCGTGCTCCAAGTCATCTTCATTGACGAACTCACCGCATCCCTAACCGATTCCTTAGTTACATGATTATCTAATATTCGTGGCCTGGTCAAAGTATCGAACTTATAATCATCGCTTAACAAAACATTGCCGTCGGCGTCTGTACCGCTGATTTGAATATGATAAGTTGAGGAATCGGTTAGATCAGTCAAATTAATTGAATGCCTTGTAGTTTGCGATCCCGACCGATCAGACACTATACCTCCATAAGCAGTCGTCTTTCCAAAATAAATGGAAGATGTCGAAATCGTCGTTGACTGCCAACTTACCGTGGCCGAGCTCAAAGTAATATTAGAAATCTTCACATCGGATATTTTCGGTCTGGCGCTAGTAATGAAGGACATTGTCCCGCTTCTTCCCTGATTACCGTCTGAATCCACCCAAACCGCCTGATAATAGTAAGTCGTCTCCGGAAACAATCCTCTAAGCGTCACGCTATGCTTCTCCACGCTGTTGAGAAGCCCAACTGTATCTCCGCCCAACTCTTCACCCAATCTACTTGCGCTTGTGCCGTATTCAATAAAACTCGAGGAGCTCCTATCGGTTTCCCAAGCAATTGTCGCTGAAAAAGACTTGACATCAACACTCGGCCCATCGGTCAAATTTGGCGGCTGAGTATATCTGCCGGTTGGTGTTATCGTGAGAGGAGGGCTGGTGGGAGCTGACAACTGTCCCGCGTTATCTTTTGATTTGACATAATAGTAATAGAGGCGCGATTCCAATCCGGTATCGGCATAGCTGATACCGGCATCTGATCCATTGTTGCTTCCGATTGCAGTAAAACTCGTACCGTTTATTGAGCGGTAAATAGTGTAACCGTCGAAACCGGCACCTTTATCGGTGGGAGCGGTCCATTTTAAGCTAATTGCATACTCTTGCGTGTCGCGGTTGGAAATGTCAAAAATCTGCAAAGCCGTAGGAGCGCCGGGCGCGGATGTATTGGCAGTAAATGTAACTTTCGCGCAACCGTCAACATCCGGATTTCCTGAAATACTCTGGCAGGAGGTAAAGTCAGGCGCGCCTGCCATGTCATCGGCGATAACATAGAATATATTTTCACCCTGCTGGGTGGCAAAGGCATCCGGACCGACCGTTTCCACATTGCCCGCTACCCAGTTGGAACTGATTATGGGGTAGGTGTTAACCGAGTAATAATAGCGTTCAATTGAGTCGCTGTAAGTGGTTGGCGGATCCCAAGTAAAGGTAAATAAGTTTGTGGCTGATGAATCAGGACTTGCATCCAAGGTGTTCGGTGCGGATGGCGCGTTGGCGTTGAAGAAAAAGTTCACCTGCACCGGCGATTCATCGTAATTGCCCAGATCGGGCGTATTACCGTTATTGGCATCATCAACCGCCCGAAGATAAAAGATGTTAATTCCCGTTGTGGCCGCATTAGTCAGTTCGATACTTCCGCTGGATATAATTGATGACCATGCGCCCGAGTTGACTTTGTATTGATAACCGCGCAAACCTGCTCCGCCCGTATCGGTTGCCGCATTCACTCCCGTTGTCGGCCACAAGAAGGTAAAGTTATTCGTTCGCGAATAGTTGGGGGGCGTTGCGGTGACATACACCGGGGATGTCGGGTCAACGTTGTCAAAATGGTATGTGAAAATGGTTGTTCCCGCGGCGGTTTCTCCGGCATAATCCTGAGTGGATATGCGCAGATAATATGTGCCCGCGGTAGTCAGCGATCCGGTATAATTGGTATTTGCCGCTCCGGCCTGATATGTGCCCGCGATAGTCGGGTCGGCCGTATTCGATGTGCCGAAATACAGCCAGTAACCGGCAATGCCCGATGTATCCGGCCCGCCATTATCAATTGGTTGCGTCCATTCAAAATAAGGAGTGGCATAGTTATAATGATCTGTCGCCAGCTGGCTTAGTGAATTCACCTTTCCGCTTGTATCCCACCCGCTGGCGGAATCAACTGCTGGATTATTCGGATCGGCGGTATCAACAATGTAGGTTAAAGTCACTGAAGTTAATGTTGATTGCCCTGTGCCGGTAGAATGCAAAAACGCCTTCCATTTGAAAGTCCGCTGATTTGTTCCGGCTGTAAAGTTAAAAAGGGCAAACTGGGTATTTAATTCCGCCGCCGTGTTGCTGTTGCCGTATGTTTCACCGGTTGTCGCCCAAGCGCTGCCGTTATGCCAATACCACGTTGTGCCGCCGTCCGGGGAAACTTGAAATTCTACCGTGCCGGTTGTCACTGCAGAAAAACCTTGCGCCACGCTATAACTGACAGTCGCATTCGGGTAAATAGTTGGGTTATCGGTCGCATAGGCCCCGGCTACTGCTCCCATAGTTATTGTCAAATTAGTTGCGTTTTGGACATAAGAGAATAATGCATCAACTATTCCATAACCTTGTATCATAAATCCTAAGCCATACACACTATAGATTGGAAAGTTTGACCCATTTGTTTCGTCATAATCAACCGTACCCAGTAAATCGCCGTCGCGGTAAAATTTTAGTGCCCCCAACTCAGCCCCACCAACAATTTTATAAATATGGAAATAATCGTCCGTGTCTGGATCACCGGAAAGGGCATATGGCCCATAATCAACCCACGCTTCCCCGGAACCTGTATCCGCTGTTATAGTTCCACCCGGACCATTATTTAAGTTAATATCAATACAGCCATTCCCAAAAGTGCACGTTGTTGTTGGTGGATTTATCGGCCAAGCTGTCTCATCATAATCCAATACTCCTAACTTAAAGGTTTGTCCACTGGTAGCGGTCGGTCTCGCCTTAAATACCCAAGCCCGCTCTGTAGTATAATAATATCCTAATGGACCATATAAATGATCACCGCCGGCATCAAGCGTCGCCAGATCGCCCTCGGTTCCACTAAATACCACCCCGGTTTTATAACCGACCGGGTAAGGATCCCAAGTGCTGCCTAAACCTTCCCAGCCGTTGCCATTAAAAGTCGTGGAAATATTGCTCGTAGTTGACACCCCTGTCTTGCCGTAATACATATAAATTGTTGTTGTTGTATAACCTGCTATAACGACCGGCACTTCCACATAAATTGTTGCTTCCGTTGATGGGCGATAGTCGGCAATATAGTAAGAAATTTCTTCCCCGCCATTGCTTTTAGTAAATCTGATATCCGAACCGTCAGCTTGTGCATAAGTAAAAACACTGCTAAAACCGGTTGTGTCCTCGTTAATCTCAATAACTTGGTTAGCGGCAATATCTACCCCGGCATTGTTAATGGTGATTGGCTGCCGATAAGTCCAGCCGGACAGCCAGGCTAGTCCTCCTCCCGCCTTCAACTGCGCCGTGCCGGTTACGATCTCGATTTTATCTGAATCATAATTATAAATGCCGGAACCCAGAGTCCAGCTATTGGTTGAAGCCCTTGCTCTCTGAAAAGGCACTACCAAATTAGCAGCAACAAAACTAAGCATCGTCACAATCGTAATAAACAAAACCCCTGCGTGCACATTTTTGTGGTGTTTATTGTGATGCCATCTGTGATAATACGAAGACTTAGAACACAAAAAACTATGTGCCTTATGGAGATGCTTTATCTTAGGTGTTGAGCAATCCTGGTGCTCGCAGTATGCCAGCTTTCCCTCCTTTGCTATTCTATCTTACAGAAGTTAATTCTGCCCGTCAACTGTTGAAAACCTGAAGGCAAACCGACGAAAACGGCCTTTCCTCCAATCAAGAATCAACAAGATAGCTGAAAAACTGCAAAAAGCTTCTAAATTTATTCTTCGAGTGTCGAACCGTGCGGAACAAAACTTATTCTTCGAGCGATCGGACTGTGCGGAAACTAAATTTATTCACCGAGCAGTCGAACACTACGGAAACTAAATTTATTCTTCGAGCGATCCGCCAACTGGCGGAAACTAAATTTATTCACCGAGCAGTCGAACACTACGGAAACTAAATTTATTCTTCGAGCGATCCGCCAACTGGCGGAGAGTCGAGAAGTTACAATCATCAGTTCTCAACCCTTCGACCATACTCGGGGTAAACAAGCTCGAACAATAAGAATATTCCGGATTCTTCGGGGCATCGATAGGAAGTCCTATTTTATTGCATTAAGAAACTCATTCCGAGTCGAAGCAGATGTCAGGAAAAATCCTCGAAGTGAAGTAGTAACTAGAGTTGAGTGTTGTTTACTCACCCCCCTCATCCGCATACAAAAATGTTCCGCCTCTATCTGCACCGCCACACCTAGCGGCTTGAGAATATCTTCTAAAGAATCGGCAATCTCATCCGTCAATCTCTCTTGTATCTGTGCCCTTCTGGCATAGATCTCCATGAGTCTGGCAAGTTTTGAAATCCCGATCACTTTCTTATCCGGTAAATATGCAATATGACACTTTCCAACAAAAGGTAAAAGATGATGTTCGCACATCGAATACAGCTCAACATCCTTCAGTAAAACCATGCCCGTATAACCCGCGTGATCAAAAACTGTCAAAACCTTCTTCGGGTCTTTACCATACCCGCTGTACAGCTCCTTCCAACTATTAATTATTCGCTTCGGCGTATACCGTAACCCCTCTCTGTCTGGATCTTCACCAATGTGCTTAAGTATCTCCTTAATCATTTTTTCGTATTTATTCTCATCCATATTTTCCTTTCCTGCCGACTATACCATAATTGAAAATAGAATTTAACATAAAACACAATACTAACCGCAAATTGAAAGAGAAACCATACACTTGGCCTACTTGTAATACAAACTATAACAAGATAAAATAATATAAAAGGAGATCTTGTGACTGAAAATCCGGCCTCAGCCCCAAAAACAAAACCGGAAGAACCCAAGAAGACACTAGCCCCCAAACCAACTACTGGCTCCAGCGATGTCGAGGAAAACAAAGCCCTAGCGGCGATCAGTTATATCGGCATCCTGTTTATCATCCCCATGGCAATTAAAAAAGACTCTGCCTTTGCCATGTACCACGCCAAGCAGGGAATGATCCTGTTCATATTTGAAGTCATTATCTATGCCCTAAATTGGATGCCATTCTTCGGAGATTTCCTCTATTGGATCGGTGGCCTTCTCGCCTTCGTCCTATTTATCATCGGCTTAATTAATGCCCTCAATGGCCAAACCAAACCACTGCCTGTCATCGGCTCTTTTGCCGGCAAAATTAACGTCTAGTAACTCAAAACAAATTACCAAGTAGCCGTAACTAGATGATTTCAAATTTGTGGTTTTGACAGTGAGAGCGAAAAAGCGCCAACCTTATCGCCAGTTACAAGTAAAAAGCGACATTAAATGTAATCCGTCAGCCAGAAAAGAAAAACTACTACTTTTTTTTATTTACTTTTGTTTCATACTTTTGTTTTATTTCAACTAATGTATACTAATAATATATAATGTACAACGTATACTGATAATATAATTTATTTTCGCCAATGAAAGAGGGGAATTATATGTTCAATTTTAACCGGCACTTTTCTTTAAAAAGTAAAACTCGGCTGATTCTTTCCTTGATTTTAGTAATAGTCTGTCTCTGGAGCATTAATCAGCTTTTTTTTAAGGCGGATGAGATTGGTCATCCCTCGATACTCCTCCCAGTCAATAATTCCTATCTTACATATGTTAATAACCCTCTCATTCAAGGCACCGCCACCGCTGGTGCTAATCTTTCTGTTTTGGACAATGATACCGCTATTGGCAGTATAACTACCGAAGCCAGCGGCCATTTTTATTATAAACCAACAGCCGGTTTTACTGAAGGCGTTCATAAATTGCAAGTTCGAGATAACACCCTCGGTTTAAACTCTGACGCTATTTATATAAAAATTAACACAGCCGATCCCGGTAAGGCGATCCTAAAAGCCCAGGGTACGCAAATTATTGAAAATGATCATCCTTATTACGGTAACGGTATAAATCAATATAACGCAATTGTAAAAATGATGGGTGATCCGGCTGGGGTGGAAGCTGATTTTGCCAAAGCGGAAAAAGCTGGCGTCAAGATGGTAAGGATTATTAACTATACTCTTGACGATATGGTGTTACCAAATCCAACCAGCGCTCCCACGGCGATAGTTGGGTCAGGCGGGACTATGGCTGCAGGCAATTATGTTTATCGCTATACCTGTGCAAATTTAAGCAAAGATGTATTTGCCTATAATACGGCCGAGACACTGCCCAGCCCCGCCACATCATCCATTGCTGTTGGCAGTGGGCAAAAAGTCACTCTTTCGCTGGCACCATGTGCTAAATCTTATCGCTATGAAGTTTATCGTCGGTTGGCATCTGGTGCGTCAAACACCGAAGCTTTTCTTGGAGAGGCCTCGCAGATCGCCGGCCAACAAGCCACTTATACAGACGATGGAAGCAAAACCCCTTCGCACGGACTACCCGCCAGCAACCAAACCCAAAATAATCCAAGATCAACCTGGCCGACCAACCAAAGTAAAGCTTTTATGACCGGTTTTGGCAACTGGAACGAAGATGCGCTGGTTGCCTCTGACAAGACAATGGCTTTGGCAAAAAAGTATAATATTCGTATTCTTTTTACCTTTATTGATCAGCATGATAATAATACCGGCGGCGTCAGGGACATTGCCCGAAACTGCGCCGTGGGAAATAGCGAATTTTTTGCCAATGATTGCTCAAAAAACATGAATAAAGAAATTATTAGTAAGTTTCTAAACAGGACTAACACCATAACAGGGATAAACTACAAAGATGACCCGGCAATTTTTTCTTGGGAATTAATCAACGAACCATGGGAAACTAATGGCGGAAATGGTTTTAGGTGGTGGATAAATGAAATTGGGGGTTATCTTAAAACAATCGATTCAAAACACATGCTGTCTTCAGGAGACGACGGCAGCGTCTGGTTTACTCACAATGAAGAGGCTGCATATAATACAAATAATGCTCATGATTTTGTTTTGGATGGGACACCTAGCGTTATAGATCTTTTAACATTTCACGGTTATCCGGAATCAAACGGATTTGTATTTAATCACGGATCTTATGGTACATTTACTCCTACCGCTGAATGGTTGGATAAATGGGGGCCGGTTTCAGGGCCAATTGATATTGCCGGCTCAATCAAAGAAATGCAAAGACGGGCTCATTACGCTAATTTATTAAATAAACCAGTGGTTTTTGGGGAATGGGGGCTTAACCAATCGCCGGAAAATAATTGGTTGAAGCCTGAAGCAAATGATTGGATTAATGGTATTTCCAATGCCATATTAACCATCAAACCCGACTTAGTAAGGGGAAACGATGCCTTCTCTGATGGTAACTTTAGCCGGCCAATAAGTGATACGTGGAATGTTGGAGATTATACGGCAAGTCTGGCTATTGATAACACCGTAACCAATAATAATCATCCGACATTAAAAATTACTACTAAAGCAGACCCAAGGGGCGGTTCGGCAAGTAGAGTATCTAGTAAAATATTTCCCATAAAACCAAATACAAAATATTGGTATGAGTTTACCGGCAAAAATCCCTCCTCCAGAACATTAGAATTCAATCTCCAATATTATAACGGCAGTGTCGCCAAAGATTTAATTTGGGGATATGGTGGTAGTATTGCCAGCGGTACCAATAGCTGGAGAACACTTACCCGGTTTGATAATAGTTTATGCGAATTTACTACTCCCGCAGATGTGGATGGGGCAGTTATTTTACTGAATATGATTAATGGAATACCTGGCGATACGGCTTGGATAGGGCAGTTGAGGTTGTACGAATTAACAGAACCAACGGCAAGCAATAATTCCACTTTTGCCTCAACCGGCTGGTGGGGTGTTGATTTGGATTATTCAATGGATGCATTAGCGATGGCGGCTAGGAATTTTGAAATAGCCAGCTATGCCGGATTACCTCCTATTTCTCCCCCCACACCTGATACTACGGCTCCCACTACCGCCATTACCACCCCGACTAACAACGCTTCTGTCTCGAGTACGGCGACGATTATGGCTTCCGCGTCCGATGCTGTTGGAGTAACGAAAGTAGAGTTTTATGAAAACAATAATCTGATCTCTTCTAAGACGACCTCTCCATTCTCGGTTACATGGGACACTACCAAAGTCACCAATGGCTCACATGTCTTAAATACTAAGGCCTACGATGGGGCTAATAATGTTGGCACTTCGCCGACTGTTGCTGTTACAGTAGCCAATACTACCAATCCTACCGATACTACTCCTCCGACAGTTTCTATTACGTCTCCCTTAAACAATGCTACGATTACAATAAGGACCAAAATCAATATTACGGCTTCTGCTACCGATAATGTACAAGTCACCAAAGTCGAGTTTTACATCAATGGTTCTCTTAAAACCACCAATACGATTTCTCCTTACTCATACTCCTGGAACACCAGAGGCAAACGTATCTCTGCCGGTACTTACACTATCATTGCTAAGGCCTATGATGCCGCCGGTAATGTTGGCCAAAAATCCATCGTTGTTACCTTGACTAAATAAACCGATAAACCGACCCTCACTATTAGACTCATTTCGAACCGCTAAAAAAATAGCAATTCACAGATTGGAAGTACGCAAAATCGGACTTATCGTCCAACTTGGCTCCGAGACTAGGATTTTCACCCCTCACTTTCATGGCTGCCGGACTAGGACTCGAACCTAGATTAACAGGACCAGAACCTGTCGTCCTACCGTTAGACGATCCGGCAAAATATAAAGTGAGGGGCAGACCTAGGTTCCAAGGTCCAGAACCTTGTGTCCTACCGCTAGACGATCCCGGATTACATTAATTATTATACCTGCAAATCAGATAACTGTAAATAATAATAAATGAGATACGGGTTAAGCCAACCTAAATTCTTCAGGAATTGAAGGCATCCCGTGAATAGCTCCGGGCGCCGGGCCATCGCTTTTCATGAGTCCGCCTTTCTCCAGATTAATCAAATGCGACACAATTTCACTCTGAGGCACATTTTTACCCGAGATATATTGATATTGCTTGCCAAGATGCTCTTCAATCCAATACTTATATGTCGGATGATCGGCTAATATTATTATCGGCACGCTACCAGATTTCTTATCTTCAACCAAAGCGGAGAAAAAATCTTCCCCCATCATGCCAGCCAAACCATAATCAACAACAATTCCATTAATAGGAAACTTTGCTATATACGAGTGAAATTCATCCACGCTCGTCAATGAAACTACATTCCACTTTCGCTTAAAAAATTCCTTATTTAAATATTCCCTCGTGCCATCGCCTACATTAACAAATACTACTTTACCAAATATCCTATTCCTGCCCCTGGCCAGTAACAATAAAATTAGGGCAAGAAACATTCCAAATATTATCCCCGAAACATGCGCCAAATACGCCACACCGCTCGATCTTGCAGAACTTACACTCAAGATATTAACCACTAAATAGTATCCTACAGCAATCCAAGCAGGAAGCTGAAAAACATAATAACGGATAAAAAGCCAAGTAAAAAACTTAATATCGTCCTTAGGCAAGATAATCATATAAGCGCCCATTGCTCCTGAAATTGCACCAGAAGCGCCCAGTAAGCCGAGAAACTGGCCACCGGATGCAAGATCGAAAGCCAAAGTACTCATAATCCCTGAAACAAAGTAAATTAATACAAAACGCCATATGCCAACCATTCTTTCCAAACGACTTCCAAAAAGCCATAAGAAAAACATATTGCTAAAAATATGCATAAAGCTGGCATGAGTAAACATAGCCGTGATTAAGGTTTGATAATTCCCGCCTAATCGATCCGTGGGACGGTAAATCAACGTTTCAATATTAAAACCAGGAATTAATTTTAGATTATAAATAAGATATACAGCGATATTAATTAATATTATTGTCACTACTGCCCATGGAAATCTATAACTCAGAAGTTTAGAAACTGCCTTCAGCGGAAGAAAAAACACACACCCTCCTACTCAAATCACTTCTCCAGCTTCGTAATCGCGTCTTGAATACGTTTAAGAGACCTCTCCTTACCCAGCACGCTCAAGAGCTCAAAAACCCCGGGCGACGCTTTCTCGCCGGTCAAGGCCACTCTAATCGGCCACAGAAGTTCCCCATTGGTAATTTTCAACTTTGCAACTGTACCAATCAAGGTTTTTTCCAGATTATCAGGTCCGAATATTTCAATCTCTTGGAGTTCGGCTAGCCCCGCCTTTAAATAATTGGCAATATCGCTTTTTTTAGCATTCTTAGGAACCAAGAGTTCAGCGTCATAATTTAAATCATTACCAAAAAAGTAATGTGTCAGTTCGCAAATCTCATCTAATCTTTTCATTCTCTCTTGAACCATACTTACTGCCTGCAATAAATATTCCGGCTTTGCTTGTGCTTCGATAAATGCGGCAGGATTGCATTTTTCCATAAATGGCAAACATAAGTTTGCTAAATCGCCAATCTTCTTCTGTCTTATATAATAACCATTGATATAATCGAGTCTTTGAATATCAAATATTGCCGGACTCTTACTTACCTTATCCAGCGAAAATTCTGTCTCTAAATCCCCTAAACTAAAAATCTCTTTATCATTTGCCGGATGCCATCCTAAAAGCGCCATAAAGTTAATCATTGCCTCGGGTAGATACCCTTTATCGCGGAAATCTTCTGTTAGCGACGCCGGATTTTTTCTTTTTGAAATCTTAGATTTATCAGGATTCAAAATTAATGGTAGATGCCCATACTCAGGAGCCATAAGACCAAGCGCCTTAAACAAAAGCAACTGCTTAGGAGTATTAGATAAATGATCTTCAGCCCTAAGCACGTGAGAAATTTTCATTAAACTGTCATCAATTAAATTTGTCAGTAAAAATAATGGATTACCATCTGATCCGACGATGACAAAATCACCGAATAAGGACATATCAAACTTCATTGGTCCTTTTATCAAGTCATCAAACTCAATAACTTCATCGCTTACTTTGAACCGTATAGCTGGCTTCTTCCCCTCCTTTGTCAATCCGGCAATATCGCTTTCACTAAGGCCGCGGCATTTGCCCGAATACTTCGGCATCTGGTGAGCTTTTTCCTGCTTTTCTCGCTCCTCTGCCAGCTCTTCTTGACTGCAGAAACAATAATATGCATCTTTGCTCTCCGCCATCCGATCAATAAATTCCTTATAAATCTCGGCTCGTTCGCTTTGACGATAAGGTCCATACCGGCCATCGCTCATCGGTCCCTCATCCCAAGAAAGCCCAAGCCAAGATAAGCCCTCTAGAATATCAATTTCCGATTCCGGAGTTGACCTGACTTTATCAGAATCTTCTATGCGCAAAACAAATTTACCACCAAATTTCTTAGCAAAAAGATAATTAAAAAGAGCTGTCCTAGCCGATCCGAAATGTAATTTTCCGGTTGGAGAAGGCGCAAACCTCACTCTTACTAACTCGTCCATCAAAACTCCATCTTTACTTAGCCCTCAACTGCACTATAAATATAATTAATCCGTGGCAATCCACCAAAATCATTAATCGCCACCACATCTATGCGAAGCTGCGAATCAGGGTATTGCTTACTCAATTCGCGCGCCAGCAATCGTAGTTTCTTCTGCTTGGCCAAATCAACTTTCTCCTCGGCAATCCCATAACCACCGCTAGCTCTTGTCTTAACCTCTACAATAACTATCGTATCTGCATCTTGAGCTAGAATGTCAATCTCGCCTACAGTCATTCTAACATTAGTTTCTAAAATTTTCATCCCTTTTTGAGCCAAAAAATGGCAAGCCATAGACTCGCCACTTTTACCTGTCTCTTTTCTTTGAAATGTCATTACCTGTCCTTATTCTTTGGAGTTCTCTGGTTTGTCCTGTACTTCTGAGGAATTTTCATCAGATTCAATACTGACTTCAGGTGCTTGAACTGGCTCATCAACAGCCTCTTCTATAGTCTCAAAATCTTCTGCTTGCGGTGCTTCTGCTTCCCCCGATTCCTCAACCACCTCATTTACTTCATCTTCTTGAGCTGGCTTACTTGGAACCACTAGCTCTTCCCAAGATTCCGCTTTCACCGAATCAGATCGAAGCCGGGCTTTGCGCCCTGTCAACTGACGAATATAATAAAGTTTAGCTTTACGCACCTTACTGGCTTTTACTCTTTCAATTTTAGCAATCTTTGGTGAATGTAAAGGAAAAGTCCTCTCCACACCAACTCCGGAAGCAATACGCCTAACAGTAAATGAGCCATCCATGCCCCGACTGCCGGAGACTGAAATCACCAGACCTTCAAAAACCTGTATACGCTCTTTACCGGCTTCGACAATCCTCTGGTGTACTCGAACAACATCACCGGAACGCAAAACTGGCACTTTTTTCTTTAAATGTTTCGACTCAACCAATGCAATTAACGGATGTTTACCCATATCAAAATCCTTTCCATAAGCAAAGATATAATAGCATAAAAAAATCCTTGAGACAAGACCGGCTACATAAGTGAGCCAACCTCTTCTCAAGGATATAATTCAGAACTTCAGAATCATAAATAATCGCTTGGCTGAGATACCAGTCAGACTTCTGACGATTTACCCCCCTCCCTTACCACTTATACTTGGCTTGCGGTGGTTACGGCAGCGACTGCCGTCTCCACGATCTTTATCACGTGACCCATATTGCCTCTGATCTTGGGCCCGATTCCAAACGTTCGCTCGGCCGCTGTGCTCAGATGCACTTCCACCTCCCCTGTCCGGCCACTCACCAGACGCACCGCTTTGCACACCCCGCCACTGCCAAGCTCTTTTCCTAACCGTGACCTCAGAATCGCCAAGTCTACTTGTCTCAATCCATGCCTCCCTGCGCGAGTAATCTCTATTGCTGTCTTATGCAATAGGCAAAAGAAGCTAAAACTAGCATCTTTTGTCTAATGCAAAAGCAGATTCAATGTACAACAAAATAATGTTCCCATAATATCCCGAAATACGCTTCTTGTCAATATCGTTACCCTCTAAAACCAAAAAATCCCTCTCAGGATTTTTTGTGCTAGAAATTCAAAATATTTATTTTACAATCTCGACCGCAACAACTTGAGTTTTCTCCAGCGAGCCGTCGAATTTCTTTATACTCTTGAGCTGAAACTTGACTACTCCGTCAACCTTGGCATAAATAGTATCGTCCGTTCCCATTGCCGTATTCTCACCAGCATAAAACTTACTGCCTCTCTGTCGTATAATAATGTCGCCGGTCTTTGCCTTCATACCGCCAAAAATCTTCACACCAAGTCTCTTTGATATTGAATCGCGTCCTAATTTGCTTGTACCCTTCGCCTTTGTATGCGCCATAATTAACTCCTTAACTACCCGTCCATTATATATCAACTATTCCGTTTGGTCAATAAGTTTGCTAATGTGAAAACGGCATCAGTCCAACAATGATAATAACAAACTAGGGTAAAAAATGGCTAAATTCGTCCACTTACATACCCATAGCCACTACTCCTTGCTCGATGGATTGGGAAAAATCCCCGAACTTGTTAAACGTGCCAAAGAATTAGATATGACAGCTCTTGCTCTAACTGATCATGGAGTAATGTACGGAGCAATCGAGTTTTATCAAGAATGTATAAAAGCCGGCATTAAACCGATAATCGGCGCCGAATTATACCTTGCCCAGCGTACCCTGAAAGACAAAACCCCAAAAATAGACAGTTCACCCTATCATCAAATCTTACTGGCTAAAAACTTTGCAGGATATCAAAATTTAATGAAACTGACATCCATCGGTTACTTACAAGGCTTTTACTACAAACCACGTATTGACCTCGAAACTCTGGCAAAATACTCGGAAGGTCTCATAGGAACTTCCGCCTGTTTAGCTGGAATAATCCCCCAAAAAGCCCTAAGCGGCGACATGGCAGGCGCCAAGAAAGCTGCCAAACAATTATCGGACATCTTCGGAAAGGACAACTTCTACCTCGAACTCCAGTATCATCCCAATCTGGACGGACAAAAAAAAGCTAATGAACTGCTGATAAAAATAGCTCGCGAACTCTCATTACCCCTCGTTGCTACCAATGATATCCACTATGTTAGGGCAAAAGACAAAGAAACCCACGAAGTCCTTCTTGCAGTCAATACTGGCAAAGATTTGGATGACAAGGATCGTATGACCCTAAGCGATATTGACCTGTATATGGAAGACGAAGAATTTTTTAAAACTAATTTCAAAAATGTACCGGAAGTTATCGAAAATACAGCCAGAATCGCCAACGCCTGCAACCTCGAGATTCCCCTAGATCAGAAACTCCTTCCGCATTTCAAAGTCCCGACAAATCAGACTGATGCAGAATACCTGCGCGATCTATGTGAAGAAGGATTGAAAAAACGCTATAGCATAATTACTTCTGAAATAGAAAAACGGCTTGACTACGAACTAGATACCATCAACCAAATGGGATTTGCCTCCTACTTTTTGATAGTCGCCGATATCGTATCATGGGCGAAAAATCAAGGCATTCTGTGCGGACCCAGAGGATCAGCCGCCAGCGCCCTGGTCGCTTATGTTCTAAACATTGCCGATATTGACCCCTTGAAATATAATATGCCTTTTGAAAGATTCCTCAATCCGGACCGCATTTCCATGCCGGATATAGACATGGACTTTCCCGATGACCGCCGGGCAGAAATTATCCAATACGTCCGCGACAAATACGGAGACGACCATGTTGCCGGAATAATTACCTACGGAACTATGATGTCGCGCGCTGCCGTGCGCGACGTTGGCCGCGCCCTTGGCATCCCATATGGCGAAGTTGATACTATAGCGAAATTGGTTCCTCCGCCAATTCAAGGACGCTACACGCCCCTGCAAGAATCCATCAAAAATTCGCCCGAGCTAAAATCAATTTACGAATCTAATCCACAAACTAAACGTCTTCTTGATTTAGCGTCAAATATCGAGGGTACAGTCCGGCATGCCTCACAGCACGCCTGTGCAGTTGTTATATCAAAAGACCCGCTCACAGAATATGTTCCCCTCCAACCGGCCCAAAAAGGTGATGTCGGACAGGTCACTCAATATTCCATGAAACCTATTGAAACGCTCGGCCTTTTGAAGATGGATTTTTTGGGCTTAGCTAATCTTACTATTCTGGCAAACACCATTCGGATTATCGAAGCCATTCACCAAAAAGAAATCAACCTGCAAGACCTACCCCTGGACGATAAAAAAACATATAACTTGCTTGGACGAGGCGAGACAACTGGCGTGTTTCAATTAGAATCAGCCGGCATGAAACGTTATATAAAAGAACTAAAGCCGACATCAATTAGTGAAATCGCCATTATGGTGGCGCTTTACCGACCCGGACCTATGCAATTCATTGAATCATTCATAAACCGCCGCCACGGTAAGGAACGAATTGAATATATGCACCCGCTCACCGAAAATGCTCTCAAAGAAACCTATGGAATCCCAATCTATCAAGAACAAGTGATGCAGATTTCCAAAGACATGGCTGGCTTTACTGGCGGTCAAGCCGATACCCTGCGTAAAGCAATGGGCAAGAAAATCGCCAAATTAATGAAAGAAATGAAGCTAAAATTCATCGAAGGCTCGATCTCCAATGGAGTTTCCAAAGATATAGCAATCACCGTATTCAACCAGCTGGAAGATTTTGCCGCATATGGCTTTAATAAATCACATGCAATCTGTTATGCCTATATCGCTTACCAAACCGCATACCTCAAAGCGCACTACCCTGCCTGTTTTATGGCAGCCCTGCTCACTTCCGACTATCAGAATTTAGATCGAATTACTATCGAAATTGAAGAATGCAACAGAATGGGCATGGAAGTCTTGGCTCCAAATGTAAATGAGTCGTTCGTAGAATTTGGCGTCCTTAAAGAGACAAATAACATTAGCTTTGGTCTAGCTGCAATCAAAAATGTCGGGGTCGGTGTCGCCAAAGCTATTGTAGATGAGAGGAAAGTTGCAGGCTCTTATCAATCTATAGAAGACTTTGCCTCAAGACTCGGTACTAATATAATGAATAAAAAAGTACTTGAGGCATTAATTAAATCAGGCGCCCTAGACTGTTTTGGTGAGCGAAACCAGCTATTAGCCGGTGTAGAATTAATTTTGAAGTTCACCTCAAATTTCGAAAAAATGCTCTCATCGAGCCAGCTAGACCTGTTTACAAATACTAAAATACGCAGTAAAACCCAATCAGTCCCCTTCCCTCAAGTTACATCAGCCGATAAAAAACAGATTCTAGCTTGGGAGAAAGAACTCTTAGGAATCTATCTCTCAGATCATCCTCTAAAAGCAATCCAAAATATTCTGCCAAAAATTGCTACTCCCATCAATCAGCTATCGGATAAAGTGGGATCAATCGAGCGAATAGGCGGAATCATAACAACTGTCAAAAAAATAATGACCAAAAACAATCAACCTATGATCTTCATGAAATTGGAAGATTTATCCTCAAATATAGAGGTAGTAGTCTTTCCGCGCGCCTACGAAAACGTTGCCCAAGAATGCCAAGTAGATAGACTAGTCTGCGTGGAAGGTAAAATTCAAAAGAAAGACAATGAGCTAAAAATAATCGCCGAGCAAATTGATGAAATCCCCTCCGACACCGAAAATTTAGTAAAATTAGAAGTTAAATATCACAAGATATCTAAAGAAAACGGAAGTGAACCGAAGTTGTCAGAACCCGACGAACCCGAACCCAAAACAATAGAAACTCCTCCTTCCCCTCCGCTTGTGTTGCGGCTGGATCATTCTTCCAATAAAAAAACCCTTGAAGATATTAGACAAATCGTATCACAATATCCCGGCAATACTCCTCTAGTTCTGGAGATACCTCAAAATGATGAATACCAAAAAGTAAAAACGAAGACTAAAATTGAACTATCACCAGAGTTAATCGCTAAATTAGAGAATCTGCTCCCCAAAACAAATATTCTTACTCCAACCCTGGAAACTGATTAGGTCTTAGTCTTTTTCGGCACTTCTTCTCCGAAACTATCTTGAAATTCTATTTTACCGGACATTTCATTCTTCATCAGGTTGTGAGCTTTAACGATCTGCTGTTGCACATCATAAGGGTCAGTCACGCTTGCTAGTTCCATACCTTCATTAGAACTAGCGGTTTTGATATGTATCGTGCCGAAATTGATCATCATTTGTATCGGTCCTTTCATCTCTGTAGAAATATCTTGAATTCTATCCAGCTCCATTTCACTTATAACCCTGTGAAAAATACTGCTTTGATCAACCTTGATAATTCGCTGGTTAGTAAGCATATAATTGCTATTGGACCATAAATACCAACGATAGCCAACCAAAAAGCCAGCCGCTAGTACAAAAATGAACAGCAGATAAGAAAAGACACCGCTTGCACCAAACATAATTAAGGCAAATACAACTACATTTGCTAAAATTAAAATTATAATACCTGTTTTGGCAAAAACCCAAGCATTTTGCTTAACAATCAGAAGAACATCTTCATCATCCCTTTGCCCGCGAAATGTATAGTCTTCTGTCAAAACCCCTCCAAGAATAATATGGTTAGTATATGTTGGTTAGTAAATAAATTGCCGGTAAGATACCGAATACCCAGATTGGCATCAAAGCAATAAAGAAGAGCAATAATATCGTGAGGGAAATCTTATTAACTAACAGTTGTGTATTATCTCCTTTAATGACTTTATTAATTATTATGATTCTGCTTTGCTTCATCTATCCTTCTTAATTCTTCTGATCCATTCTAACATAACCAGCCCACCCGATAAAAAAAGCATCACCCCAATCAGCCAAATAAGAGCCCAAAATTTTCCTTCCGGACCGGTTCTCAAGGCAACATATCCAAAAATAATCGAACCGGCATACAGCATCAAAACAGTCTGTTTAACTGTCAACCCTGCTCGCATTAACCTGTGGTGAATATGATTTTGATCTGCCTCAAAAGGTGATTTATGGTGAATCAGTCGGTTGCTGACGACCCATATACCATCCAAAAGAGGTAATCCCATAATAAGCGAGGCTGTCGCCACCTTTCCCCCGGAAATTATTGCCAGTATTGCCAACATATATCCCAAAAACATACTTCCGGTATCCCCCAGAAACATCCGAGCCGGACTAAAATTAAAAGGTAAAAAACCAAATACACTTCCGGCTAAAATTATCGCCAATATCGCAACTGCCGGTTGATTTATTCTAGGACTAATCGCCAACAAGAAGATCGCCAAAGTAGCAATAATCACAACTCCACTGGCCAGTCCGTCTACCCCGTCTAGCCAATTCACCACATTCATTATTAAAACTATCCATAGCACAACAAATAGCTGTCCCCAGCTAAACGAAAAATTCCCAATTGTAAATATTGTCTGATCCAAATGAATGAGAGAATCAAAGGGATTATTAATCCAATTAATTGTCACCCCGAATCCTGCAACCGCAAACCCTGCTAAAAACTGAGCTAATAGTTTCCCAGACCACTTCACTCCTTTAATGTCGTCATAGAGCATCACCGAAGCGATTATCAAAGCCCCTAAGAGCACACCGAATAAATTTCTGTCCAAACCCCAAACCGTTTCATCAACGAACTTCAATCTATCGGCACTAAACACCAAAATCAAAGTGACCACCAGCCAAAAACTGATGAATATTCCTAGCCCGCCGATTCTAGGCAGAGGTTTGGAATGTATATCGCGATCTCGCACTCTTTGAGTGATATTTTTCAAAATTGCCCATTTTCGCAACCGAAAACAAACAGCGAATGAAATAATTCCTACTGCAACTACTAGAAACAAATAAGACCAAACCATTTCCATTAATCCTCCGGGCAAATCATCAATCAGCGTTTTACTTTGCCCCAATCGGTGCCATGCATAATTTGGGAAATTACCAAATCATAATCTAGGATTTCTTCTTTTTTAAACCATAACTCAATCTCACACTTGGCTTCCTCAACCGAACCGGAAGCATGAACTAATGTTTGCATTGATCTACCTAGTTTGTCAGCTACACTATATGACTCTTGAGAATAGTCGCCCCTGATACTGCCTAAATCGGCAGTTAATGGATTGGTAGTTCCAACCGTCTTCCTGCCAAGTTCAACAGCATGCGCACCTTCCCATATCATCGCTAACATTGGTCGCCCGCTGTAATACTCGATTAGCCCCTCGCGTATCTGGGTAGCCAGTTCGCGGGGTGTTAAATCAATTTTATTTCCCCACGCTTCGTGTCCTTTGAGTGCGTTCGTCCCCGTTGGAATAAGCCACGCATCATCATTAGGATAATGTTTGCCAATAAGCTCTTCCGTCGGTGCAATTAATTTCGCCGCAACCAGTTTAAGACCCCTGCGCTCGAATCTGGTTATTAACTCGCCGATTAATTGCCGCTGAACCGACTCCGGTTTAATCGCAATAAACGTCTGCTCTTTTACCATCTATCCTCCAAAAATCAACTACTTATTATATATTCTAATACATTTTATTCAATCAGTCCATATCAAGTAGAGATTGTAGTTTGTTCCCATCCTTAAGCGGAGCGACAATAGCCAAGTTCAAGTTCTTATTAATAAATATTCGTTTGGCAACCCTCATCACATCTTCTGCTGTCACACTTTCAATCTTCTTAATAACTTGATCGGCAGTCAATACTTCAGGCATTAAAAGCTCCTGCCTACCGAACCAGCCAGAGACGCTATCTGTATCATCCATGGACAAACTTATCGCGCCCTTTAGATAATCTTTGGCTTTTTGCAATTCGTCAGGGCGGACAATCACATCCCGCAGTAATTTAAATTCCTTAATCACCCCCTCTATCGCTTCCTCTAATTTACCTAAATTTAATCCTGCATGCACGATCAATGCGCCAGTGTCCTCATATGATTCGATATGTGATGAAATGTGATAAGCCAAACCTTTTTCTTCCCGTATCTTTAAAAATAATCGAGAACTCATCCCTTGACCCAAAATACAGTTAAGCAAATTCCAAGTGTATCGATCAGGATCGGTGTTCCCAAAACCTCTTACACCTAAAGCTAAATGCGCCTGATCAGTCTGCTTAAAATAAACCGATTTCTTGGGTTCTTTCTGTACTTCATACGCCTTCTTTGAAACAAGAATCTTACCATTAGTAGCTTTACCAAAAATACTACCAAAACCGTCAACCACTTTCTGATGGGTAATATTCCCGGCAACTGATATAACAATAGAGTTACCTTGATAGAAACTATTCAGGTACGAAATAAAATCTTTCCGCTTGATATTCTGAATATTGTTCTTACTGCCAACTATTGGCCAGCCCAATGGCTGATCGGGCCACATTAAACCAATAAGAAGTTCATATACATGACTAGGCGGGTCATCGTAACGGCGGTTAATTTCTTCCACGATCACTCCGCGCTCCCGATCAATCGCTTCTTTCTCTAATAGAGAACTAAAAACCATTTCCCCTAGTACTTCAAATCCGCGTTTGGCAAACTCAAAAGGTAACAAATTCCAATACGCTGTATGATCCTGATCTGTCCAGGCATTCAATTGACCGCCTACACCTTCAATTGCTCTAGCAATATCTGCTTGGCCAGGATATTTCTTGGTGCCCTTAAAAAGCATATGCTCCAGAAAATGTGAAATACCGTTTATCTTCTCCGTCTCATAACGGCTCCCCGCTTTTACATATACCGTAGTTGCCAGCGAACGCATATGCGGCATCTCCGATGTCAAAATTCTTACCCCATTTGCTAAAATCGTTTTTTTATAATCCATTCGTACTTCCTTTGTTTAATATTAGATGAATTAGTGTAAGCAATCAAGGACACTAAAAATATTACGATAATTAAATATATATATTAGGAGGAACAATTAAAAAACGCCAATATAAACGCCAAAAGATTTGACACTTGACAATACAAATAATAAACTAGATATAGATAATAAAATAAGCAACTGGGAGGGGATATGTCACTAAGCGCGCCTTTGGATAAAATAATTCCACTAACTGACGCTCGAGATAATTTCTCAAAAATAGTTTCCGAAATAGAGAAAACTACTGAAGGCATGTATGTCCTAACCAAAGGCGGCAAACCGTCCGTAGCTATTATCAATATTAATTATTTAGAACGCTTAACCGGCGGTCCATTAATCAAGCCAAGCGAAGAAAATGAGCAAACAGCTGACGAAGCCGATACCCCAAGCGATGAATCATCCAAACTGGCAAAATTTGACGATAAGTCAGCAGATAAACAAAACGATACCAAACAAGACGACGATATTAAAAAAACTCCGACCGGTTTCATAAAACCCGCAATACCCAATACTCCATCATTTACCCCCCCGCCTGCTATAAAACCCATCATTCCCATTACCCCCTCTAGCCCTCCAGCCACCCCAACTCCCTCTCCGTCAACTTCCACACCCTCTACACCAAAACCTCCCACACTGGCGCCACCCCAACCGCCAATTATAAAACCGGCACCATTTACCCCTCAAGCACCATTCAAACCAACCACCCCCCCGCCTGCCGTCCCATCTCCAAGTACCAATAATCCTCCGGCACCTACCCCTAAACCACAAGTCAACAACCTCGCTTCCAGTATGAAAACCCCGCCGGCGATCGCCGCTGTTCAAGCGCAGACCCAAACTCCCCCTGCTCCATCGCCAACCCCGCCCCCGCCAAAAATAAATCCTACCTGGTTAAATCCGGCGCCTCCCACTCCGCCAGCTCCGCCAACCAACCAAACCCCTCCTGCACAACCGGCCAGCCAACCAATATCGCCGACCGCCGTCTCGACACCCCCCCTGCCGACACCCAAGAATAATACACCAACCCCTGTAACCGCCAATCCAAGTGGAGCACCTACCCAATCTCCGTCCGCCCCAGGTATACCCCAACCACAACCAACACCTTTTAACGTTCCGAACCAGACACCACCCGCAGCGCCAAAAATAAATCCTACTTGGCTAAATCCAGCAGCGCCTACCCCTCCCGCTAACCAACCAGCCAGTATGCCGCCAACCCCCCCACCCGCCGCTTCTATCCCAACCAATCCAACACCACCCATTACCAACCAACCTCCACAACAACCTGCAAAACCCTACAGCCCGCAATTTAACTCCGGAAGCGGTGCTGCTCGAACATTAAGTGTCAACCAACCAACTACTGCTCCGACCCCTAACACACCAACCCCGACATCCCCAGTTGCAACAGTCCCCGCCCAAACACCTCCCACCCAAGCTCCCCAAAACCCGCCAATATCCCCTCCCCCCATCACAAATACGGTTGCCATGACACCCCCGACAACTCCAACTCAACCAGCTACTCCAGCACCCTCTAATCCCACACCCCCCCAAACTCCACCGATACCTCCCCCGCCTGCTCCTCCTGCAGCCAATTCAGTATCAGATATGGAAATATAGACCCATAACAAAACCACCAGCAAAGCTGGTGGTTTTTGGTTAAACAGCAAATCTAGTGTTTTTTGAAATGTTTCATCACATACCAAACAATCGCCAACAATATGGCTACGATAATAATATAATCGAATCCGTGAAATGTACTTCTGATTGAATCCCAATTATCACCCAACACTACACCGACATAAGCCAATCCTAGCGTCCAAGGCAACGACCCCAAAAAGGTATACACAATAAAACGTTTGAAATGCATTTTACTAATTCCGGCTGGAAGTGAAATAAAAGTCCGAACCACCGGTAGTAATCTCGAAATAAATATCGCCCACTCCCCGTAACGACTAAACCACTTATCAGCTCTCTCAAGATCGCGATTAGATACAAAAATAAACCTACCATATTTTTCAACTAATGGACGCCCGCCCCAAGCTCCTAACCAATACGACACCGAAGACCCGATCACGCACCCCACTGCGCCTGCCACTCCGACTAACCAGAGATTCATTACTCCCCTACTAACCAAAAATCCCGAAAAAGGCATTATTACTTCTGAAGGCAGGGGAATATTCGCACTTTCTATTGCCATCAAACCAACCACTCCGCCATATCCGGTTGCCCGAATAACATGAATGATAAAATTTCCCAGTGTTGTCAAAATCGCTTCAACCATCTATTCTCCTATCTAGACCGATAATGAAATAATGTAAAAACTCCAAGCGCCGTAATAAGACCCACCAATGAGCCGGCAATTACCTGCAAGAGAGAATGCCTTTTTCTGTGTATACGAGACCATCCAACCGGGATCAGAAAAAAATACAAAATTAAAGCATATGGGTTATATAGATAAGCCAACAATGTCACTACAGAAGAAAAGGCCATTGTGTGCAGACTGATCTTCCAAAAAACTGTAACAAATATAATAATTACCAGCTCGCTTATCAGAGTAATACCCATAATAGTCAACGCCGCCGGAGCATCCTTTCTAAGCAAAACCCAGGTACCGATAACGGCACCGATAAGAGCAATCGCCAGCGGACGTAATCTTTCTTCCCTTTCACTTAAATTTAACCCGCGGACATTACCCTTATGAAAAGCCCAGTAGACATATGCCGAAGCCGGACCAATCAAGATAAAAATCCCAAGCAGCGCCCATATCCAAAAATACTCATAACGCGACTCGTAATATACCGAGATCGCTAGTATCGCCAGTCCTGCAACCAAAGGCGGAGAAAAGACAGCCGATATCATAAAAGCTAATCTGTCTTTTATTGTTTTTGTCATAATCTAAACCTCTTCAAAAATCCCAATACAGGCACTGCTAAATACCTATCCAAATACTCATCAATCAGCCAGAATAATACTGCCGCAATACACCCAACAATAGCTCCTACAATTACATCAAGAGGATAATGCACCCCGACAAACACTCTTGTAATACTTATAATCCCTGCAATAATAAACATAATATTTCCCAACCTCTTGTAACCATGTAAGCGCATTGATAAGGCTAAGGCAAAAAGCAAAGCAGCATGATCCGAAGGAAAAGATGTATCGGGCCTGTGAAACAATAATTCTTGAGTGCCCGCAAATGCCTCCGGCCTTGGACGATTTACCAATAGCGCCAAAGCTTTGCCGAAAACCAGCCATCCAAAAACCGCCGCAACAACAGATTTAAATACTGCCTTTTTAGTCGGGGCAGACCAAAACCATAAAACCAAAAGTAATATAGGCAATCCATAAATCAAATACTGGGCTAAAAAAATCCAAACTTGGTTTAACCAGTGATTTTTATCAACCAGCTCTTGAATCGAAATCAAGAATCTACCATCAAATTCAAAAATCTTACCCATAAACATATCTTAACATTATTAAAAAGCAATTCCAACAAATTACTCTACACCACAATCTTTCTTGCAGCATAGATTAATATGTCGTACAATCTATATATACAAGGAGGATTCATGGATCTCAATTCAGCTATTAGGCAATTTCTTGAATATTGCGAGCTCGAAAAAGGACATTCGCCTTTGACAATCAGGAATTACTCACAATACCTGGAGCGCTTCCATGCATGGGCAAACTTACAGAATATATCAAAACTAGAAGAAATCACTCAGGACACTATAAGGCAATACCGGCTGTATTTAAATCGAATCCAAGATGAAAACGGCAACAATCTAAAAAAAATCACCATCAATTATCATCTTATAGCCCTGCGCTCGTTTCTGAAATTTATCAGTAAAAAAGATTTGGCTCAAACTCTGCAAGCAGAAAAAATTGAACTTGCCGATACCGATGAAAGACAAATCAGCTTTCTTAGTCCGGAAGAAGTTGAAACATTGTTAAATCAACCTAATCAAAGCTCAATAATCGGCTTGCGGGATAAAGCAATCCTGGAAACCCTATATTCAACCGGCTTGCGCGTCAGCGAATTAGTCAATCTTAAACGCGATCAAATCAACATCGAAAAAGGAGAATTTGCAGTCCTTGGTAAGGGCGGCAAGGTTAGAGTTGTCTTCCTTTCCGATCGAGCAAAGATTTGTCTTAAGCAATTCCTCGCTAGGCGTAGCGACACTGACGACTATGTCTTTATTCGTTTTGGACGTAAGAAAAACCCGGCATTGCAAATAGGAACTGAAGAATTAAAACTAACCTCGCGTACAATTCAGAGAATTATCCATCATTATGCAGTAAAAGCGGGCATCATAAAGCCGGTTACACCTCATGTCCTGCGCCATAGCTTTGCCACCGACCTACTTTCCAACGGTGCCGACCTTCGTAGCGTCCAAACTCTTCTCGGTCACTCTTCTGTCACCACAACCCAAATCTACACTCACGTGACAGACCCCCAATTAAAAGAAATTCATAAGCAATTCCACGGCAAAACACTAAAGACACCTCTGGAAAAGAATTAATATTGGAAAATAATTAGCAAAAAAAGAAGGACCCCGCCGGTCCTTTTCATGTAGTTGTAGCTCGAGGGAGTATCGTGAAAATAGCTTGTGCAAAACCTGGTTGGCCGATAGGCGGTAGATACGGGTAGAACTTCACCCGATCCTTTACATCCGGGTGGCAAAGCATACCCTTGATGATTATAAATCCACGATGGCCTTCTTCGGATGTTTGCAGTGGCTTGTAGCGCGGTCTGCAACCAATACAGCAGCTATTTACTATTATCACTACGAAACGTCCATCGGCCACACCATGCGCTACGTACGCAATCCCTCGACTGTCATTGTGCTTCAGGGTATTGGCCAGAGCGTCCCCAATCGGCTCCCGGATATTCTGCCATACTGGATCGTCGTCGTTGTTACCCAGAAAACTGAAGAGCGCTTCACAGACTGACAAACGCGCCCGACTAGCGCTCCTCTGGGTCGTGACATCCATGTCCAGATAATCCAGACCGATAGGCTCCCTGTCCAATACCTTAGCTACGAGTCTCTCAAGCGCTGCGCTTTTTGCCATAATACTCCTCCGTGAAGTTCTTCCCGCAGTGCCCCCGCTTGTAATCCAACTAGCAGCCAGTTTAATTCATATATAGCACTAGAACGAATCCTCGTCAAATTGTCAATATTCTAGTATAATCATCTCATGCAGAAAGAAAAATTGACCGACTATTTAAATATCGCTATATCAGAAATAAACGACGGAAACATGTCATACGTCTGGGGCAACCACCAAGAAGTTCTAGAAAACCGTACAAAATTCTTAGAAAAATCTGGCTTCGATACCAACAATTGCGCTGTCATGAGCGTAACACATGGCACAGATATATTGATCGCCGACCAATCATATCGAGGCAAAGGAATGTTTGACCATTCAACTGCCCTAAAAGTTGACGCTTTAATGACTCAAGATCCTAAAATTGTTCTTTGCCTACTGATCGCTGATTGCCTGCCAATCGTTTTTTATGATCCAAAAAAAAATATCTTAGCCCTCGCCCACATGGGTTGGAAAAGCACTAATGAAAAACTTGCCATGAAACTGATCACACTAATGAAACAAAAATTCGGCAGTAATCCAAAGGATATTGTTGTATCCATCGGTCCTGGAATACACAAAAAATCTTCTATCTTCCCAAGTCCCGTTCTTCAAGAAAAAACGCTCAATTGGCAGCCTTATTTAAAAAATTTACCGAACAACCAAACGTCAGTTGACAATCTCGGATATAACTATCAACAGCTTCTTGATTCGGGTATTATTGCAAAAAATATTGAAATTAACCCAATAGACACAGCCCAATCGCCGGATTACTTTTCTCACTATCGCTCCGTTCGGACCGGCGAGTCTGAAGGTAGATTCATGGTCGCCGTTCGCTTAAAATAACAAATCAACGAAACTCTCTATGGCATAATTTTCATAGGATAAAATGACAAGCCTGTTTTACATCACTGGAAATTTTTGTATAATCCAGATACGATACAAACCAGCGGGAGGAAAGTCGTTGAGACATGCAGGAAGACAGACAAGACGGTCAACTTTGCCCTTCAAACAACAAGTCGCCGTAATGTTGCGCACAAGATTCTACATTGGCATGCTTGTCGCCGGAGAAACCACCGGCACATGGGATGATCCGCTTTTTCAAGCGCCAGATCTCATCCCGCCAATCTCACTTGACGACGAAGAAATCAACATGGTTGCATTGATGCAAACTGATGATTTCTTGCTGGCAGCCATGGACTACTTGCAAAACGGACTACCGGAAGAGCTTATCGAGAATGGCCTGGACGCATTGGAAGCGTGGCTT
Organism: bacterium; assembly: GCA_030647355.1. Taxonomy (GTDB): domain Bacteria; phylum Patescibacteriota; class UBA1384; order VFKW01; family VFKW01; genus JAUSIS01. The sequence goes on from JAUSIS010000013.1 coordinate 124,526, forward strand.
GGATTGGGCATTTTGCGTCTGCAAGTCGGCTTAGCCATTACGGCAGAAGAAATCAGCGAAATCCCGGCAAGTATGTGGGAACTCAACAGAGATAAGCTCTGGATAAAGTTCAGAGACGACTACTATTTCTGGAGTGAGCTTTATTTCCCCAAAAGCACCTAACTGCACAATGGGAAGCGACAAGCTTCCCTCTTTTTGTAAACAAAAAAACCCGACGCAATCGTCGGGATATAAGATATAAAATGGCTAGCCGCCCGCCGCCGCCTCCTCGGGAGTCACCACATGAATACTGAATTGACAGTCCAGTGCTGTCTCAAGCCCGAGACGTACCTGGCGAACTTGTTCGCCAGACTCCCCGATCAGCTCGCCGCACTTTGAGATGTAGCGAAATCGTAGCAGTCTGCCGGCTTGCATCACTCGAATACCATCCAGATCAGCATTCAAATCCAGCTCACCAATGTCATAGTTGGCATATATCTTGAATAGCTTGCGAGTCAGCTCATGCGCTTCAGCTCCCCGCGCTTCTCCGCGGTGCCGGGTTCCAATACTCCAAAGCAAGATATATTGACAGGGAGTAACATCCCCCATCCGCGTTATTAGCTCCAACCACTCATGGGTAACTGGTTTCTCACGATCGAGAAAATAATAATGCCTGCCTGGACGGCCGGTAGCATTGCCATTCTCATAACCTGAACAGGTGTACCAGAGAACAGTAGTCAAAAGACTATTCTGATACTCCCTATGCGACAGAACAAAGTACGACCGATCCGGGACATAAATCAACCTGATCGCCTCCCCCAATGTTAATATCAACATACTAAGTCCAAAATTAATTTTCGTCAAATCTGCAAAACAACCGACCACCCAAGGGCTCTCTTTGCCCCCTTTATTCAGAGATTAAGACCTTGACAATTCTTTTTGGTATCTCTATAATACGGACACAGTCCGCCAATTGGCTAAATTGTACCTGATCTTTATAAAAGATCATGCCTGCCAAATAGCACTTTGCGCATTTACCAAGTACTCAAAGCGCTGTTTGGCAAACCCAATCAGCTGTTCCCGGAGTTAGAGGAATGAAATGGTACAAACGGTGGACAATCCTGTTCGAGTCACCAAAGTGGACCCTCTTGTCCACGCCGTCAATGCGCTCGCGAAGTTATTCGGAGCGCCGTCGTTTCCGGAGGAAAACCTTGCGGGGTTGACCCTGCAAGGACTTTATAGCAAGATGCTAGCCAGTCAGAGACGAACAAGAAGGCATGTCAGTTGGTGCCTTTCTGGCACAAAGGGTTTCTACTTCATCGTCAAAGGACATGGCGGGGAAACCGTCGTCCGAATTCATCCGGGGATAAAGACTGGTGATGTAGAGCTGAATGCCAGGTTGAAAAACACCAAACAAACTGGCCTCGCCCTTGAAGCCCGCTGGGCCTTGGACTATGGTTATGTAATCAGTGCCAAGACCCGAGACGAGAACAGCTTTGATGCTGATTCTCTCGACTACCAAAAGAATGTCCTTTGTGACATCTTAGGGAGAATCAGCATCATGGCACGTGCCTTAGAAACTGATGAGCCGGAAACCCAGGTAATCCGCCGATTCATCGGGGCTCCTGCCTATAAGGCACTGCAACTCGCCGCCTAAACCGCCAGTTATCTGGCATCCGAACCTCACCCAGGATGAAATCAAATTCTCCTGGGTTTTTTTATACCCATAATCTCAAAAGTCAGTCGAATGCTAGGCTCGCTTGTTTGACGTAAAGACAACTTTATGGTTTACTAAAGCCACTGTTGGTTTTTTAGGGGGACTGATAAATGAGAATGTTCGCATTGTCAGAAGATCTTCGGTTACAGAGCACTAAGCAAGGCGATGACTTCGTGGTTCGCTTCCCGCTAGGAAGAAATGGCATTCCTGGCGTTGCACTTTACAACGCTGGGAGAAACAACACAGCCGAAGCACCCGTCGTCAATCTTCCAAGCGACCAGGCACTCATTCTGGCACACCGGATCACGGCTCGCTGTCGTGATCATGTCTTTTCGAAAGTCACCGAGGTCAAATCTCTCGGAGACGACTGCTATTACCATATCATACTCAAGTGCGGCTTCACCTACAGGTTCACGAATGACGCCGATTTCCGGCGGAATATCAAACCGGAAGTCGGGGACATGATCCTCATCCACTTCAACGCCCGCAGAGGCAAACACTTGGTCATAAAGTCCAGCGGGCAAAGATCGTTTCCGGCCTGCGAGATCACCGACGATGACATCATCGCCGAATAGCCAATCCACACTATTCACGGGGAACACTACACGTTCCCCTATTTTTAATAAAAAAGACGGAATCCGTGTCCTCTTAAGAAACCAAGATCGCTGCCTCGCCACCGTTTGACAAAAACCTATTTTTATGCTAATATATAACATCAAGACAAACCTCGTAATATCTTCCTTCAACCTATGGACAGCGCCTTGCGTACAAAAACAGTATTCAGAGCGCTGTTCATAGCATCATATCACTTCGAAGGAGGATCCGTTTCATGGAAAAAATCATCGTTATGGCATTAAGCGCGGTGAAAGTGCTGTTTGGCAAGGTGATTCTCTCTTGCCAAACAGCCGAGACACTTCAGGAGATCCAGGAAGTTATATCACAATGTCCTGACTGGAGAAAGTCCCTCGACAAGGTCAGCTTCTCCGAGAAGACTGGCTTATCGCTCTGCCGCCTGATCCACGGAGGTGCCTTATACCTCCAGCTGCGAAACCCCGTCGGACTGGTTAACTCGATCAGGATCGGAGTAATCGTAGCAGGAGACTCCGAATTCCAAACACCAACGACCTTGAACTTGCTCTTCTGTCAGTTGAAGGATCGGAAAGAATGGCGATTGGAAAAAGCAAGATGTGATCTTGCGGGAGTCATCGAGCCCGAGCCCATTCTGCGGCTTACGGAGCTACTTGGCCCAAATGGGCTTCCCGAACTAGGAGAAACCCTCAACCAGGCACCAATCGAACAAACCCGGGAAATCAGGGAGTTTCTGGACTCCTGGGTCCAGCAGCAGGTAACGACCGCAACCGCCTAGCGACACCAACGCACACCAGAAACATCCTCACCCTACAAAACCTCATTCCCCCGAGGCAAGACAAAGCACCACGCTTTTCACCTCGGGGCTTTGTTATTTATAGGCATTTTATAATTTTTAATTGACAAAACTCAACAAATATGTGATTTTCAGATTAATATATTGTTCCTTTCAACCCCTCCTAGTGCTTATGGGCAGCACTTTGGATACCTAACTCAAGTATAAAAGGCATCCGAGGCGCTGTTCATAGACTACATATGGAGGACATAATGAATATTGTGCAAATGGCTCTTGTAGCGCTACGTGAACTGTTCGAAACTACAATGTCGGAAGAGTTCCCTGACCTGGGAAGCATCGCTTCCGAGCTGGAAAACATACGGCTTGGCAAATTCAAGTATTCCTACGACAACAACGGATTAACGCTCTGTCAAGCGGTAATCGGTGGCGCACTCTGCCTTCGTTTTCAAGAATCATCTCGGAGTAACACAGGCAAAGATCGGCTCACAGTCTGGCTCATCGGCGTGAGCTCCCTGAAGTGCAGCCAACTCACTCTTAGCCTCGGGTACAACCTAATAGGAATTGGGGTAGCGGAACTAGGTGCTATCAACTGCTCTTGGAGCACATCAGATGTAGTTGCAAGCGGCGAGCCGATCAGTGCTTTCTTAAGACTGCTCCGGTTAGACGACTACAAAATGCTGGAAAGCGCCCTGAAAGCCAAGGAGGGTTTGGATGACGTGCGCTACCTGAAGTACCTTCTCGATCTCTGGCGCCAGCGTTACCCAGAAAGCAAGTGAAAGGAGCCCTGTATGTTTCTTGCCCAATGTATCTTTGGTTTGTTCGTAGGCAGTATGATGTGCTATGTGTTGTGGTTCGTTTTCTTCGATCGCGAATGTCCCAAGTGCCATTCGCACTACATCAAGCACAACGATGAATGCATTGCCGGAGGCGCCTACTTTCGAACCGTATTCTGCCGGAACTGCAGATACGTTCTCGAAACCAAGACTATCTGCGCCCCTATCTGCCATATATGACCCCTGACGACATGTCTCGGGTCTCTTTTTATCTTTACAGAGTGAACCTTCGGTGTATAATACTAATAACGCTGCACCTTAAGGAGTAGAAGATGGGAAAGATTCTCGCCCTTATGTGTCCCGGACAAGGATCGGCACACATTGGCATGGGTGAGGATCTTTATCAAACCTCGTCCTATGCCCGAACCGTTTACCATTTCGCCGACGACTATCTAAGGGGTTATCTCCGACAAATCCTGCCTTTTGAGCATTCCGACCTGACCTTGAGTAGTATCTGCTTCGAGGGGCCCCGGGAACTTCTGGAGCTACCCTCGATTGCGCCGCTGGCTGTTTTTGTCACCAGTATCGCTAACCTCCGTCTTCTTGAGGAGATAGCCGAAGAGGTAGAATGGATAGTCGCCGGACACAGCCTCGGTGAATATACTGCCTTGGTTGCCTCTAGAGTTCTGACTTACCAACAAGCCCTCTCACTAGTTCTTATCCGAACCAGATTGATGGTTCATCACGCGAGTCGAATAAACGGCGCAATGGTAGCTACTCTGGGGTTAACTGAAGCACAGGTTGCCGAAATCTGCCAGAAACACCAGCCCACAGGTGTGATCGTCATGGCAAATTACAACTGTCCGGGACAAATCGTGCTCTCGGGAGATAAGCTTGTACTTGAGAATGCCTGTCAAGACATTCTCCGCCTTGGAGGAAAGACGCGCGAACTCAATGTCGGCGGTCCCTGGCATTCCCCCCTGATGCAGCCTGCCGCTGATAAGTTCAAACCGCATCTTCGTAGAGCCAAGATCGCCTCACCCACAGGAACGCTCTACCTAAGCGGTACCGGACGGAAGGTTTCCGCACCTGCAACCATCCGCCATCACCTGCGTATTCAAATGGTATCTCCCGTACTCTGGGAGAAAACCATTCGCAACATGCTAAGAGATGGAGTAACCGACTTTATCGAGCTCGAACCGAGCAGGATACTAAGGGGATTTCTCAAGCGCATCAAGTCCTAGCCATCTAGGACTTTTTTTATGCTCAATAGACACTACACTAATACAACAACATACCAGTTTTTCACAAGCAAAGCTCGGTGTATAATATAGCTATGCTAAAAAAATATCTACTCTATCTGCTAATGGGGCTGGTTGCTGAAGGCATCATCCGAGGGTTTTTCTATTTTGAAGATCGCTACCAAGCCACTCATCCTGTAAAGCAAAAAATCAATATTGAGAAAGTTGACCCAAAATATCGTCAGGACCTGCAAGACCTGAAAGATCTCAAAGATACCATTAACGGACAATAATCTCCGGCCACAACCTCAAAAGCGCCTGTTGTAATATTAGCTAACCGGTTGACTTTGGCTGACAATTATAGTATACTTTTCGCATACTGAACGACCGAACGACTATTTTGGAGGTAACCAATGTCTGCTGCACAGATACCCGCCTCTCCCCCAAGTCTTGAGATTCCGACGCCCCCCACCGCCACCACCTACCGAGATGAAGGCCACGATGGCTCTCCTCCGGTTCAGGTCGGATGTACTCAATTCAACTCACATACTTGCCCTCTTCGCTTCCGGGGCCGCAACGAACCCTCGGAATGGTCAGGGGCCAAGTATGAGTACGATCCTCTACCGCCCCTGGACCACGACCCTGTGTGGTGCGCTACCTGCCCCGACAGGAGGCAGAAGATCAAATGAACTATTCGGGCTTTGCTGGATTGCGCGAATTCGTCAAGGCAATGACCACCTGTGGCAAGAGCATACGCTTGGATTAAGTCCTACTGATCCAAGCAGCAGCCGAAAAGGCCAAGCTCAGCTAGGAGCAGCGCATTGAGATCTATGAGATACTCGCTGCATCAGGATCTGATAGCATAGCGCAGAGTCGGCTGGAGAAACTCATGACTGGCACGGAAAGCCAAGTCACATCCGGCGCCGCCTAGGCGCCCGAACTTCATCCCACCCCACCCCCGCCCTTTCCCAGAAAGAGCGGGGTTTTTTCATACCTCCACCGCTTGACCAGTTGTTTATGTAATGCAATAATCCAGGCAACGCATTGTAGTAAATTCTGCATAACAACAAACCATAGAAACGGAGGAAAACACAGTAATGCGTGTACTTATCGTCGGAAAGGGCGGACGTGAGCATGCTCTAACATGGATGATCACCCAAAGCCCAAGAAAGCCGGAAATTCTGGCAGCACCGGGCAATCCCGGCATCGCCAAGTTCGGCACGTGCTATCCAATTTCGGACACAAACCTGGACGGCATCGTCAACCTGGCAGTTGAGAAAAAGGTCGACATCGTTGTAGTCGGCCCTGAAAACCCTCTGGACGCTGGCTTAGTTGACCGCTTGGCAGACGCCAATATTCTGGCATTCGGCCCCACAGCCGCCGCCGCGCGACTCGAGTCATCCAAGCTTTTTGGCAAAGGGATCATGGAAGCCGCCGGTGTCACCACTCCTGACTATCGGGCGTTCAACAATCCCGGGAAGGCGCTCAAGTACCTGCGAGAGCTGCATCTCAGCGACTTCCCGATTGTCATCAAAGCCGACGGTCTCGCTTTTGGCAAAGGCGTCTATATCTGCCTGACTCTGGAAGCCGCCGAGCGAGCAGTCCAAAACCTCATGGTCGCACGGCTTCTCGGAGAAGCCGGTGACGCCATCCTGGTCGAGGACTTCGTGAGCGGATTGGAATGCTCGGTACTCGCCGTCTGCGACGGCGAACGCTTCGTCTATTTCCGCGCCATTCGCGACTACAAGCGAATCGGCGTTGGAGACACAGGCGAGAACACTGGCGGAATGGGAGCTGTTACACCGGTTCCTGGATGCGACATCGCCTTCCACGAATGGGTAGCAGATCACATCATCGCACCCATACTCGCAGAGATGAGACGGCGCGGCATCCCCTACAAGGGCTGCCTCTACCTCGGCTTGCTGATCAAGGACGGCGTGATCTATGTGTTGGAATTCAATGTTCGCTTCGGCGACCCTGAAACCCAACCGGCCATGCTGATGCTTGACGAGGATCTCCTGAAACTGATGCTGGATGCGAGCCACGGCAATCTTGCCATCTCCCGTCCTGCTAGGTGGCTCAATGGAGCAGCCGCCTGCATCGTCGGCGCCGCCAATGGCTATCCTGGCAATTACGCTAAGGGCAAAGCCATCTACGGCATCAACGAGGTCGAAACTGACGACACAATCGCCTTCCAAGCCGGTACTGCGCGTCACGGAAACATACTCGTCACCGACGGCGGCAGAGTAGTCGGCGTAACGTCTTACGACGCCAATAGTCTGCCGGCAGCGCTTGACAAGTCCCTGGCAGGAATCAGTAAAATCCGCTGCTCGGACATGATCTGGCGCCCCGACATCGGCCACAACGCCGTCTGACCAAATCATCCGGAACTAAACACCGGCAACCAACGCCCCTTCGGGGGCTTTTTTCATACCAGTTAATCTTGACAAAAAAGCGTTTATACCGTACAATCACATGTTGGTTGCACCTCTGGAATCTTCCTTGATTGGCTGCGCTTTGGATATTGTTCAAATCAGTATTCAAACCGTTGCCAACCACCAACGAAAAAATAGGAGGATTACCGTTTGAATGCACGCCAACGAATGATCTGTTTTGTCCAAGGGATAGTTGCCGGACTCTGGAACAACCCGAAGTTCGAAACCGCTATCCTACCTGAGGCAACCGGGCTGAAACGGCTCGAGAATAGTTTCAGCCAGTACCCGGCACCCGCGGAACCGAACCGTATCATAACGGAGTACGGGCATGATGTCTTGAGTATTGGCTACATGACACTCGGCGGGCTGTTGACTTTCAACTGCTACCCCTACTCTTACATCATGTGTTGCATCAGGACTACCGTCGGACCTGACAGCCTGGAACAACTCTTCTCTCTCGGTTGGAACCTCAAAACCGACCAGATGGATAGGGTTGGAACGCCTAACTCAAATATCCTGTATCAAGGACTAAACGGCGCTTTCCTGGATCGGCTCAACGAACAACTCGATGTTCTTGGACGGATACTGGCCGGCAGGTATCCCGGTGCTGACATCTATGGCTATTACACCGACCAGCTCAAGCAAATGCTGATGGCGGACGAGAGTCCTAGTGCGGTATTGTTCCGCGATCTACTCCTTGAATGCGGCTCGATCAGAGCCTAACGATCCCCTACCAACGCCCCTTCGGGGGTTCTTTTTTTATTTCCATGCGTTTGGGTTGACCTTGATAATCGCTCAGCTTATACTCAAGCAAAGGAGCATTATGCAAAAAAGTCCAGAGACATTTACGGAATTAGACCACGACGAAGTGCAACGAAAAAGAGATATTGCCGAAATCGAACATTTTAAATTTAAGGGTGCCTGGAAAAGAATAGGCGCCGATTGCTCTGGAGATTCCAGAGGAGCATGCGCACGAAGCAATAGTGGCAAATGTGGTGTCTACCATAACTGTGAAGCTGCCTCGGCAGCAATGGGGCCCGAGGAAATATGCCCAGCTCACACATCCGAAGAAGATGCTCATAAAGAAGCGGAAGCTATTTACGAAAAAGTTAGTCAACTGGCAAAATTCCATGATATTAGCGATAAGTCCTTTGAATTAAAACATGAAATTATCGCTACTAACGGTGATAAAGTTCAACCGAAATATATACTTGATAAAACAGACGAAAGATCAACTGAAGATTTAGCTTGGTATGATCCTGAGGACATTAAAACTAGTCTAATACTCAAAACAAACTTCCAAAAAGATAGTGATCGGGAAGGGAATGATAATTCTTCTTTCGAGCTTCCTCCGTCTCCTACCCCGGAACAGCTAGGAATACTAAAAGAATTCTGCGAAATTCATGGATTATTTAGATCCGAACAACAATAGAGAAACTATATTACTCGAAAAAGCCCGCTTGACCAGTTACCGACGGGGTGTATAATCCAGACAAAGAAAAGAAAGCTTGAATGAATAACCTTAGAGATAAACCACTTTTTATAGTCACCCTTTTAGCAGCACTACTAGCTTTTTGTATATTCAAGAATGAGCTAAGTCAAAAAACAATTTTCTTGGGAATTGCACATACGAACTTATTACAGTTGATTCTCATATTTGCCATTCTCCTTTCGCTATCAGCATATTTATACGCATTAGATTTCGTTAGATATGGCACCAGTTTCGAGAATAACATCATCTTGAGACGTTTTATCCTCGTCGGACACTTTTTTTATATCTTAGCAGTTTTCTTTCCTATAATTATTGGGTTAGTTTGGCTCATAGTCTGGTTATTAAATATTATCTTAGCAAACGTAATTGTTAATCAGATAGTTACAGTAGTAGTTCTTAGTCTGTCATTTTTCATAAGTAGTTACTTTGCAGACAAAATGAAAAGAAGCCAGAGGAATCAGTTGGCAGAAAAAATACAAGAGAAAACCGAAGAAAATATGGAAAGAGCATTTGAGCTATATACACAAAAATTTTACCCATCTTTCATTTTAGAAAGCTATAACACCGCTCTTTCCTTGATTCGAACTACGCTTGAATCAAAAGGCTATAGCACTATTAATCTGCCTGCTACAACGCTCCTGCTGCTCGCCAAGAAAGAAAAGGTTATTTCACCATCAGCGCAGGAAAAATTAAATAAACTAAAGATTCTTAGAAATAAAGCAGCCCACATGAATATTACTTTGAGTAAAGCAGATGCTGATTTTGCTAAGGAAATAGTCAAAAGCATATCAAAACAATTAGATTTCCATCAGTTACTCGAGAAGGAAACGGAAGAAGACCAGCAGAAGTTTAACAAACAAATTAAAACAATACAAAATTATATAAAAAAAATTAGAAATAAATAAATGATTCTCTTTTGCAGGAAGACGAAATAAGCTAACGCTTCTAAACTCTAATTAAAAAGAATAGCTCCCGCTTCATCGCTCCTTTGTTTCTTTGAAAAGGAGAAGTCAATTACGCTCCCAAAGAAGCCTCGGCCACAGGATGGAATCCTAGTGGAACGCTGGGAGTGTCTTTGAGGAAGTAATTTATTTTCGACGCTTCCCAAGAAGTCGTGCAGGGGTATGGGATTGTAAGGGACATAGGGGGCGGCATCGAAACGAGCCCCCTTACCCCTTACATACCCTGGCGCTGTCAGCGCCAAAAACCCAGGCATGTCCCATGCCCTCAAACAATCTATGCTATAATACAAATAGTAAACTCACTCAAAAAATAAAAAAGGAGAGGAAATGTTGGAGCTCAAAGATGTAACTAAAAAATTCGGCCCCATAACCGCCGTAGATAATTTATCTTTTGAAATAAACGAAGGCGAAATAGTCGGCCTCATCGGCCCAAACGGCTCCGGCAAAACCACCGCCCTCAAAATGATTGCCGGCCTCTACCGCCCAACTTCCGGCAAAATAACCATCAAAAACCACGATGTCGCCAAAGACGCCGAAGAAACTCGCGCTCTTCTCGGCTACATTCCGGATGAACCGGCTGTCTACAGCAAACTGACCGGCGACGAATTCCTCAATTTTGTCGGAGAAACATTTGGCATCCCCGCCGACAAACGCCAAAGCGCCATTGCCGAACTCCACAAACAATTCCCAATGGAAGAACAAACCGGCGGCTATTTTGAAGATTATTCCCGCGGCACCCGCCAAAAATTTATGATCATGGCCGCCTTACTTCACAAATCGCCTTTGCTTTTGATTGACGAGCCGATAGTCGGCCTCGACCCCTCGAGCGCCCACACCGCCACTCGCCTCTTCTCCGAATATGCCAAAGAAGACAAAAGAGCCATTCTCGTCTCCACCCATTCTCTGGCAGTCGCCCAAGAACTCTGCGACCGCTTCATCGTCTTATCAAAAGGCAAAATGGTTGCCCAAGGGTCGCTGAGCGAACTGCGCAAAGACGCCCAAACCGACGGCTCTTTAGAGCAAATCTATCTCAAACTGGCAGAATAATCATGAACACATTATCACTTTTCAACATAATCAACCGCGGCAATTCCTATTGGCGAGGCAAAAACAAGGCCTTTCCCGTTATTGTCTCCGCTTTTATCGTCCTTATCTTAGGGATTGCCTTCGGCGAATATTACGGCTTCCGATATATCCTGCATACTCTCGAAGAAGATCCTTTCTTCAAAAACATCATCATTTCCTTTAGCTTCCACGCTATCTTCGCCATTCTCTTTTCCTTGATTGTCGCCAGCGCCCTTATCATAAGCCCGATATTATTTTTGAAAAACCGCTATGATAATTTTCTATTATCCTTGCCAATTAAAACCCATACCATTTTCTCCGCCCGTTTCATTACCCAGCTAATTCTTCTCGGCTGGACAGCCATTATCTTCGGCATGCCGATAATTCTCGCCATCGGCATCAACACCCACGCTTCATTTTCGTTTTACCTGATCGCTGTCATTTATTTAGCCCTGCTTATCGTCTTAGCCGGAGCTATCAGCAATGCCCTATTGCTTTTGATAATCGCCGTCACCAAAAACAAAATCCCCCGCCTTACCACCCTGATTAGCTTGGCGGGCGCCGCCCTTTTCTTCTATGCCTTAGTGCGCACTGTCACCCCCCACAACCTCGTGCCATTGCTCCTGCCCGACAACCAAAGCCACGTCACTGCCCTTGTAAACATCACCACACAATTTCGCTATTGGCCTTCCACTTGGTATGCCGATTCTGTCTTGCCGCTCGTCAACGGCACTGCGCTTTCGACAATTAACTTTCTAATTCTGCCCCTGGTAACCATTGCCGTTTTTCTAATTCAATATCTTCTGGCAGTCAAATTCTACCGCTCGGCACTCCAAGAAACCCAAGAAAGCCGCGAGAAAAAACCCAAAAAGAACAGTTTTCTAATCAAACTATCCGGCGCCCCAATGCTTTTAGTACGCCAATGGGCGCAAGTCGCCCGCACCCGAAACGACATTAACCAACTTTTCCTGTTTATCCTACTCTTTCTTATGTATCTCGGCTTTATCGCCAATTCTCCCAATCTCGGCAGCACACCGGATCCGGTTTGGACGCCACGCATAATATTTTTCCTCCTGCTTGTGGTCGTCTATTTCATTATCTTAATGGCACTGCGCTTTGCTTTTCCCTTTGCCAGCTTGTCAGCCAATCTCTCGTGGTTCAATCTATCTCTGCCCCGCTTTCGCGCCCGCTCCTATTCCAGCCATATCATGGCCACATTCCTGCCCATCGCCATAATCCTCGAGGTAATTATTTTCTTTACCTCCCGCATCATGCAATTCTCCGCGTCTTTTACCACTCCCATGCTGATTATTACTCCTATTTTATGTTTAACCATTATTACCCTCATCACTGCCGTCGGTTCGGTCTTCCCCGCCTCCCACAACATCAATCCGGAAACTATGAGCACCACTCCCTCCGGTTTACTGGCTCTGGTCGTCGCCAACATTTACGCCCTGCTTGCCATCGCCGCTCTCTGGAAAGAAGCATCCAATGCTATAACCGGCGGTCACATTGGTATAAATATCGGCTCTCTTTATTTAATCGCTTTATTGAGTTCACTTCTTCTCACTATAATCTTTTGGCGCATCGGCCAGTCGGCCTTCCGCCACCTTCGCCTGGCATAGAATTATTGCACTTGCGATACTTTCCAAAGCTGCTGGAACCAGTTGCGCATGGCAGTCGCGTTTTCCCTGGAAGTAATCACCACACCAAAATTTTCTTTTATTGAGGTCAAAATTGCTACATTATCGCCATAAATATAATAATGCGCCGGACACTCAAAACCAACTGGCCCTATTCGCCTCTTTCTCAAGCCTTCCTTCGGATCAAAAAATGAATCAATCTTGCCTCTAACCCATACCGAGCGCGTCCAAATCCCCTTCTTTACCTTTCGAGCCACCCAATCAATAAAAAAATTCTTATCCAAAATATCAGTCAATTTGTTAGTTTCTCCGACATAATAAATCTCATCAACTGGCGTCTCAAGAATCTCCTCGTAAATCGCCTTAATCTCCTCACCTCGGAAAAACCGGACCCTTGGCTGAAACGGCGAAAACTCGTATAACCGGTTGAATTCCGGCAGAAATTTCTCCAAATTCTCCGCCTGTTCCTGCAATTTCTCCTGCTTGCCTCGAATCAGCGTCATAATCTTACGAGGCGGATAAGGTATATAAATCCGACGTGTTGCCGTCTGCGTAATCTCAATTAATCCCCTATCTCTTAAGTTTTCTAATTCATGAAAAACCGTCGTCCTCGGCAAACCAGTCTTTTCTTTAATTGACACTATACTCGATTCACCAAGTTCAAGACAAGCCAAATAAACTTCAATCTCTTTTTCACTTAAATCCAATTGTTTTAAAAAATCATCGAATTGCATACTGTCCACCTATTTGGATGATATTAGGAATTGATTTAATCTTACAATAAGCCAAATAACCTGTCAATATGGCAATTGGTATCCAATGGTATTGACATTTTTTTGCTCTTAGCGGATAATTTCACGTCAAGCTTAAAGCTGACAAAGAACCCATTGCACAAGTCTCTTAGGTACGAAACAGGAAAGATTATCGACGAAAGACTAGAACTTATGAGGAAACGTAGCCAAAGCTACGTTGACAAATAATTCTTGGCTTGCAGTCATAAGATTCCCTGCTGCAGTAACCAATAGATCCTGTGAAATGGGTTCGTTACCTTAACAAGAAAGGAACATGACCCTAATGAAACGTCTGATCATGGCAGTCCTGGCAGTATTTCTCATTTCTACCTCCCGCACCACCGCCGACCAGCTGGACACCCAGTTCAACTCCTCCCTTACCTGGAACCAGGACGGCATAACCAGCAAATACATCCATAGGGAGGCCTACTTTGCCCATCTACGGGAGAATGAGGTGAACATCGGTGCTAGAGTCTCTGATAATCTGACACTGTACGGCGCCTACATCACCAACAACCAAGGGGTAGATCGGGCCGGTATCGTCATCGCCATATCCCAACCGCTGGATAGTAAATGGCATGCCTCCGCCAGTCTTCACCTCTACAAAGGGCTGAACTCCGCTCCCGACAGGTTCAAATGGACCTTGGTCATCGCCAAACCGGTAAGCAAACACTGGTTAGTCGGTATCTACAACTTCGGCAACAGCGTGCACGGCAATCCCAATAAGTATTGGGAAGGCGGGCCAGCGCTGATTTATCGAAATGGCGCAACAACCATCCCCATTTTCTTTCTCCTGAAAGACGAGGGAAGAAAGGGAATCCAAGCCAACCTGAACTTCGCGCTAAAATAGGAGGAAGCAAGATGGAAACCTTTGATGCACATGGTAATGATGACCAGTATAACCGAACCTGGATACTCGAGGGCACTCACCCTCGTTACCCTGCGATTGTGCTGGTTTCGCCCCGAAACGATCCGAACCGCTATCGGCTGATAGACAGCTCTGACAAGGGAGCTAGGAAGGGCAGGCGGACACGCATGTCCCTGGGACTGCTCTTTCTGGCCAGCCATCTGCAGGAAGAAATGGGATACCAATTCAATCAGGCACGACCAACGGAGAACAGCATATTAGCAAAGCTCTCCAAGGGAAAGGTCATTGGTATTTCAACTCTCCCCAGTAGCTACCTGATTGCTACCCAATTGGCAAAGATAGCCAAGGAATCGGGCGCGATATCGGTCGTCCTTGGGGGACCTTATGCCTCCAGCTGCGCCAGGGAAGTACTCCTGAACCAGCCGGCAGTTGATCTGATCATCAGCGGCCCGGGGCAGATACCCCTGCAAATGATCCTGGAAGACCAGGCCCCAGCCAGTATAAAGGGAGTTTCCTATCGCCAGAGAAACCAGATAGTTCAAAATACCCTACAGTGGCCGCCCTATCCTCGGACAGATACCGACTATTCTCTCTGGACAAGGCAATCTGACGAACATCATGCTCTCACCTACTGGCAAGACGGCTGCCCGGTGGGATGCAGACAACCATGCGTCTTTTGCTTCTCCCGCAAAACTACTCCCGTCAGATGTCCAAGCGAGCAAGTTATACGAGAAACAAGAGCGCTGGTTAATCAAGGGTATAAGACTGTCGAGGATGGAGGGGATGATTTCCCCTGCGGCGGAATACAAACCTATGGCTGGTTAGAATCCCTTATGACAGCTAAGACCAGGGAAAAGCTCAAACTCGATATGTTCATCCACACATCAGTCAGGAGTGCCACCTGGCAATTCCCGGAACACAGCGAGCTTTGGATGATCAAACGCCTTAGGGATATCGGCGTCAAGACCATGCAAGTAGGCTTCGAAACAGATAATCCTTACCAGATGGTGCTCGAGAAAGAATCTCCCGATAAGATCGAGTTCCTAATCCGTACCGCTCGAGAGTTGGGCATGAATTTCTTCGGAAGTTGGATATTCGGTCATCAAGGGGAAAGTCGAGCAACCATGCTCCGGACAGTAGAGAAAATCTACTCGATTCACGAACAAGGCCTCCTTTGGGGGCTGCAGTTTGACCTCCTCTGGCCAGGCCCCTCAACTCGCGCCCTCCAAATGCTCCTACCCGATCATCCCGAGTGGCAAGATCGGGACTTCCTCCCACCAGAAGAGGTCATATCCGCCTGGTTCAAGACCTACACCAAGACCACATTAGACGAAGCGAGAAACCTGCGCAATCAAGTCGTCGTAGATCTCTATGACCAGCTAAATTGCGTCGGCAGCATGCTTCTATAAACCCCCACAAACCCCCACCCAGCTCTTTTCAAAAAAGAGCTGGTTTTTTATTAGAGAATACCGGGTAGCTCTCCCAATGAGCTATAGACGCTAACCTTATTTTTTCTAGCAATATCTTGGGGATCGGCAATATATTTATTCGGAATAAATACCACCTGGCACCCGGCTGCCAATCCTGCCGTCACCCCTATCTCGCTATCTTCCAAAATCAGGCAATCCATCGGCTTGTTGCCTGTTGCTTCTATCGCCTTAAGGTAACAATCAGGCGCCGGTTTGGGTCGTCCTTGATCGCCCAAAGCAATAATTTTACTAAAAAAATCCGCCACTCCCAGATGACTCATCTTGGTTGAGAGCGATATTTCAGCCGCATTGGTAACCAACACTAACTCATACTTTGGCTCCAAATACTCGAGAAGTTCTCGAGCGCCAGTTTTCAATTGAGCCGAAGGGTAATTCGCCTCCGCCCTGATAAGATCAATCAATTCCTTGTGGGAAAGCTGAATATCGCAATCATTAACAATGCGCTTGGCTAAATCCTCCCCTGAAAGACCGAAAAAGCTGCCAAATTCATCCGGATCCATTGATTTATTATGATCTTTGAGAATTCGAATTATCGCCCCGTATATCAGTTCGTCGGTGTTAATCAGTAATCCATCCAGATCGAAAAAAATTGCTTTAATATTCTTCATACTCCCTCGTTCTCTGGAATAATTATAACACACCTTACATCCAACCCACTGCTATGGACCTACGCCACCTCTTTTCTCATAAATTAAAACCGTGCCGACTTATGACTAGGTCAGCGGCACGGTTCCAAGGAGAATTTGTTCCGGGCGGGACCCCACCCGCCACTAGGGTCACTCACAACAGATGGTAGCACTGTCCCAACTCTCGAAGGGACGCCCCCTCTATGTACCCAGCTTCATGCAACGCAGGAAGCTTTAGCTAAAGAAGATTATACCCGAAAGAACCCATTAAGTCAACTGGGTATTCTCCCTCGTTGCTTAACCTGCAACCTTGACAAACCTGTTGGCTAATGATAAAATGCTGACAACCAACCGAACTCTGCATTTCAGGAGGAAGAAACGATGGTATGTCAGAAATATGTCTGCCTATCTAAGTACTTGTTGGAGCATTTTGGGGACCTGCGAGGACAATTCTGTCGGTGCCAGATTCCGTGTAACAGCACGGATCTGATATTCCTGGCACTCTCCAGACCGGAGTCCTTCCAGGAAACTGTCGGGCTAAGTATACGGGAATTCAACGCCCTTCATCTGCCCGATGAGGTTTCTGAAGCAATTGAGACTGGCACCATTGACACACTCCCCGAGAAACTTGAGGTCTGGATCCGGGCTAAAGTACAATACCTGACTGGTAAACCCGCCTAGATCGACACACTGCTTCAGCATCCCCACCCCTTCCCGCCCAGCCCTTTCTGTAAAAGAGCTGGGCTTTTTTCATACCCCTAAGTCAAGATTAACTTCTTGACATTTCCACTTCCATAAGGTAAAATATCGCTACCGTAACAACATTACCCTCATGGAGGATTACCAATGCCGAAACTTCTGACTATACCTGAAAGCAGTCTTACCTCTCGCCCGGAGAACCAACCTGGGTACTACCGGCTCGAAACCCTGATTGATAAGATTCTTGAGGCAGAGGACAAATTGATCCTCAGCCGGTTTCGAGTCATGCTGTCGATAGAATGCCGAGTCCGGCGGGGGGATGCAATACCCACCCAAGACCTTACGCGCATCGTGCCGAAGCTGATGGAAGCTGCCTCCAAGTCGGAGGAAGAATGGCCATTTTCGGTCGCCCTGTTCATCGAGGCACAAACGGGTAGCCGCGCAGTCATTGAACAGTGGCTTCATCTCAACCGAGAAGAATGGAGAGTTGATAGCCGCTGCAGCTGCCCCTACTGTAAGGAGACACACTTCAATGTCCTGACAAAAGCACATCTTGCTTATCATATGCAAGAGCGGCAGGAATTACTGCGAGGTATGGAAGCCTATGTCGAACAGGAGTTCGGCAAAAGAGCATCCATCGTCAGGACTGAACCATTGGGATTCGTCGAAAATGGGCTCATAGGGTACCAGCTCGTCATTGCGATTCCCGGCAAACCAGATAAGCAGTACTGCATCGCCGTGGACGACGCCCTGCACAAAGAGGATCTCCTCTGGTCACTTTTCCCCTGATCCAATTCACCCCCGCTCTTTCTATGAAAGGGCGGGGTTTTTTCATTCTAAAAATAAGTTATAATAACCTCGAGGAGCGCATATGGCACTATCTTTAGGCATTGTCGGCTTGCCCAATGTCGGCAAATCAACCTTATTCAATGCTTTGGTCAAAAACGCCCAGGCCCAAGCTAGCAACTACCCCTTCTGTACCATAGACCCCAATGTCGGCGTAGTTCAGCTACCCGATGAAAGGTTGGAAAAATTATCTGAAATCTCTAAATCAAAACAAATCGTCCCTACAACCGTCGAATTCACCGATATCGCCGGATTGGTTCAAGGTGCGCATCATGGCGAAGGATTGGGCAATCAATTTCTCTCTCATATTCGCCAGACCGATGCCATCGCCATGGTTGTCCGCTTCTTTGAAGATAAAGATATTGTTCATGTCGCCGGTGCTATTGACCCTGTCGACGACATTCATGTCATTAACCTTGAATTAATCCTAGCCGACCTGGCAGTCGCCGAAAAACGTCTGGAAGCCCTCAAAAAAGAGACCAAATCGGGCGATGCCAAAGCTAAAAAACGGGTAGAAATTATGCAAAAGATAAAAGATGGATTGGATAGAGAAATCCCTGTCAGACAAATCTTCCCTGATCCAAATGATCTCGAACCTATCAAAGATATTCAATTTATCACCTCCAAACCAGTAATTTACATCGCTAATGTCTCGGAGGGCCAAGCCTCAATTACTTCAGATGAACTGATAAAGCATCACGGCCTGCAATCTATTCTACAGCCAACAAACATCCAAAAAGTCATTGCGAGGAGTGAAACGACGAAGCAATCTATTGATTGCCACGCTTCGCTCGCAATGACAAAAAATAATCTAATCCTTATCAGTGCCAAAATCGAAGCTGAACTCTCCGTTCTGGCAGAAAAGGAACAGCAAGAGTACCTAGAATCCCTTGGGCTCCATGAAAGCGGCCTCAACCGCCTCATAGAAGCCGCCTACGAGACGCTCGGTTTGATCACCTTCTTTACCTCAGGTGAGAAGGAAACACGCGCCTGGACCGTCCTAAAGGGTTCGAGCGCCCCTGTAGCCGCCGGCAAGATACATAAAGACTTCGAGAAGGGCTTTATCGCCGCCGATGTCATCAAATATAACGATTTTATTAAATATAACGGTTGGCAAGGCACCAAAGAGAAAGGCCTCATCAAAACAGAGGGCAAGCAGTATGTTGTACAGGACGGTGATGTTATTTTATTCAAATTTAATGTTTAAAATTAAACTCTAAATCCTAATATCTAAACTCTAAACAAATTCTAATTTATAAATTCAAAACAATTTCTCTTTGTCATTCGAATTTTGTATTCCGTGCTTATTTAGGATTTCGAATTTAGAATTTTTACTACGCCTGCTTCCCATCCGACCTTTTATATAGTACGCTGAGGTTAAGTTACTAAATGAAGGAGTGGGGTGGCTAAAATTGCTAACCGGGTTTTTGTACCTATTAAATATCTTTACACAAATAATAACAAATCTCTTGTTCTAATTTTAATTTTGATTTCATTACAAATGCCTCTTTTGGCGATAGTTCCCTTTTCACAAAAAGCCAAAGCTACAATAACTCCGCCTGCTACGCTAAGCGTCTCTGACTTACCACCTAAGCCAAACCCTATACCAAACATTATTTATATGAACGATTTCGCCCAAGACTATGATGGTGAGATCGGACTTTTGATGTTAGCATACTTGCAACACATCGGCTATGCGAAAATTTCAGCCGTTATCGGCGACTGGAGGTACATACAGGCACAATATGCTATTGATGGAATATTGTCCAGCTATAACATTGGCGATGTTCCAATCGGCGTCTATAATTTGGCTCAAGCTACTTCGGGCGAAGAAAGACATGGCTATCACGACGGACAGTTAAATGATAATGTTACCCAACTCAATCGAGAATACGGCGACTCAACTAATGTTCTTCGAGAGACACTAAACAATGCCACAGAACAACTAACCTTAGTCACTAACGGACCTCTAACATCATTAAATAATTTAATACAATCAGCGGCTTACAATAACGGAAATGACGATATCCCCCTTACTGGAGTTGAATTAATGCAGCAACATGTTGCTAAATTGATTGTCGGAGGGGGTTATTACTTTAAGAGCCCGTCATGGTCCAACCTCATGATTGCGCCAGCAGAAGCTTACAATGTAATTGAAACCTGGAATTCCTACTTATCTTCCAAACCAATTATCTTTATGGGAGAAGATGCCTCAGATGCACAAGGAAGAGATGTAAATGATCCTGATGGATTGGTGAATTTTATGAATGCGAAATTACTGGTAGGTGAAAATATATGGCCGGCAACCAATCCGGCGCATTGGTTTTGGGGACAGGTACCGGGGGAAGCTCAAGATTTTGGCGATGATGGCACATTCGGATTAGGCTATGCCGAATCGCATGATCTTATCAGAACTTTTTATTATGTGTTTGGAGAAAGTGTATATTTCACATTATCTGAACCATGCCTGAATTACGTAGCCCCAGAAAACTCAATGGACGGATCAGAAGTAGCCGGGCAGACAACATGCACACCAATAGAGGGTGTTAATTCCTATTTTATTTACAGCCCAATTAATCAAGATGATGTAGATGCGTTAAATGATTTAGTTAGCAGAATCGCCTACACCGCTGCTTTTGAGGATATAACCGCACCTACCACCACTATAGCAGCAATTCCCTCCTCGCCCGACGGCTCGGACAGTTGGCATAAATCAGCCGCTCCTACTGTTTCTCTATCAGCCAATGATGGCAACGGTTTGGGTGTCGATAGAATCTATTACAAATGGGATAATAATACGTACCAAGAATACAGCACCTCACTTATCGCTCCTGAAGGCACCCATACTCTCTACTATTATTCAAACGATAATGCCGGTAATAGCGAGGTGGCAAAAAACCGGGAATTCAAGGTAGATACTAACACCGTTACTGCTACAATTACTACTCCTGCGGTTACTACTAGCTCTGCCCCCCAACCCGCCCTCTCCACTACCGCCCCCAGATACGGCCAAAGGAATGTTACTGTAACTAACCTGCAGACAATGCTTAAACAGATGGGCTACTATAACAAATCCTGGCCGATTACTGGATATTATGGCAACCTGACACGCACCGCTGTTATGCGCTACCAAAAGGCAAAGTATCTCCAAATTAATGGGCGGGTTGATCCGGCTACTTTGGCATATTTGAATTACAACGGCCAGGGCTATATCTTTACCAAAACCCTCAAACGTGGCTCTTCCGGTAAAGATGTTATTATTCTTCAAGCTAAACTAAAACAAGGAAGATTTATGTCCCGATATATCACTACTACTGGTTATTTTGGCTACTATACTAAAATAGCTGTCAAAAAATACCAAAAAGCGCATTCTCTCCCCAAAACCGGGATTCTTGATCTCGCCACACGACAGGCAATCAACGATTAAAATTCTTTTTTACTACAACCAAAGTGCTCCAAATTAAAAAAAGCACCCGATCAGTTCGGGTGCCAACATAAACATACCAGCGAGGAAACCTATAGCTCTTCCTCCACAACTTCGTACAAAAGTGACTCAAGCCCCCGTTTTACTACCTTAGGGAGCTCTCTCATCTGTACGCGCGGAGCCAATGCATAGTGCATATACTCTTGCCGCTCAACGACATCCTCGCGGAGCTCGTCATAAGGAGCACAGATCTCCCCCTCTACTGTGAAGAACTCCATCTGTCCGATCTTGAGACCCATTTTCAGTTCTAGTGGGAATGGACCCCCATGCTTGAGCTCCAAAACAATGCGGCCGCAAAATCCCGGATCTATTTTGGGCGCATCCCGAGTGACCGTTATACCCATACGCCCAGTCTTACTACGACCATGCACATACCCCATCAGGTCGCAGGGCAGCCAGTAGCGTCGCATAGTGTAAGCCAAAGCGAATGTCCCCGGCCTCAACACATACCTCTTGCCCGCATCAATGTGGTATGTCTGCAGATAGCCCTCCGCCCGCCTCATACTATCCTTATCATTCAGATCAATCACCAGATCAGTCGGCAGGTCCGAATATCCGTCCGTGCCTGGGAGTGGGGCTATTTTGAGTGTGTCTCCCAACTCCAGGTCGAGCGATACATTCCCCACCATACCATTCGGCTGAAAATCCGCCTCCGTATGCGGCGGATCTACCACAATAAAGCCGTGCCTCCTGGCTTCCTGGAACGACGGGGGACGCTCTTCAGGTTTGAGCCTCAGAAAATCTTCCCCCGAAAGCTCAATGCCCAAATCCGCCAAGCTAACCAAACGGGATTGGATGGAGCTATACCCCAACACGCCAAACTTCTCGATATGCTGTCTTCCTAACATCCGTCTTACTAATTCAGCTCTCACTGTTTTGCTCCTAAATGGAAATGTGCTTTGCGGCTACCATACAGCAAACTCGCCGGGCTATCAAGCCCTAATCGTTTGACTAAAATCCAACCTTAAGTCAAGATACTTCCGACATGAAAGCTATGTTACGTCATTGCTCTAGGAATACTAATCTGCCACAACGCCTCAAAATAATTTCTATGTGCCTGTGAGATATCATGGTTCTCGATAACTCCCTTGCCAAAACCTAAAAACCATACTATAATGTAATCACTTCGCCAAACAGTATCTAGAACCCATCTTATAATTGCTTCTTGAAACGAAACTATCCTCGGCCGAGACGAGAGCGTAGGAGGTTGAGGAAGCGTAGCCACTGCTACACTGACGAAGCATCCTGCGGTAGCAGTCCGGTCCGAGATAGTTGCAGTTATCAGAGGTAGTTATAAGATGGGTTCCCAAACAATCTCCTAGTGGGATGATTGATGTAATTAATTTTCTGGAGGTTTCGTGAAGAAATACGAACTGACAACTATTACTCTGAAAGAAGACGAAGCAGACAAAGTCGCGTCTCTCATTCAAGAGCTTGGTGGAAAAATCGAAGATAGAAAAGATCTCGGCAATCGCCGGTTTGCTTATCCAATTAACAAAGAAGCGAGCGGCATCTACACTGCATTTACCTTTTCTCTCGACGAACAAAAAATAACCGAACTCAACAAAAAACTAACCGGCAACTCTGATATCATAAGACACTTGATTATCATTACCAAAGAAATTAAGAAAGAATTCATCTCCAAGCTTTCTGAAGAGCTATCGAAAAAAACTGCCGAAAAGACAGGGGAAGAAGCTTTGGTTTCTGGTCCAGTTGAAAAAGAAGAGAAGCCGGAAGAGACCAAAGAAGCCAAAACTGAAAAAGAAAAACCCGCTGTAATATCAAAAGCAAAAGAACCGGAGCTAAAAAAACCAGAAGAAAAGCAACCAGAAGCCGAAACTGAAAAAGTCGAGCTAAAAGAAGCAACAACAGAGGAAAAACAAGAAGAAAAACCAACAGAAAAACCAAAAACCAAAGAACCTGAAGCCAAGAGTGAAGAGGAAGAGCGCCTCAAAAAGCTCAATGAGAAATTGGACGAACTACTTAAGGACTAATTTAACAAATCCGAATATCAAATGACCAATTTCCAATCAAATTCTAAATCAAAAAAATTTGATATTAGAACTTTAACATTATTTGACATTGGAAATTTGAAATTTGAAATTAATTCTCTGCTTCGGCAGAGAAGAAAGGAGTACCCATGTTCAGTCTAAATCGAGCCACGGTCATTGGCAATCTAACCCGCGATCCGGAACTTCGATATACCCCCAACGGACAAGCGGTCGCATCTTTTGCTATCGCTACCAATCGCCGTTGGAAAAACCAAAGCGGAGAAATGCAGGACGAAGTCCAATATCATGAAATCGTTGCTTGGGGCAAATTGGGTGAAATCGCCAACCAAACCCTGGCTAAAGGTAAAAAGGCCTATATCGAAGGGCGAATTCAAACCCGAAGCTGGGAAGGACCTGACGGCGCCAAACGCAATAAAACCGAGATAGTCGCCGAAAACTTAATCGCTTTGAGTCCGCGTGATAATTTCGGCCAGACAGGTGATTCTGACTTCCTCTCCGAAGCCCAAGAAAGCCCCCCAGAAACAAAAAAACCTGGCAAAACCGATTCCAGCCCATCGGGCTCTAAAAGTACTGCTAAAAAGGATTCTGACGAGGATTCCTTGGACGACAATAGTGAAATAAAACTGGAAGATATACCGTTTTAATTTGAAAGGGAAATATGGCAAGACAATCAAAATATAAACAATGTGCATTCTGCAAAAAACGTATTGATGAGATAGATTTCAAAGATGTAGCTGTAATTCAAAAATACATCACTTCTTGGGGAAAAATAAAAAGTATCCGCGAATCAGGCAGTTGCGCAAAACATCAAAGATCGCTATCCCATGCCATCAAGCGCGCCCGCTTCATGGCATTATTGGCATACACCAATAAATAAGTAAAATGTCTAAGTCCCAATGACAAAAGAATTTCAAAGCCAGAAATCCAAAAGATTTGACATTTGTTATTAAAACATTTATTTGTCCTTTGGACTTTGGACTTTAGTTTTGAGACAGGGAGTATTGTGCTAAACTTAGCAAATATTAAAGTTGGGACAATAATAGAGTTTCGTGGCTCTCCACATGAAGCGATTTTTGTTGAACACTCCAAGCAGGGACGCGGAGGGGCAATCCTACGCACTAAACTTCGCAATCTGGAAAATGGGGCTACTGTTGAAAATACTTTCAAAGGAGCTGATAAGGTAGAGGAAGCAAATTTGAGCTATAAAAAAGCGCAGTTTCTATACAAAGACAGCGATAAACTGTTTTTTATGGATAATAAGACCTTTGATCAAATCGAACTACCTAAATCGGCTATCGGTAGCCAAGCAGAGTTCCTCAGGGAAGAAACTGCGGTTGATTTAGTCATAATTAATGGCAAAGTAGCCACAGCCAGAATCCCCATAAAAATAGATCTTAAAGTGACTTATACCGAACCCGGCTATAAAGGCAATACGCAATCAGCCGCCTTCAAACCGGCAACTTTAGAAACGGGCGCTCAAATTCAAGTCCCTTTGTTTATCTCCAATGGCGAACTCGTACGAGTGGATACTCGCACTGGGACTTATGTTGAACGGGTAAAGTAAAAATCAAACCTCAAAATCCAAAACCTACGCCCAAATACTGAAATGAACAAAAGTAAGTTATTCTTCGAGCCAGTCGAGAAGTTTTCAGAGCTTGTCGAGAAGTTATTTAAGTAAGGTATTCTTCGAGCTTGTCGAGAAGTTTTCAAAACTTGATCGTTCTCGATTGCCCTCGAACAATAAGAGATTTTTGTATTTTATACTTAGACATTTGACATTGGAAATTTGTTATTTGTCATCACTCTCTATTCCTCCGCCGGCACTTCCACCACCGACGTGATCGTACCCGTCGGTAGGTAAGACACGATAAACGCCCGGGAAATCCCTCCGTAGTAACCAGTAACTTTCATTTTATTCAATGACTGGGTGTAGGCAATAAGGTTAAGGTAAAAAACCGCATTCCGCACATAGTCTAAAGTCCCTGGATGATATTGTCGTATAAATTGCTGTGTTGCTAAGTTATTGGGAGTTGCATACCAAACAGTCCATGGAGGTGACGGGGGCTTGTAATAGTGGAATTCTTGTTCCCAATATTTATTAAACGGGCTGGCAAGGTCGTCTATATCTATTGTAATCTCAACTAAATCATCGATTAGCGCATTTCCAAATCCCCTCTTAATTGCCAGCCCATTGAGCCATTCTTTCCAATAATCACCGTCTCCCCAAGTACTTGAATCATCAGGATCGTATCCCGGCGGTACGCCTTTGGAGAAAGCACTATTCATCAAATCTAAATATTCGATCTGGCTGGATAGGCCGGATGCGCCAGCCAACGAACGGGATGAAATAAACAGAAATCCTCCTTTATCATCCACGCTGGCTACCGCCATATTGGCCAGATCGCAAACCTGCCGGGCATTCCCGTCATGGTCTGTTCTGGTTTCGACCTTTTCATTATCCTCATTGTAGTAAGGAAGCTTTCTTAGCTTCCATCCCGGCTTACTTTGACATGGATAAGTTGCCAGTACATCAAATTTTAGTCCTAAATCGGTAATAGCATAAGCATTTAGACCGTAACCCATATAACCACCCGTAACATATCCGGGTTCGCCTATCTTTAACACATCCCTCAATCGGGCGCTATTTAAACGAAAAATTGGATACAAACCGTTCCGGTCATAAAGACTGGCAAAAATCGGATGAGAAAATTCTACTGATGATCCATCTGTATTGCCCGGACTATTAGACCAGACGTCAAAGCCGTATTCGTTTGGAGGTGGGCTTCCTATCGGGGGTATATCCGCCAAATCTACTTTGGGATTCTGATCGGACCGTTCATAAGCATAACTGTAATCACCGCTATAAAAAAGCAGATTACCGGCGGTCTGATCGATGCTAATCGACTGGCTGCCGCTTGTAGAAATCGGCCGGTCTAACCCAAGTTTATCGTCAGGATTATTTTTGAAAAGTTCCCAAGTCTGCTGGGTTCCGTCAGTTTTAGCGTTAAGTTTCCATAAGAAATTCTTATTCGAAAGACTCGCCCCCGAGGAGCTTCCTCCCCACAGGTAAAGAAAATCTTCTCCTGCTATAGAGGCATAGTTTAAAGATCCGGCAGTTCTCGTCCTTGGCTTCTTGCTTGGATCAGTATCAACTTTCGGATCAGAATCTACTTTGACATATCTCCAGTCAACTCTCCAGTTATCAGGTAGTCCGGCTAATTGAGAAACTTCACCTACCCACGAAATAAATGATTGATCCGAAGTGTCTGTATTCAAAACAAACATCTTATTACTGCCATTAGAAGTAAACAGATCGCCAGACGTCAAACTATAGGAGGGTTGATACCGCAGTAGTATCCTATGATCATTGTCAGCAATACTCTCAATATTATCAACAGTCGCAATAAACAGCTTGTTATTTCCGCTGATAATCGGCCCTAATGTTATCTGCTTGCCAGCATACAAACCCCTTGCTTGAGAATCGTCAAGCTGTAAAGTTGCAGGAGCATCGGTAATCAAGTCTTTAGTGATTGATGTGCTTAAAACCTCGCTGTTATAACTGCCTAAATTTACACTAAACATGGTTAATCCGTTATTTGCCAAAACCTCGCTGGTTCCACCAAGTATTAAATTATTTTCAAACTCAATTTTTTGACATCCTCGAGATCCAGGCGGATTAGTCGAAAAACAGCTAGCATCATAAAATATTTTTTTAACAGTACCCTTCATTCTCTGATTTTGCGTTCCTTGATCATCAACCGGACCAACAAGGTACTCCATTCCCAACGCAATCCCCCTTATGGTGCCTTGAGCTACTTTCAATACTTTAACTGTATCGTTCGGCACGGAGTTATTCATCCTCCCTTCGGGCACTAAAACAGCCTCATTCTGAATACTGCCTCCCAAGTGGTACATATTAAAATTAACGTTGCTGGATACGCCCTTGGGTTTCAGAAAATGCCAGGTCGGGCTCGCAGTAGTTACGCCGGTTAATCTCCATGATGGCTTTTGAATTTTCATGTGGCTGTATCCGCCGAATACATACAAAGTATCCTCGGAAAAAACATAATAGCCCTGCGGATTAGACATATAATTCGGGCCCTCATAGAGCTGCCTGATGGATTTAACGGGTTGACCGGCTATCACCCCGACTTCGCTAACCCTCCCCCAGTAAACCTCATCATAACTATCGGTTTGCTCTAAGTTTGGACTGTTTCCATAATAAGTGGCGACATCTCCCGGCGCCAAGCACCTGTTGCCATTACCCAAAGGATTAGCGCTATTCGTCATCTCGTCGCAACCCGGAGTTACGGTTGTTGCATTCGATAATTGAAGGGTTAATCTCCTTGTATCCGCAACTGACTCTGTATTCCTGCCCGCCAATGGCTGGTCAAAGTGCAATTGATATCTGTAGGTTCCAAATCCAACGTCAGTACCGTCTGGAAACCTGGTAATTTTCGAAATCTTCCCCTTTAAATCAACATATTCAGTATCCCCGCCCGAACCATCTTTGGGCCCGTAAACTCGTATAATATCTCCCACCGTTAATCCGTCCGGATATACCTCATCGCCCACAGCGCCATGAGGAGCATATACGCTCGAGCGCATACTTAAAGTCACTTCATGTATTTCATTAGCTGGCAGCGTCGTTTTGGGCGTGATATTCGGCTCAATCCAATAATCGGTCGTTGGATTTACGGCCGAAGAACTGTTGATTGATTTATGCGAAAACACTTCTTGGAGGTAATCTCCGTCAGCTAGTACATCTATAACCGGACGGTCTATAACCAGATTCCACTGGGGACTGGCAATAGTCGGATCGATTCTCCAGACATCCGCTGTGCTTCCGATGCTTGTCATGCCTGAATCCCCTACATTTCCAAGGTTGCCGCCTGCAACTACCAAATTCTTATTGTCTCTGCTGTAACTAACCAGCGCCTCGCTTCTTGGCAACGGACGGTTAATATTTGTGTTAGCAGGCTTAATCAGTTTCCATGTTTGAGGTATGCCTCCGCTCAAACTTAGCTCCCAAAGATCATTCTTCTTATTCACGCCCATATTGAATATTATTGCTGTAAGCGGGTTATCATCCGAATCATCTGCCGGACGTAGATCCCTGTTTAGATATGTTTCATTAGCTGCCATATTGCCGTTTAGCGCGCGATTAGAAATATCTTTGCCGCCATACAAGTACGCTATGTTCTCTGACTCGTCATAAACCATTCCGTGTCCTGACCTGGGAGTCGGGCCGAAATTTAAATCCACATGCATAGTCCCCGCTGCCCCCGGACCATAATCAATGCTGTTTACTCTGCCCCACAATGGCTCCAGATTGATATCGTCTGGCTCTAGCTGAACTATTGAACCGATCGTATAACCGCTTATATTAGCAACCGGAACGGGTTGGTTCGCTCCTGGCAAAATCTCTACCGCAGTCCCTCCGCTCCAAATACTTTTTATTTTACTGATGTCATAGTTCCCGTTTAAATCGTATTTATTATATTCTTTTTGACCGGTAATAGTTTTAGGAAGTACATATACAGAATAGCCGTGACTCTGAAAATATTCATCATACTGAAAATTCACAAAATTGACTCCATATCCGAAATTCATCCTATCGCCTTCCAGCGTCCCGCCAAAATCAAACTTATCAGGAATGAATATCAACGGCTTGGTTGTCAATCCGGTTCCGTCAATTATATGGATAATATCTGCCTTACCGCATACTTCGCGTGCTCCTCCGTTGTGAACTGGTTGAGAGAAATAGAGCGAATCCGGATCCACCGTGAAAAAATTTCCGGCCGTATCGATGCTCGTAATAACCCCATCAACTGTAATGTTGAAATTATAAAAATTGCTCTTCCAATATTCCTGTCCGGTCGTATACAGCGGATCAGGCCAAGGGTGACTATCCAATTGCAAATAATAATTATACTTAGCCATGACCTTGAGAAATGCCACTCTATCGCCAATTCCGAAAGACGATGCTTGTCCGTATTTTAAGTAAACTTTGGTGTCCGGACCCATAAACGCCGTATCCAAAGATTTTGCGATGTTAACATCGTAAGCCAGTTCGCTTGCCGGAAAAGTCAGAACGGTTGGGGTTGTTTTCTTATAAAGCTGCCGTACATAATAATCCCCGCTAATTTTTTGAGTACTCCCGTTAGCGACAACAGATGCTTTCTCCCAATTAATTACATTCGAGGGAGTATTATCCGACGGATTGTAGGCATTCTTCATTACCCATAAATCATTACGCTTTCCTCCAGACAAATTCAGCTCGTCATTGATGATAGCTTTAGTATTGGGATCCATATTCTTTTCAATCGGTCCCCACTTAAATTGATAATTAGTGTCACCAATAAAAGGAGGGTTGATAATACCTTCGGTCGGATTAGGTAAATCGCTGTTGGCATCTATCATCAGCTTTCCCCCGACGCGATCCACATTCCCTGTTATCCAGTCTTCCAAATTAGTTCTCTCTTGGCCATCGAGTACCAGACTGTCTTCCGGCAAAGATAAAATCAAAAGATCGTATTTCAAATAGCCCGGATTACTGAACAGACCGGAATATTTCACCCCGCCAGTATTAGTCACGCCAACATTCCCTTGATCCAGCGGTCCGCCCATTAAAACCTGCCAGTATTCAATCTTGTTTTTCGCATAAACCTTGCCTGTAGAAGGGTCAATCGGTGCAAGGGGATTCACAAAATCCTTAAATCCGTTATCTTTCAATATAGTACTGCTAGACATTGCCGATCCAATCGTAGTAAAGATATCATTGGGCTGGACGTAACTTCCTGCAGCTGCATCCCACGCTGAAATTACTGCGACATTGGTGCACCTGGAAATTGTTTTTATTTTTTCTTCCGGAGTAAACGAGTAATATTTGATATATGGCGCTTTCTTGGAATCTGTTGAAGCTTGGTTTCCAGTGTCAAAGTTTATTAGCATTGTCTGATCAAAAGACGGGTCACCGGCCAATTTTTTGCTTAAATCAGAAACTCCTGCCAGCGCCGCTTCCCTCGCCACTCTCGCGTCATTATAAGAAGCCGCATTGCCGATTATGGAGTAACTGTTTATCGCCGCTCCTAAGGTCGCCGCCGTCATCAAAGTAACAATAAGCAAAGTAAGAACCAATACAGTCCCCTGCTTTTTGAGACCTGTACAATTAAATTTTATTTTGCCTAAAGCCATAACCTCTCCTGTCAGATTTCTTCAATATTACTGATATTGCTTGCAATAAAACGCAGTTCAATCTTACTTGGACGCGCCAGCACACTCAAGAGCTTGGAATTACCCGAATTAAAGTTGCCAAGTTTGCTGTATCGTGCTTCTTCCATAGACATCTCTACCTTAATTGCAAACTTATCATTCGGAGGAACAGCGTCCGCACCAGTATAGACAGGAATAAAACGTAGCTTCCGTAAAAATACTTTATCCGAACTAATAATCTGCTTATGTAAGACTCCGGGGGCAGTACTTTTTTCCACCGTCATTTCAATGCTCCTACTGTTAACCGTCGGATTGATTGTCTCGATAATTGTTGTATTGCCGTCAATATCCAATCGGGTTATTTTAATCGTATCGCAAAAAACTGAAACCCCTTTACAATTCACCACATCTACTGGCTTAACGATCACTACATTGCTAGCGCTCTGCACCTCACGGTTGATGAACTCGCCGACAAATCTCGTTTCATCTTGCACTTCCCTCATTCCCTCGACTCTATCGCGCATTCTGGCACTCATAATAACCGAACCGGCTGACATCAACATGGCAATAGTAAAAATTACTACGGAAACCAGTATCTCAATCAGTGTAAATCCGTTTCTCTCATTCAATTTCACAGCTTTTATCATATATTCCTCTTAATTACTGCAAGAGTCTCAATATAATTTTTTTTGGCTAATTCTGCGGCATCACATTTTGACTTGCTCACTGCCTCCGGCCCAAAGCAAACACCAACTTTGATTTTGGCATAATCCGAATCGCTGAAAGCATCCTCCACTGTTATAATTCGGTAATATCTTCCGCCGTAGAGATAAACCTTCCCATCACTGGCGTCATCGGTTACAGCTAAATCTTCACTTAAAAACTTTGTCCCGTTACCCGGAAAAGAAACCGACCCTTGATAATTCAAAATTTTCAAAACTTCCACCCCTTCTGTCGCTAGATAATACGCCTGCGTCTGTACTGCCGCCCGGTCAGCCAGACGAAATGAATTAAAATGCAAAGAAAGCGATGCTGATCCTACAGTTACAACCAGTAAAACGCTAATCAGCACCTCAATTAACCCAAAACCGTATTTATTCAGTCTCCCCATAAAATATCTCCTAATACAATAATTCCAAAACCGGAGCCGGTCTCACAGCTACAGACGAATCACCGCCAGTCCCTCCACCTTCATCCTCGATACTAACCGATCCCTCTGAATCGTACTTTTCCTTGCTCAAAAACTCGACACTATCCCCTGAAGTTAAATAGAAAACTAGCGGTAGATCATAATCAATCGATCCTGTTCCATTCCACCATGCTTTGTGCCTGGCTAAGTTAAACTCGATTGAATAACGGGTATTCTTTTCCACGTCTACTAACTCCCCTACTTCACTGCGATTTGCCCCTGCCTCCGCATAGATATGGCAGTCGCTAAACGTAGGACTAGACTCGCTGCAATTCCCCTCCAAGTCTGAATCCGGCTTAAGCATATAAATATCTACCAAACTGCCTGCTGTAACAATATCGCCTGTAGTCAGCCATAATCTGGCCCGTTTTGGAAATTTGTTCGGCTCGCTCGGGTCAGTTAAGCTGGCCCAATCGAACATGACAAATGATTGGTTGCCGTCATTAACTCTCAATATATTTCCAATCCAATCCCCTCCCCCTGCATCCCAATACGAGTCTTGCATAATCAACGATTCAGCGCTTGAATTATCGGGGAAAACCGCCATATCTGTTGACTCGCTGGCTTCTCTCGATATCCAAACCTGCCCGCTGTATTTGTTAATATTGACATACATAAATTCCGTATCCGAACTCGTTGTATTTTTTATCTTTTCATATCTGATATTTTTCAATTTCACTCTAAAGGTGTTTTCCTGTTTCGTTGAGTCCCATAATTCCGCGTTCTGCGAATCAACACTCTTCGTACCCCCGCAGGTAATGTCAAAATTTGCTAAAGTAAACCGGACACCGGTTCTGGTTATTTTTTTCGATGTGTCGCCGTCAACCGGAATCAATTCCTCAGTGCCTGCTTTAATTGATTCTAAGAGCTTTTCCGGCGAAAATCCGTCAATCATAATACCGTCCGAAAAATCGATTGATTTGATTAATGTGGACGATAATTGATTGCTTCGATTATCACATGCCGTTACAATTCCCTGAATTTCCACCGGTGAATTCGTCACAACTGCGTTTGAACCTGATGTCGTCTTAACTTGCTCATTCTTTTTTGTTATCCCGTTAATAAACTTGATCTCGAAAGCGGTAAAATTACTCCGACCGACATTCCCCCCCCGTGGAGCAATGGCATCGGTCCGCGCCTCGATCACTGCCTGCCTTATCGTCTCCGCCGCAGTCGTCAGACTGCTTCGTTCTTGAATTCCGTTAACTTGAGGCATAGCTAAAGCCGTCAAAATTACAATGACGCCAATTACTACAATTAACTCAATTAAAGTGTATCCTTTTTTTAATGATTTAATCCCATCTCCTTTTATATTTAAATGTATGTGATATCCTTCGAGCCCCACCGGCCAGCAGAGTCGAGAAGCTCGGTTCTCCACAAGCCAGAACAGCATCCTTCCCTGTCATTGCGAGCGCATTTCTGTCATTGCGAGCGTAGCGTGGCAATCTTTCTCTTTCCCAACTTCCTTCTTACTTCTTACTGCTTACCAGCTTATCGCTTATTACTTACTGCTTAACTAGCCCCTATTCCATAAGGCAAGGTGTGCAAATTTTGGTAATATCAAACTCGAAAATCCAATCTGGAGGCACTTCAGGATATACGCTAACCGTTCCATCTGTTCGAATACTCTTATCGGTCCCCTTTTCATATCTGTTAGAATCACTGCCGGCTCCTGTTGTATCCGTCGTTAAATCATTATCATTCGAGTTCTCTAGTTGAGCCGAAATCTCAAAATTCAAACCATCTTCCGACGGTCGGTATCTGTATGCATATCCTGTCTTTGAATCCTGCACATAGGTATCGGCATAACCGTCCTTGATCATCCCATTAACATTACCGCCATCACCCTTCATAAGTTTCTCGTAGCCGCCTTGCTCGCCGTCATAATAGCAAGGGAAATTAACTTTCAAAGCAGGTAATGTTTTCTCGCAAGGCAGAGGGTAAGTCTTTTTATCGGCATAATATAAAGTCAAATACCCCTGTATTTTCGCCAAATCACTTTTCCTTTTAGCATCTCTGGATCTCAACCTCACTGCGCTCGTGCCAACCAGCGAAATTACCATTAAAATTGAAATGATGGAAATAACTACCAACAATTCTATCAGAGTAAAAGCTGAAATCCTTTCCCTTTTAATTTTCATAATGCCTCCTTAAAAAGCATTAACCAAGCTATATATCGGACCTAAAATACTAATGACCACAAATCCAACACCGCCGCCCAGTACAATAAAGATAAACGGTTCCAAAAGTGATGTAAATGTCTTTAATTTATTATCCACTTCTTCCTCATAATACTCGGCAAGAGTATCGCACATTCCCGAAAGATCACCAGTCTGCTGACCGACATAGAGCAACTGGCTCATAAGCGGTGGGAAATATTTACTTTTCTTCAGTACCGAGCTTATCGGCAAACCCTGCTCCAGCGATTTAGATATACTCAATACCAGATCTATGTAAATCGTATTTGTCGTAATAGTCGCCAATATATTCACCGACTCGATAATCGGCACTCCAGCCAGAAGCAGCAAGGAAAAAGTCCGATTAAAACGAGCATAAAAAACTTCCCTAACAAGAGTCCCAAACACCGGAAAATTTATGCTTATAACACTTTTAGTCTTTTTGCCAGTGTTACTAATCATAAATACTTTATATCCGGCCACCAAAAATATTATACCCATAATAATCAAATACCAATACTGAGTCATAAACCTGCTCAACGCAATCAAAATTTGAGTTTGTATAGGCAAAGCCAGATTTTGCTCCTCAAAAATCTGACTAATAGAAGGAATGACCTTAGTCATCACAATAAAAATGACAGCTATCATCACACACACGATTACAATCGGATAAACCATAGCCCCACGGATTTTAGCAGTAAAAGAAGCCGAAGTCGCCACTTCAGCCGATAACTCGTTAAGAACAATTTCCATCTTACCCGTCGCCTCCCCGGCGCGCAGAACCCCGGTTTCTATACTGGGAAAAACTTGCGGATAATTTTCCATCATCCGTGATAATGGAAAACCATTCTGTAATCCAAGACTCATCTCCTCTAATACTCTTCCCAGCGATTTATTGGGTGTTTGCCTGGCAATCTCGATCGCTTGTGTAATAGAAACACCGGCTTTAAGCATTGTCGTTAACTGCCGATACAGCAAACTGCGATCTCTCGCCTTCACAGAAAAAGACAGAAATATGTCCTGCCATTTGGTTTTCTCAGTAATTGAGATTACTTTGAGTCCCCGTTTTTCCACATCTTTATGCACTTGTTCCATATCAGAAGAGGCAACCTTGCCGTTGACAATTTGCCCTTTGTCATCACTCGCCTTAAAAGTAAAGATTTTCATTCCCCTCCCGAATTTAACCCAAAACTGTGAGACCGCTAATTCTATAAACTTATCATATCAAACTACTAAATTACGTCAAGCTGGTTTAACCTTGCAGTATATTACACAGGATAGAAGCCGATTGATCTTGCTAAATAAATTCGGTATATTATTCTTGTATGCTAATACTTGCAACCAAATTATTTCGCGCGCCGATCGTCACTCCTTCGGCAGGGAAACTGGGCGAACTCGGCAATCCCATAGTCAATCCGTCCGATGCACACCTTTTGGCCTTTCATGTTCTGCCCAGCACTCTTTTCGGCCGAAAAAAAATAATTTCCATAACGGATATCATCGTCTTGGATCCAAAAATCGTCTTAATCAATAGCCCCGAAAGCATCATAGATTCCCAAGAAATCATCCGAGTCAAGGAGTCCGCCGATCAACAGATCTCCCTGCTCAAAACTAAAGCATATACCAAGAGTAAAGTATATCTGGGACGAGTTGAAGACATAGTGATAGATAGCGAGACCAATATGATAATAAAATATTATATTAAACATATAATTCAGAGCCGGATACTGCCCGCCGATAAAGTCGTTGAAACTAAACATAATAAAATAATATTTGACGATACAGTAATTGCCCCTAATGTCGAAGTTAAGGGTGTGCCAGCTTAGCATTAGGTCAATAAAAGAGGAGGGGAGATGGATCAGGCGCCACAAAAAACGGATCAAACACCAGCCGGTGAATCAAAAGATGTGCTGGTAACAATGGATCGGTTAATTCAGGCAACTAACCAATTAACCGATATTCAAAAAAAAATATACAAACAAAACAAAATTGGTCCAGTTATGATTCGCAGTATCGCCTATGCCCTTGGTTCCACTCTTGGTTTGGCTTTAGTTATCTCTATACTATTTTATATCTTAAAATCAATCGGGGTGCTTGACAGCCTCTCCGGCGTATTTGGCGATCTTAAAGACTTAAAAGATCTCTACACTAACTAGTCTCTCGCAAAAACTGCCAAAACAGCTCAAAAATCGTCTTTTGACTACCTGCCAGTTCTTTATCTTGAATTATCGTTGCCATCGGTCTTTGAAACGATGCCTTCAATACATTATCTCCATAAACCAAAACAAACCCAGGCAATGTAAAACCAACCGGCAATAACCTGATCGGCCAGCCCCCATCAATTTCCACATCTTCTCCCCGAAGTTTATTAATCGTCTTCTGATCAATTCTCCTTATTTCCATATGCCTCTTGGTCGCCTCCTCACTAAACCACTGAAAATGATCCGGCATCCATCTATTCCATGGTTCAAGCGACCCGTAGATCATTAGCGGCTGCTTACTGGTTAAGCAGAGATTTAATGCTTCAACTAAACCCTTGGCGCCATCGTAAAAATGCACGCTCGGCTTTCCCACCACCTCGTCGGAAAGCCCTCTAAGTTGGGGAATCAATTCCTTTAACTCCTCCTGCTTCTCGTCTAAAATCTTCTTTTGACGCGCAACTTCCTCCGCTTTATCTCCGATAAAATCAATAAGCTTCTCTGGTCCCTCGGCGACAAAAGTCTTGCGCTTCCCTTCCGCACTGCCTATCGCGGCGAAACCATTTTTTACAAGGTCGTCCAATATGTCGTAGACGGTTGTCCTTTGCACCTTAGTTTCTTTGGCAATCTCGCTAGCTGACATCTCCCCATTTTGTAAAAGAGCCAAATAAATAAGCGACTTCTTATCGGAAAATCCCATTTTTTGTAATGTTTGAGAAAATGACATATTTAGCTCCTGTCGACAATATCTCTACAGTAAAATAATAATCTGCCTCCAGTAAAATGTCAAGTATTCAAAACCTGTCGCTGGTCAGCCGACAATATTTCATCCCCCGATTTTCCCAATTTTAATCGAAAAATCCGCCTAATCCAGCTTACCGCTCACTAGTCTTTCCAAAAAAGTCAAATCCTTCATGCAATAGCTAAGTGCCGCATTCACAATATCCGACTTGCTGATTTTTAACCGCCTTTCCATGCGCAGTCGAAATTTAGCTACTTCCAGATCCTCGAGAATCTGCGGATTGAAATAAAAAGTGAACTTGACAGGGTCAGTTTCCTCCAGCTTGGCAATCTTGAAATTTGAACCGCTCCTTATCCCCCTTTCCTCCGGCTCTTCCACGGAGGGTTTATCCTCGGTTTGCTTCCCGTGCGAACCGAATAGAAGGTCCGCTCCGGGTAGATCCTCCCTACCTGTTTTTGACATTTTCTACCTCCTTAGCCACTGCGCGATAAGCATCGGCCGCTTCTGAAGTCTTGGCGTGCGTTAGCACCGACTCGCAAGCGACTGTCGCATAATCAAACCGCACAGTCTCTTTAATTACCGTTTGAAATACTTTATCTCCGAACGCCTCTCTCGCCCTCTCGGTCACTTGGCGGGAATGATGCGTCCGGCTGTTGTACATCGTAAGTAGAATACCGATAAGCTCCAAATTGGGGTTCATGCCGCTTTCTTTTATCTTATCAATCGTGTCCATCAGTTGCTTCATACCGCGCATCGCCCAATAAGCGCACTGCAATGGCACAATCACGCCATCCGACGCTACCAGCGCATTTAGAGTTAAAAGGCCTAAACTAGGCGGGCAATCAATCAAAACGTAATCGTAGGCGTTTTTGTGAGGTTTTAAGAGGTCATGAAGCGTCTTCTCGCGATTCTCACGCGCAAAAAGCTGAATTTCCGCCGCCGTCAGATCCAATGTTGCCGGCGCCACTTTCAACCCGGGTATCTTCGTTTTGTGTGAAACTTTAGGCAGAGTGAGCTTATCGTCAAACAACGCATGATAAATACTTCTGTTCCCGATATTATCAACGTCCACACCCAAACCAATAGACATATTAGATTGGGGATCGAAATCCACCAGAAGAACGTCCTTACCTCTTTCCGCTAGCGCCACACCTAAATTAATCGTGCTGGTCGTCTTACCAACCCCGCCTTTTTGATTGGCTATCGAGATGACGCGCGTATTTCGGTTTTTGTCCTTGAACATATCAAAGGGACGCAACACAACCTCCTCCTTACCTGTTCGAAATTATATACGGAAACTTGAATATATAATTACAATTCCTATTGCAGACATAGATTCAATCTTACGGTAATATAATATTAATTTTATGTATACATTACACTATACATGCCATTGTATTCTACGTTATTACATGTATTATTTTTTGTCAAGTTTCACTTAATATTATTTGCACGTATTAAATTATTCGACTGGTTAATTATTCTATATACGCTTATTAGCGTTTACGTGTAATAATCTATTTCCGCTATATTTTTTAATTGTATTATTATCGCAAAAGAACTAATTCGTTGATAATACTTGCATACCTCCATGTTAGACTCAGACAGTTCAAAATGTTACAACATAACGTATTCTAATAATAACTTCGGCAATAAAATTCCTCATGTCAAAGATAAAATTCATGTTCAAAGCGATCCTAAAGCCAAAATAGGTACGATTACAAATCATCTAATAACTAGCAATGTTCACTATAACAATTTGAAAAACAACAAGTAATAAAATCTATATTACATCAATCGCCACATCGTTCAAATCGTCAGAACCTGCACTAAGTAGTCGGCATTCAATATCTAACATTCCGCACTCAAGATTTTACATTTAACATTTGTCAATTTAACAATGCAATTGTCCGCTCGTAAACAATAATTTCTAGCTGAAATATAAAACAAAGTGTCTGCTCCAAAAGCAATATTTACGATTGTAAAATATTAACAAATAATTTAAGTTGGACGATTGCTCAGTTATTAAAATCAACAAACATACTATGAAACAAAAACTTCTAAATATTAATATACAGATCGTCGCTCAACTAATAGAATTGGTAAATATACTAACAGAAATACTACATTTCAAAGTCCATAATCATTTGAACAATAATATTTTATTTTACAACTAATTGAATATGATTTTTGGTCGCAATAATGGCAAAAATGCAAAGCAATATACTCACCAATCGTATTATATATATTGAACTAAAGAGCAAAATAAGCGCATAAGGTACCTTAAAAAGTGAGTAACCGTATATCAAGTGAGATATTTGTTGTCGAAGTATAATAGACAGATACTAAAC
The DNA here is from genome assembly GCA_030647355.1 of bacterium. GTDB lineage: Bacteria > Patescibacteriota > UBA1384 > VFKW01 > VFKW01 > JAUSIS01. The sequence goes on from JAUSIS010000013.1 coordinate 163,905, forward strand.
TGTTTATACAATTATTGTCGAAATCTTTTCTACATTACTTTACGATAATCTACATTAGAATCAGCCAATTAACCACTCAAAAACTAATAATATATCAACTACTTGAGTTTAAGGAATTTTATGATGATTTAATACTTAGACTTACGACATCCATTTAGCTTGCATTCCCTATATTATTCAATTACACTTGAACGTTAATTGCAACAAATTATTGTACAACCTATATTGACATAATAATCAAAAACCCTATTGCATTTGGCAAAAGAAAAGTCCCGGCTCGCGGGACTTTTCTTACTTTGAATTTATATTTTTTAGCTTAGTAGCCCATGCCCATTCCGCCGGGCATTCCGCCCCCCGGCATTCCACCGCCAGCCGATCCGCCAACTGGCGGATTTTCCGGCAAATCGGTTACCACCGCTTCCGTTGTCAAAACCATCCCTGAAACCGAAGCCGCATTCTGCAAAGCCGACCTGGTTACTTTCAATGGATCAATAATACCGGCTTTTATCATATCCATGTATTCATCAGTCAAAGCATTATAGCCAATGCCCGGCTGGCTCTTCTTAATATTCTCAATCACAACCGAGCCATCCTTGCCGGCATTCTCCGCAATCTGGCGCATTGGAGATTCGAGTGCTTTCCTCATAATCCCTACGCCAACCTGTTCCTCGCCTTCAATCTTGAGTTCATTTTTTAATCGGGAATCCATTGATGATAGGGCGTCAACCAGAGCCACGCCGCCCCCGGCTACAATTCCTTCCTCAATAGCCGCTTTGGTTGCATTAATCGCATCCTCGATTCGCGCTTTCTTCTCTTTCATCTCAACTTCTGAAGCCGCTCCAACCTTAATCACTCCGATACCGCCGGATAACTTAGCCAATCTCTCCTGCAGCTTCTCTTTGTCAAAATCAGAGGTAGTCTTCTGAACCTGTGCCTTGATCTGCGCTACGCGCTTCTTGATTTCTGATGTCTTGCCCGCACCCTCAACGATTGTTGATTTATCCTTATCGGCTGTTACTCTCCTGGCGCTTCCCAGCATATCAACTGTTGCGCTTTCCAATTTAACACCAAGTTCCTCGGAAATAACCTGTCCGCCGGTCAAGATAGCCAAATCCTGCAGCATTTCCTTACGCCTGTCGCCAAATCCCGGCGCCTTGATAGCTAAAACATTCAGCACGCCTCTTATTTTATTAACGATCAAAGTCGCCAGCGCTTCTCCTTCAATATCCTCGGCAATAATAACCAGGTCTTTCTTGCCTGTCTGTGCCATCGCTTCGAGTAATGGCAATATCTCCTGAATGGACGAAATCTTCTTATCTGTTAGTAAAATGCTTGGGTGCTCGAGAACTGTTTCCATCCTTGTCGTATCTGTTACAAAGTAGGCGGAAACATATCCGTTGTCAAACTGCATTCCTTCAACAACTTCTTTTTCCAATCCCAGAGTCTGCGACTCTTCCACCGTAATCACGCCATCGCGTCCGACTAAATCAATCGCCTCGGCGATTAGTTTTCCGATCATCGGATCGTTGGCAGAAATTGACGCTACCTGTTCTATCTCCGCCTTGCCGACAACTTTCTTTGCATTATCCTTTAGCGCCTCCACAATCGCTTGTGTGGCTTTTTCAATCCCTCGGCGAATTGCCATAGGGTTGGTTCCGGCCGTGACGTTTTTGAGGCCTTCATTGACAATCGCTTGCGCGAGCAATGTAGCTGTAGTCGTACCGTCTCCGGCAACATCGTTTGTCTTGGTTGCCACTTCTTTAACTAACTGGGCGCCAAGATTCTCGAACTTATCTTCCAAATCAATCTCTTTGGCAATAGTTACTCCGTCATTGGTAATACTTGGCCCGCCAAATCCCTTGTCCAAAACTACATTTCTCCCTTTAGGTCCGAGCGTAATCTTAACGGCATCCGCCAGAGTATTTACCCCCTTTTTTAGCCCGATTCTCGCTTCCTCTCCAAATTTTAATTGCTTTGCCATTCTTTCTCCTATCTACTTTCTCTTAAGATTCAATAAAGTTCTATAATTGTTCAATCTTGCCTGGCGAAAGGATACGTTTTTGAGGAGAGTTAAGCGTAGTGCAGCGAGCCTGCGAGCGTAACGCTCTCCGACAAAATGTATCCTTGAGCCTGTATTAACTATTCTATAACCCCTAAAATATCTTCTTCTTTTACAATCTTGTATTCTTTGCCTTCAAATTTAATCGAATCCCCGCCATACTTACTAAACAAAACGACATCCCCCTGCTTTACTCCTAAGGAAACCAGTTTTCCGTCAATCCATTTGCCTGTCCCTATCGCTACTACCTTCCCTTCCTGTCTTTCTTCTTTGGCCGACTCCGGCAGAATTATCCCGCCCTTTGTCTTCTCTACTTTCTCAAGCGGGAAAACGAGCACGCGATCGCCCAGCGGTCTTAGCTTTGCCATATCACTCCTCACTTACTTCTTATTGCTTACTGCTTACTAGCTTATTGCTTAATCATTCAACCAATTATTACCTCAAAAGTCAACAGTGTTTCGTATTAAAAATTGTAAAGTCTGCTTTACATTTTGTCAAGCCCATTATTGGGACCGCTGAAAAACCTAATTATTCTCCGAGCGATCCGCCATCCGCCAACTGGCGGAGGCGGAGAGTCGAGAAGTTTTATCCTGCTAGTTCTCGACAAGCTCGAACAATAAAGCAAAATATGCCTTTTCAAAGAAGTTTTTCAGCGGTCTCTTATTTACAGCGGGCCCTGCATCCTATCTAGTAGAAAGAATATTATCCTTTGAGAGGTATCTCGGAGGTCGAGCGAGCATTCATCCTTTTCCACCTTAAAGAATAAGGTGTACTTTTTAAAGGCCTCTCGGAGGCGGAGCAAGCTTGGTCCCCGCCTTGGCGGGGTTGCGAGCCGAGAGAGAGCGGCGATTTTCGCTGGAAAAATCGAACGCGTGCCTTTAAGAAATACGCCTTATTCACTCCCACTCGCCTTGACAATCGCTCATCCGGCTGTTACAATACCTTCAGATTCACGCACCCTACATTTCATAGCGCTAAAGCGCGGAGGCACTTTTCGGATGTTGATGGACAAGCTGGATATCGCTCAGTTTCTGGAGAAACGATTGTCAGAGGCGTCACTCAAGGTAACAATCTTGGCCTTGTTGGTTGTCGGAGGAATCTTCGGCATCACCTGCTCGGCGAACGCAGGTCACATCTTGATCGCCTTGATGTTGCTGGCAGCCAATATCGTAGTTGGCTTCTGGCTCCTCATCCGTTTTCCACTCACCCTGCACGACCGAGACAACTGCATCGTGCGATTGGTATACCATCGTCGGTCGCACTACTTCTACGTCGCTGACGGCACCCCTTGCTACCTGGACGTGCTCGGCCTTTCTATGAAGCTCCTGATCGTCGCCGACATGTTTCTTCATCAGGTGGCAACGAAAGAGTACCGACTCGACGACAACTTCACTCACACTACCACGTCCCTTGGAGTCGAGTTCACTCTTTCCAAAATCGCCAAAGAGAATCTCGGCAATACCATGGAACAGCTGCTCACTAGATATCGTGGCAGCAACAATGCAAGCTTGACAGCCGACCAGCTACCAGAGCACGGCAACAGGATCGTGGTTGCTGTCAAGGCAAACCCATATCTCCTGCTAGGCGACGACGGCACTCTGGAAGACCTTCGCAATAGGATCTACGACCAGACCGGTTACGAGGTCGTAGGTATCCAAGCTATCCAGCGCCACGAACAGCGCCCCGGAAAGCCAGAGGAGCCAATCGTCATCCCGGAGCTCGCCATTGCCACACTCAACGAGCCTCCATCGGCAAGGTAAGAACTCCAGGAAAGGAATGCGCACACCCAGCACCCCCAAGGAGTAACTGCAAACCCGCAGGCCTCGATCCGAGGCCTTTTTTCATACAAAAAATGCTTATGAGACACTCCTAATGACGCGGCATAACTCTCAAGTACGATTCTAACGGCACCGTATCAGTATTAATCTTTCTATAACCCACCCCTTCCACCCGTAACTAGTATTAAATAATTTAATTATTCCCCCTATACAAGTATAGTATCTTACTTGTAATACCTATCAAGTAATCCAATTTCCAGAATTCAAAAGGCAGTGGCAACGAGAAGGGGGTACTCGTATATGCCACCACCAGAATCCCATATTAGCAAAGCCCCCAAATTCTGTCAAGGTTCACGATGTTAGTTCAAACCATATTGAAAAATCTCCTGTTTTAGTCGCCAACCGATCGTCGCTATACTCAATTGTGGTATAATGTAATCACTCTAACTAATTCTCCTCGGACAAACGCCTATGGATATATTTTGATGTATTGAGCTATTCGACGAGGAGGGGATTATGAGCTGTCTAAGAGACTATTCAACAGTCTCCAGCCAGCTGGATTAATGTAAATTGTCCAGCAACAGATAGTAAGTTTGAGGTATAAAGAATTGACAAATCCTAACCTATAAATTAAAATAAGCGCGGCAATACAAGAAAAAACTGAAAAAGGAGGACCTGTAATTGCCAGCCATATTGCGAATCGTACCCAGAAAAACATATGCTACTTTCTCGGAGTTCATTGCAGCGACGCCTCCGTACTCGATAGGAATTGACGGCATCGTAGCCGAATCAACCCAGTACGAGCAAAAAGGGCCATACCTGAACCTAAACCATCATGACTCCTGTGACCGATTGGCCACGCGCAGTGCCTGCGGACAAGCGTTGTGCTATATGCGAGCTGGCTTGAATGAGCAGTTTCGCCTCAATGGCCAGTACCACGCGATTGTGCACGCCAATCACCCCGACGAGGATGTCTGCACCGCCTGGTTCGTCCTGAAACACCCGGAGCTGACATGTCAGACAATCCACCCCTTGCTGAATCGGTTGATTGCCGTCGAGGATACTATGGACACCATGGCCGGCGCTTACCCGTTCCACAAGGATTTACCTCTGCTGGAAGAGTTCGCCTGGATCTTCGAGCCCTACACTCGAGCCAGACAACTGGGAATCATTCACCAACCGGCTATCAGCGAACATACCATGATCGGCATCGTTACCGATGTCGAGAATCGTATCATGCGCCACATCACAGGTAAGGGTGAGAGAATCGCCCTAGATACCCGCTATACCTTGTTGGATAAGGTGGGCCCGGTCGCCATTATCGAGGAGACCGGCCAGCATGCCCGCATCGGACTATTCGGCGATGGCCACAAGGCATATCTGTCCATCCAGGAATTGTCCAACGGCAATCTCAAGGTATCTGTCGGCCGCATGTCGCCCTTCATCGGATTCAATGTCATCCAGTTCCTAAGCCTCTGCAACCGAGAGGAGAGACCCTCGGGGGGCAATATCTGGGGCGGCGGCAACAATGTCGGCGGAAGCCCTCGTGACGGCGGCACCAAACTCAAGCTTGTCACCCTCAAGGGAGCCCTGGTGCATTGCATCAGACCGATCAAAGCCTAGCGATAACATCAATAGGCTTCTTTTTTTATTTCTTCTTTGCCTTTTAAAATTATTTCGATCACTAAATTATTATTAATAATTTAGTATTTTTGATTTTAATGATAGCAATAACATATTCTTAGGTATTAGAAAAGTAAATGAGAATTATTTATTCAACTTCAGTTTCTTAAATATTTCAATTGTTTTTTTAATATCTGAGTCACGATTGTTCTTTGGATCTCTCCATTCATAAGAATTATCATAACCAGCCTGTTCAGCAACAAGTTTTATAAAACATGATTTGGGAGCATCTTTAATAGAATGAGACATATAATAGTGCTTATTCTCAGATCTATACATCCAATAATCTTTGTGTTTCATGTTATGTAAAGAAATTATAGTAAATTGTAATCCCAACTCTAATTCATCAAACAACTTTTCTAAATTATCACGAGAAAAATATATAGGAATGATATGCAGGTGTGCATGAGTAATACTGAGTGGATGCCTTCCCTTTGATAAAGAACCATGTTCAAAAATTATTGGGTAAGTTCCAATAATTTTAAGATATTCATCACAAATTCTATCTAATAAATTTTCTAACCTAAATAGATTACAAGAATCTAATTCTGCAAACCCATTGATATGTTGTTTGGAAATAATCATTAAATAATTAGGAATAGACATCCCTAATGCTGGTTTAATTAATACCAAATCATCCTCATAAAGAACTGTATTTTCTGGTTTAGAGTAAAGTTCTTTATCAGTTTGATTTACTAAAGAGCAAAACACACAATCTTTCATTAGTTCATTAATCTTTCTTGATTATATGTGTTAAAGTGTCCAATTTGTTGTTCACCATCAAATCTTTAACAGTGAATGGTTTAAGATCTATTTCTTCTAATTCATCAATAGAAACCCATTTGATAAATAAGTGTTTTTCTTCACCACGATCAATTTCTATAACTTCTCTGTCAACTGTTTCAACGTCTTCTTCTAGTTCAATAATGTAGTAGAATTCTACACCATGTTGAACAATTCCTTTTTTCTCATAGAAATTCTCTTGAATACATAATAGATTTGTATTTTTAACAGTGTAATCTAATTCTTCCTTGATTTCTCTAGTAACAGCAGTAGTAGAATCTTCGCCTATTTCAATATGTCCGCCTGGAATGTGATAATATGGCGCATTATCCACATTCATAATTAGGAATTTGTCATTGTGCTTGATAATTCCTACAACTCGATTATAGTAATTATAATCATCCGTTTTAAATTTAACTTCTTGTTTCATTTTCAATATTTCCTTTCTTATAAATATTTTCAATTTGTCTTATATCCATAAAATTATTGGTTGTATCGTAAACAATGTTTGCTTTTGCCCCATTGTTCAATATACTATACAAATTCATGTGTCGTAAAATATCAACACCATACTTTATCCCATCAGAGCCAAGTTTCTCTCGTTCTATAAACCTTGCTACAAGAACAGATTCTTCACCCGTTAACATTATAGACAATGTTGAATCGTTCCAAATATCTGTTAGTGGCAGTAAAGCATGATTTAATACAATTAAGTCAGGTTTATCCAATGGACTCCACTTGATTATTTTACTGTATTTAGATAAGAAATCTTCATAATCTAAGTCCTTAAAATCGTTTAATATTTTAAGAATTGTTCTATTTATGTATTCCATTATAACTTCGTACCATTCTATATATTCATCAAGAGTTATAATCTTTTCATAAATAGCACACCTCAGAAAGTACGTTCTCAAATCTTCACTTTTCTTAATTGGTTCATTGTGAGTAAATCCAAACACATTGTTTTCAATATCTTCTTCAAAAAACGTTGTTCTCAAATACTCTAAGTCTAAAGAAAGACCATTATGTAAAGAAGCAAAGGAATTACACAGTGTTGTTTTACCACAACAAGGCAACCCCGCAATACTAATAATCTCTGTCATTGTGTCCTTTCTTAATGAATGGTTACTCATATTACAAGCTATTGTCTGATTGTTTGAAAATTTATTTATTGTAGCATACTGACTGGTCGAGTTGAATTTTAACGGGTCAATGGATCACTCGAATGAGTCGTTAAAATAAAAAGATTATTTTTAGGATTTCAACTTTATTATGTTTTTCTAATTTTGAAGTTGAAGTTGTGGGAAGTGATTGCTCACTCCCCACGGTTGCAGAGAAGAGCAACGATAGGTAATGGAACGCTAATTCCTTCTTCTCGACATAGAGCCAAAATAGTCGCTGCCCCTTCCGCGTCATCGGGAGTATGCAATCTATTTTCAGCTAGTTTGTCTTGAAGTGATAGACCGTCGTAACCCATCAGTACCAGCTCATCCTTCGAGTGATAGCAAAACTTTTTCCTGATTCCATCCGTATCCATTCTTCCTTTAAGCTGTCGTAGAACTTCCCAAATATCCGTATTTGTGGGATTTTTGACTACGATAACCATCGAAAGACCAAACGAGATGGCCTTAACTGTCGAAGAGTAAGTTGGCTCCACTACTTTCTCTGGATAAATCATTTGGACGATTTCCGGCCTTATTTGCCAGTATTCTTTCCATACTATTTCTAAGCCCCCTTCCTCAAGACATCTGATGATGTCATTTTCCAAACTATCCCTGATAGAGTCAGGTTTAAGAATTACTAGTCCATATTGCATTGCTAGCACCCCCCTTATACAAATATGCTAGTTTCTAGCTATAAAATCCCAAGTAAAACATATACTTATTTAGGTTTTTGTCAAGTCTCACAAGGAGGATAATTCTAAACAGGGACGAGATCGTTATCTTTTGCAATTATTATACTGCTACGATAAGTTTCTTCTCTCAAATGATTTTAAGTTGAAAAACTCTTCAATGTGCATAAAAGCCTTTGCGGACGGTTGTTAATGTTCACTAATCAGGTGAAAACCAGTATTTAGATATTTGTATTTCTTTAGCAAGGCCTGTGATTTCTTGGTAGTGTTTCATTCTAAACGCATCAGCTAGCCCCCGCGATAACATCAAAGGGCTTCTTTTATTACCAATTTTTCTCCTTGTTTTTGATTTTCCCCTATGTTAATCTTTAATTACTAAATTAGTTCAAAAGAAGTGGGGTAATATGGCTAAAAGAATTTTCTCGGGAATCCAACCAAGCGGCATCATTCATATTGGCAACTATCTCGGCGCTATCAAGCAATGGGTTGAACTGCAAAACAATCCGCCAACTGGCGAAGATGAAGCTATCTTTTGCATTGTTGATCTCCATGCCATTACCGTCCGCCAAAACCCCGAGCAATTGCGCAAAAACACCTTATCTGCTGCCGCCTGGTACATTGCCTGCGGCATAAACCCGCAAAAATCGGATATCTTTATCCAATCCACCCGCCCCGAGCACACCGAACTGGCTTGGATTCTAAGTTGCTACACACAAATCGGCGAACTGGCTCGGATGACTCAGTACAAGGAAAAAACTCAAAAATTACAGAACGACTTAGGAGATACAGGGTTTATCGTAAAAGCGGCACCCTCGGCTGGACTTCTTACCTATCCAACCCTTATGGCCGCCGACATTCTTCTTTACCAAACAACCACTGTCCCTGTTGGTGAAGATCAAGTTCAGCACGTTGAATTAACCCGTGACATAGCCAAACGCTTCAACAACCTATACGGACAGACCTTCACTATCCCTGACTACTCTACAAAAATCTCCGGCAAACGCATTATGGCTCTCGACGACCCGTCCAAGAAAATGTCCAAATCCGCCGCCAGCGAATATAATTACATGGCTCTATCTGATTCTCCCGAGAAAATCCGTCAAAAGATCCGCAAAGCCGTCACTGATTCTGGCACCCAAGTCAAATACGAAAAAGACCAGCCTGCCATTTCTAATCTGTTAAACATCCACTCAGAAATCTCCGGTAAAGAAGTAGCCGAGTTGGAAGATGAATTTTCCAGTAAAAACTATGGGGAATTCAAAGAAGCCCTTGCCGATACGATTATCTCTCATCTAGCACCAATTCAATCAAAATATAATAGCTTAATGCAAAGTCCTACCGAATTAGAAAAAATCCTTAAAGCAGGAAGCGAAAAAGTCGCATCCACCGCTCAGAAAACTCTCTCTGATGTCAAAACCAAAATCGGCTTACTAAACCTGTAAACAAGCTAAGGTTTGCAAAATCTCAGATGTCATAAATTCGTAAAGTCATCCAAAATTATAGCCATATTCTTGGCATTTTAGTGATATCCGACAATGCGATCAATAACTCTTTCGAATATGCTTGTAATCCATTAAGCGAAAGGAGGTATGTGAGAAGAAAACGTCTCAGAAAAATTATTCGCTACCGAGATAAGGCTCTCAAGGAGATCAAGAAACTCCAGCAAAAAGTTGATCGCAATTACTCGGAAATCCGAACCACACTATATTCCATCAGGAAACTGCCCCCTCAATACGATACCGACAAGTAAATCCCCACAAAAACCGGCACCGCTCCTGCCGGTTTTTGTATTCCATCCCCCTTATTTATTTTTCGAGACCAGGATATTGTTTTTGAGAGGTATCTCGCAAACCCGCTAACCCATCCCTCTTTTTCACATAAATACGATGTGCTTTTTAAAGGCCTCTCGCAGGCAAGGCAAGCTGGGTTCCCGCCAAGGCGGGGTTGCGAGCCGAGAGTGAGCGGCGATTTTCGCTGGAAAAATCGAACGCGTGCCTTTAAAAAGCACGTCGTATTTCAACCTTTACTCTGCTAGTTCAGCGAATCCAAATTAGCCCCAAAACTCCAATCAATCTCCGGCGCATCCTTCAGAAGTCCCACCACAATTTTCTTCATCTCTTCGTATCTCTCTTGGGTTTTGGCCTCAAACTTCGGTGATAGATAAGGGCCGTTCTGAGAATAACGAACGATAAACATCGCATCTGAAAAATCCACTCTTATCCCATCTATATCGCTTATCTTCTCGCCCTTGTATTTTTCCTTCATCTCTTTAACCATTCGATCAACCACCTCTGCCTTAACCTCGTCAGGGCAACCGATCTTGATTTCCGGACTGGAGATATAAACCGGGAATTCCTTAATAACCTCGGAAAATGGCTTGTCTCGTCTCGATAAATACTCAAGCAACCTCAAAGCTGCATAAAAGCCGTCATCATGCCCGTAAAATTTATCAACAAAGAAGAAATGACCCGACAATTCTCCGGCAAAAGGCGCTTTTTCCTCAAATAACTTCTCCTTTATCCAAGAATGCCCCGTTAGCCACATGATTGGCTTCCCGCCATTGGCTCGAATAGTCTCCTCAACTACCTTGGAACACAAGGCATTATAGATAATCTTCTCACCCGGATTGTTCTCCAGAACATCGGCTGCAAAAATCGCCACCAGCATATCATTCCAAATAACCGCACCCTTGTCATCAACCACACCCAACCTGTCGCCATCTGCATCAAAAGTTAAGCCGATATCGGCCTTCTCTTCCAAAACTGCCTTAGCCAATCTTTCTGCCAAATGTCTTTCCGTTGGGTCAGGCGTTCCATTGGGAAAGCTGCCGTCAATCTCGGAATTGCGTACTACTAGCTCTGCCCCTATTTTCTCCATTAATCTCGGCAAAAATTTAGCCGCCGTAGCATTGTTGAAATCCGCCAAAATACGAAATTTCTTATCAATCTTGATCTTCTCTAATAGTTTAGCAAAATACGCCTCTGTTATATCTTCTTTCTTAACCGTTCCTTTCCCTGTGGCAAATTCACCTTCCTCTGCCAATTTCCTAACCTCCTGAATCTGATCAGTTACCATTGTCTGCGAAAAATCCGCCCCCAGCTTGAAACCATTGTATTCTGCCGGATTGTGCGAAGCCGACACCATTACCGCCCCTTTGGTATTGAAATGATATTGGCCGTAATAAACAATCTGTACCAGAGACATACCTAAATCAAACACATCTATCCCTGTACTGGTTAAACCCCGAATAATCGCCTCCCGATAATCATCGCTAGTCAATCTGCAATCCGATCCCACAACAGCTGTTTTTATCCCATTTTTGACTAGCCAAGTGCCATAAGCTTTACCGATAATTTCCACACTCTCCACATTCAAATCCTTATCAACTACACCTCGAATATCGTATCCACGAAAAATATATGGGTTTATCGTCATTATTTACTCCTCGTAATTTATATTACTCCTCGTGTTACTATTTTATACCTTTGATAAGTCCCTAGCAATCCCTAAATTATCAATATTAAGTATGGAGCGCTATTTTCTCGCTGGGAAAATAGATAGCGTGTTTTCGAAATACAAGATGCCCTAATGACTATCCGTCGATAATAAAATATGTTAAAATATGGCCAAACGGAGAACAAAATGACTAAAAAGAAAAAAATATTATTCATATCTCTCCCTGTGCTAGCTATCGCCATTCTTGCAACGATCGCCTTTCTCATCTGGCCGCCTAAAACCGCCGTGGCACCTCAAGAGCCCGACAAAACATCCGAGACACCAACTGAATCTAATAATAATTCTTCCGAAGAGCCGCAACCCACACCAACTCCTGCGCCTACTCCTACGCCAACTCCCGCGCCTACTCCTACGCCAGCTCCCACACCTACACCAACCCCAACTCGCCCCACCATATTACCTCTTAACAAAGAAATCTCGATTGGCAAAACCACCGGCAAGCGCATTGCTCTCACTTTCGATGCCGGTTCGGGCGCCGTCCAAACCCCTCAAATCCTGGATATTCTGAAACAAAATAACCTCCATGCCTCGTTTGCCCTTACCGGCAAATGGATTGAGAAAAATCCTACTCTTGTCAAACGCATGATTGCAGATGGCCATACTTTCATCAATCACACTTATTCCCACCCCTATCTGACACAAATCTCCGATGACCAGATTAAAGAAGAGTTTGCCAAAACCGAAGCCCTTCTCAAAGCTCTCGATTCAACAGCCGTCATGAAACCATATTTTCGCCCTCCCTACGGCAATCGCAACCAGCACGTTTGGGATTATGCCGCCTCTTTGGGCTATCAGTCAATCTACTGGACAGTTGACGCTCTCGATTGGAAAACCGGCACCACCGCCGACACAGTCAAACAACGCATCTATGCCAATGAAAAACCAGGTGCCATCATCCTAATGCATGTCGGCGACGATCTCACCCCGCAAGTTTTACAAGAAGTCATAACCAAACTCCAATCAGATGGTTACTCCCTTGGCACTCTCGAATCCGTCCTCCAATAACTCTCAAGTAGTTTACATAACCACCCTATCGTGCTATACTTTAGCCAGTAAAAGCGTGCATTCTTCATTCACAATTTCATCACACGGAGGGACCGCAATGTTGCACTATGTCATCGGTTTCGTTGCATTAATCTCCCTCGTAGTCTGCTCTGCCAGCTCGGTCCTCCTCTATCACCCTCTAGTCAGTATTAGCCGACGATGGGTAAGATTGTCAGCAGTCATCTCTGCCGCCGTCTACTGGATCACAGGCACTATGGCCCTCACCCCCTTCTTAACCTCTCTCAAGTTTCCGGGCTATGGTCCAGTTGCAGCCAGTGCCATAATAGCACTCGTCGGAGGGATAGCCGCCTGTACAATCGCCGAAGGCGTATTCAATAACTCAGGCAACCTTCGGTTACGACAGAAGCTCGCCGATCAAAACCGGCGCTACTAGCCCCACCCCCTTCCTCGCCCAGCTCTTACCTAAAAAGAGCTGGGCTCTTTTCATTAAACATATCTTCCATTGCCTCCTAAAAAACGTCCGCTTGACAAAAAAAAACCACGCTATAAAGTAAAATTAAAGTTACTTAAATGTTCTTTACTTTAACCCGTTAAGCTGGCCTTTTTAAATGTGTAAAAATGTGCTATAATCACTAAATATAAATTTTTCAAAAGGAGAAGAATGCCTAAAGCAAAACAAACCAAATATATTTTTGTCACCGGAGGCGTTCTTTCCGGGCTCGGTAAAGGCATCACCGCCGCTTCCATCGGAAACATCTTAAAAGCGCGCGGTTTTTCAATTTACATGCAAAAATTCGACCAATACTTAAACGTTGACGCCGGCACCCTAAACCCGGGTGAACACGGGGAATGTTTCGTCACCGACGACGGCGCCGAAACAGACCTCGATCTCGGTCATTACGAGCGATTTACCGATACCAGTTTATCCAAGAATTCCTCAATCATGACCGGCCAAATCTATCAATCAATCCTCGAGAAAGAAAGAAATGGCCAATTTTTAGGCAAAACTATCCAGGTCATTCCCCATGTAACCAATGAAGTCAAAGAACGCATCAAAAAAGCTGCTAAAGAATCCGATTGCGACATCTTAATCACCGAAATCGGCGGCACGATAGGGGATTACGAGGGCATGCATTTTATCGAAGCTATTCGCCAAATGCCCTATGACGTTGGGCATGATAATGTTTTATATGTCCATGTCGGTTTTCTCCCATACTTGGAAGTTACTGAAGAATTAAAGAGCAAACCGATTCAAAACTCCGTTCACGACTTGCAAGCCATGGGTATTCACCCCGATGTCATCATGTGCCGTGCCGATCATGTCGTCAGCGAAAATATCCTCAAGAAAGTCGCCCTTTTCTGCGGCGTTGACAAAGACGCCGTCATCCCGCTGGAAACCGTGCAGAGCGTCTACGAAGTCCCTTTGATCCTGGAAAAATACCAATTGGACAAATTAATTACCAAAAAACTCTGCCTACCCGATAAAAATGGTCGCCAAGACGACTGGGCAAATCTTGTCAAAAAAATCAAGGCACCAAAAAACAAAAAAGTCACCATCGGCCTAGTCGGCAAATACATGGGCATGAAAGATACCTATCTCTCCATCACCGAAGCAGTTAAAGCTGCAGCATTTTATTATGAAGCCGATCTTGATATTCAATGGATAGATTCCGAAGAGGTTGAAAAGAAAGGCACCGATCTGCTAAAAAAAGTTGACGGCATCCTGGTTCCCGGCGGCTTCGGCAACCGCGGCATCGAAGGCAAAATCACCGCTGCCAAATATGCCCGTGAAAACAACATTCCCTATCTTGGACTTTGCTTAGGACTACAAATCGCCGTGATTGAATTTGCCAGAAATGTCTGCAATCTCAAAGGTGCTCATTCAACGGAAATGGATCCTAAAACACCTTATCCGGTTATTCATATCATGCCCGAACAAGAAAAACTGCTCGAAGGCAATCAATACGGCGGCACCATGCGTCTCGGCGCCTATCCCTGCATTTTGAAAGATAAAAGTAAAGCCCTGGAACTCTATGGAGAGAAAAAGATCTCCGAGCGCCATCGCCATAGATATGAAGTGAACAATAAATACCGCTCCGAGCTGGAAAAATGTGGCCTAGTCTTTTCCGGTACCTCCCCAAGCGGGCACCTGGCAGAAATCATCGAACTCCCCAATAATCGATTTTTCATGGCTTCACAATTCCACCCTGAATTCAAATCCAGACCCAATAGGCCGCATCCGCTTTTTGCCGGTTTCATAAAAGCCACAATAAAAAGTTAGTTGCTTCTCAAGCTAAGTCCAAACAATTAAAAAGAGGGGACTGCATGTGCCAAAACACACCACAGCCCCCATAATCATAAAACAGTTTCCCGTCAGCTCATTACTCAGATGGCACAGGAATCGGATAGTCGCCATCGAAACACGCCATACAAAACTGATCCTTCGGACAGCGTGTCGCTTCTATCGTGCTCTCCTGGCTCAAGTAGTTAAGCTGATCGGCGCCGATATAGTCGCGTACTTCCTCAATCGTCTTATCAGCCGCGATCAGCTCGCCGCGCGTTGACATTGCAATCCCATAGAAGCAGGGATACTTAACCGGCGGCGCCACCACCTCAACCTCCACCCGCAACGCCCCTGCGTCCTTCAGCATGGCAACCGTACCGCCGGTTGTATTTGCTCGGACAATGCTGTCTTCCACTTCGGCCAGTCGCTTGCCTGCCACCATTGGCTCTAGAGCCGCGTATTTGTGGCGTACCAAGTCATCCCACCCATCAGGTGCGATGAACGTTCGACCAAGGTACCGATTCTTGGCAAAACCGTAACCAAACGGTACTCCAGACGCCTCGGCAAAACCGACTGCCGCATGATTGCCCGACTCCGGTACCGGTATTACTTTGTCCAGATTAACCGGCTTACATTGCCTCGCCAAGTTCTGGCCTAGCCGATGCCGCACTTCACACACCCACTGGCCCATCATCACACTATCCGGCCGGGAAAAGTAGATGAACTCGAAAATGCACAATTTCCGTTTGGCCTCAACCGGCAATTGATAGTGGAACCGATTCCGCCCGTCAATCACCAGCATCTCACCGGGAGCTATCTCTCGCGTCGTCTCTGCCCTAAGAAATCCGAAGGCACATGTCTCCGAGGTCAGCAAATAAAACTCCTCGCCCCGTTCGTTTCTCGATCGCCCCAGATAGAGCGGACGAATGCCAAATGGGTCACGCACCCCGATAAGCTTCCCTTCCGCCAATACCAGAAGCGCATACGAGCCTTCGATTGACATACAGGTCTCTATCACTGCTTCCTCGATCGTAGGTGCCGTTGATCGGGAAATCATCGCCGCGATAATCTCCGTATCGCTCGTTGATTCAAACTCGACGCCCTCCGCCTCCAATTCCTTGCGCAACTCAGCGCTCTTGGGCAGATTGCCATTGTGCACAACCGCAACTTTCCGGCGATCAGTCCTGTAATGGGGATGTGCATTCAGCAATACTGATTCCCCAGTCGTACTGTAACGCACATGGCCGATCGCCACCGTACCCGGTAATGACTGGATTATATCCTTAGTCAACCCGGTAGTGACCAAACCGCATCGCTTTTCTGTTCGGATCGTTCCATTGTCCCACGCCGCCTCACCTGCCGCTTCCTGGCCCCGATGCTGGAGCATGTACAATCCCGTATACGTATAAGCCGCCGGCAAAAATGGCGTATCGCACTTACTCACCGTCGCTACACCGAACACACCACACATTGTCCTCTCCTCCTGGTTGACCGTATATTTTTGTCAAGGAACCACATTTCAATTCCTATCTTCCCACTGCCACACTATCATGAGTTTGTCTTAATGGAAACCCAATAATCATTTTTAAACTAAACCAATATGTTGTAGCCCAAGCTTTAGCTTATTTTTTCCAACCAAAAAGACGAAACTTCTCAATCTCGTCTTTTCGTACTTCTTACTGCTTACTTTCTTACTGCTTATCTTTGTAGCACTCGCATTCGCATTCACCGGTCGTGCAACATTTGCATTGGCACTGGCAGCGTTTCCCTAGATCGCAAACATTGCCTACATGCTCTAGTTTCTCGTCCACTTCCGGCTTTCTATTTCGCAAAAAGCCCAATATCTCATCCAATTTAGCCAGAATCTCCTCGTCTTTATCCATATGCCTCCTGATAATTATTTACTCTCTAACTATAACACAAACGTCAATACCCTACAGGCTGGGCGGTGGCGCAGGCGGAGTTTCGACAACAGGAGTAGCCACCGGAACCGGTACCGGCGCTACAGGCACAGGTTTAGTCCCCACTAAATACTTCGCTCCCCAGGGCTTGAATTTACTGTTAAAAGTCTGTTTATTGATCTCTTGCCCGCCCCTCACCACAGAGTAATTAACCACTACTGTCGCTCCCGGGTGCGATCCTTCCAGTTGCTGTGTCTGCCCAACAAACAATGTATCGGTATTAATATACTGGGCCGCGGGCGCCGGAATAACATTTGATATCGCAGGAGTCGAAATCGTCGCCACTCTTCCGTCTTTTGTCCCCCAAAAATCAAATGTTAATTTATTGCCTTCAACTCTTCCTTGCACTAAAATCCACGCTCCCGTATCATTCACAAACCTCAAATCAGGATGGGGCCCGTAAATCGTCGAATCCAATCCCGGGCCTAAATATTTTCCATTCCCATCCGTCTCATAATAACCCACCCGATAAGCATGATTCTTCCGTTCCGTAATCTTCAATCCTGAATATAAAGCTGACCGAAATAGGGTAGAAGACACCTGGCACAAACCTCCTCCATATTCCGGAATCGTCTGCGAGCCCTTAATAACCAGCCCCTGAACAAACCCGCTTGAGGCATCAACATTGCCAATTGCTTTAACTGTAGAAAATTCTTCCCCCGGTTTTATAAGCGTCCCCGTTACAATCCTGGCCCCGTTTGCAATATTATGCTTACGTGCATCACTGCTTCCCTTAAAATTAGTCGCCCCACTACCGACTATCTCCTTTATTCCCAAATTCATATAATTAGCTTCCGTAACGTCGGGCTCCACCACCTTTACAGCCAGCTCTATATCCGATTGCTGACCATCCTGAATTGCCCCTATAATCGGACCTAAGCTGGCATCTTGATCAAAAACATATCCTTCTTTACTCGGTGCCGTCACAGTCAGAACCCCGTTTGCATCCATACTCAACCTGGCATTCTGCGGCGCTCCGTCAATGTCTTTCGATATCTTTTTCAAATATGACTTGACTTCCTGCTGATCGACATAAGAGGTCAATTGATATTGGCCTGGAGCACCTTCAACACCAACTGATTTGAATTTTATCCAGTTCGAAAATGTATCGGTCCCCACTACCCAAGCCCCCTTCTGCCATTTCAGACTCAATTTACTCTTAAGCATCGTCAAAACCTGCTGGCGGGCATTTTCTGTATCTCCTAATGTCACCTTAGGATGGGAAGTAAAAACTTGGACCAAAACCTTCTTTTTTACCATATTATCAAAATTTCGCTTAATTGATTTCTCCAGAGCAACTTTATCCACTCTCAAGCCAGTTCTCTCTTGGACGAAGGTAACATTGTTGTTTTTTATCACGCCTGTCGCATCTTTTTCCGGAATATCAACATCCTCCGCTATCTTGCTGACAAAACCATCAAATGCTTCCTTGTCAAAACTATACACTGGCAATACCTTGCTAGCCCTGCCTAGAGCCGCTAGGCGACTCCCTAATCGCCTCCAGAAGGTTTTCTCCCTCCCTACCCCATAAACTGCCCTTGCAGTTTTTGTGGCATCATAGGAAAGCTTGATGTCGCTCAAGGGCAATTCCCAATCTTTATCCTGATACTGAACCGCTATTGTCTCTCCTTCAAACTCCCTCACCCGTTGACCAACAACTTTTTCAATATCCCGTAACGGCCTACTCCCCACATTCATCCCTGCCATAACTACTCTCGGATACGACTTCTCTCTATAAGAAAGAATATATATTCCATAAATAATAGCTAAGAGACAGACCGCTAGCACCATAAGTGAACCCCACCGGTAATAACTGGCTTTACCCCTATCTGTTTTTCTTAAAGATAGACCCAATGCACCCAGAGAGATAAAACTCAAAATAGCCGCTAAATAGTATTTCGCTTTAGCTGGTTTCAAATATCTTCTAATTACCCAAAAAACGTCCCATCCCTGTTTCTTGGGTTCTTTTTTGACTTTTTTCTTTGCCACTTCTCTCCTTGTAGCTCTTCAATCGAATTGTACCGCCCAATCTCTCCTTTGTCAAAACCCACTTGTTAAAACGGCCGCCGCCACTCTTCTTTACCTCTTCCTGCTCTAAAAACAGGATGTGCCTTAAAAAGACATCTCGCAAATTTATAAGCTTGGTCTCTTTTCCTTTTCTTCAAGATTGAAATATGGTGTTTGAGAGGTATCTCGGAGGCATACTCGCCTCCTTTCTCTAAAAAACGAAATATGCTTTATTAAAGGTCTCTCGCAGGTGAAGCAAGCTCAGTCTTTCTCGGTCCCATTTCTCTTCCAACCAAGAAGAATGTTGTCTTTCGAGAGGTATCTCGTAGGTCGAGAGGGCAATCGTCACTTCTCCCCTTCTAAAAACAGAATATGCATTGAAAAGACATCTCGGAGGTTTGCAAGCTTGGTTCCGCCAGCCGGCGGATTGCAAACCGAGAGTAAGCGCCGTTTGCCGCTGGAGCAAACGGACGCGGTCTTTGAAAAGCATATCCTGTTTTATCTCTTTATTCTCCCCTCAAAATCTCCTGCAAAACAGCCCTTGCCAGATTTTCCCGCCTCTTTTCCATCTTTTTATCACAAATGAGTTCGCTGTAGATCGCATCGCCTTCTTGAGCATCTTTATCCAAAAAACGCCTCGGCACTACCAATTCTTGCCCCTCATACAAAAGCACCGCCTTTGCCCCCTCAAATCTATCTAAGATGAAATATAATTCTTTTGAATTAATTCTTTGGGACAAGTTGACCTCCGTTACAAATCCAAAATTCGAATTTCAAATATCAAATCAATACCCAAGCCCAAAATCCAAATCTTGACATTTAGCCATTTGGGCTTCATTTGGCATTGAAAATTGGAAATTTGACATTAAATCTCCCTCAGTACTTATCAGCTTAATTCTTACCAGCTTATTAGCTTATTTCACTATAAACCTGACAATCAGCAGCGCCACAATATTCAACACCTTAATCATCGGATTGATCGCCGGACCGGCTGTATCTTTGTAAGGATCGCCAACCGTATCGCCCGTAACCGCCGCTTTGTGCGCTTCCGAACCTTTTCCGCCCAAATTACCTTCTTCAATGTACTTCTTGGCATTATCCCAAGCCGCCCCGCCAGTTGTCATCGAAATCGCTACAAACAAACCTGTTATAATCGCTCCGACCAGCATTCCACCCAGCGCCTGCGCGCCCAAGCCGAATCCAACGATAAACGGTGCCGCAATCGGTAACAATGCCGGAAAAATCATCTCTCTTTGCGCCGCGGCAGTCACGATATCCACACATCTTGAATAATCCGGCTTTACCTTGCCTTCCATTATCCCTTTTCTCTCCTTAAACTGACGACGCACTTCCTGTACTACCGCACCGGCCGCTTTCCCCACCGCTTCCATCGAAAGCGCCCCAAAGAAGTAGGGGAGTAGTCCCCCGATAAATAACCCGATCAATACTTTCGGTTCTTCAATCGAGAAACTAATGTGCTTGCCCATGTCGGCAATTTCTTGCGTATATGCAGAAAACAAGACAATCGCCGCCAATCCCGCCGAGGCAATAGCATAGCCCTTGGTTACCGCTTTGGTCGTATTGCCCACAGCATCCAGTGGATCCGTCACAGCCCGCACCTTATCACCCATCTCGGCCATCTCGGCAATTCCTCCGGCATTATCAGTAATCGGACCATAAGCATCAATCGCCACAATAATTCCTGTCATGGATAACATAGCAAACGCCGCTACTGCCACTCCATATAATTCAGCCAAATTGTATGAAACCAAAACCCCAGCGGCAATCAGAAGGACCGGCCAGAAAGTCGATCTCATAGATAATGCCAAACCGGCAATAATATTCGTTCCATGCCCCGTAACTGACGCTTCCGCCACTTTCTGAACAGGTCTGTTCTTGGTAGATGTGTAATATTCGGTAATAATCACCATTCCTGCCGTCACTACCACGCCAACCAACGAACAATAGAACAGATCCATAACTGTCACGCCTTTCAAACCCTTCATCATCCAGTTTGTGATAGGGTAGAAAGCCGCAATGGCAATAACCGCCGAAACAATCAAGCCTTTATACAACGCTTTCATAATGTCATTATCTTTACCCAACCTGACAAAGAATGTCCCGATAACCGAAGCCAAAACTGATACCCCGCCCAAAGCTAGAGGATAGAGAACTGCATTCTCATTGTTTTTAAATAGTAAATTACCCAGTAACATCGCCGCTACAGCCGTCACCACATAAGTTTCGAACAGATCAGCCGCCATACCCGCGTCATCTCCGACGTTATCGCCTACGTTATCGGCAATAACTGCCGGATTTCTTGGATCATCTTCCGGAATTCCCGCTTCCAATTTACCGACCAAATCAGCGCCGACATCGGCTGCTTTAGTATAAATTCCGCCTCCCAATCGAGCAAAAATAGAAATAAGCGAGGCTCCGAATGCCAAACCAATCAAACTCTTAACATCATGCGTAACAGAATAAAAAACCGTCACGCCAAGTAATGCCAAACCCGCTACCAGTAAACCAGTTACAGCACCTCCGCGAAATGCCAAAGTTAAAGCTTGTCCTAAACCCTGTCTGGCTTTCTCGGCTGTCCTGACATTAGCTCTAACTGCTACATTCATGCCAATATAACCGGCTGCTGCCGATAAAATCGCTCCCACGGCAAAGCCCCAAGCTGTTGTCCAGCCCAGTTGTTTGACAAAACCAATAACTAAAAATAATACTAAAGCTACCATCGCTACCACGCGATATTGACGATTCAAATATGCCGAAGCGCCCTGCTGAATCGCTAGTGCGATTTCCTGCATTTTCTTGTTGCCAGCATCTTGTGATAAAACCCAGCGAATTAAATAAACACCATACAAAATGGTGATAATTGAGGCACCGACTGCCAAACGAACAGGTGTAAGCCACTCTGGCATACTGCTCCTTTCTTAATAAATCCAAATGGCAAAATCCTAATTTCCCAATCAAAATCCAAATTTGTAAAAGTCAAAAATTTGAACTTGGGGTTTGAACTTAATTCGGCATTTGCCATTAGAAATTTGAAATTCTATTATTTCCCCTTAAATTTACCAAAATATCGCTCATCTGTCAAACGCCTTCAATTGTCATTGCGAGGCAATGCCGAAGCAATCTTTCCTCCTCCACCAACACATGCAATTGATTTTTCCCGTTTTTTAATATAAAATCAACCCAGCCAATAAGAGTAAGGATTAATCCTTGCCGCCTGAGATCCTGGGATTTATTCCAGGACCAAATCCAGGTCAATTTGGAGGATTCGTACCTTGAAAGAGTTAGGTAAAAAGATCAGCGTACCGACACTCGTAGGAAGCTTCAGTTCTGACGGAGGCATTGCCGGCAAGAGCGTTCCGTTCACAATTCGAGATGAACGAGCTCGCGGTGGACTTATCGAGATTGACCTCGGGTATCTCGATCCCGGGATCAAGGAAAAACTATTCGCTCTACCCTGGGAAACCGACGACTACCTTGACTTCAACGGGGGACCCCAGATTAGATCCAGCCGCCGGGGAGAGTTCCAAACCACCGCCGCTCAACTTCTCGCTCTGATTGCTCCTTGCTGGGGTATGACAATCGAGAACATGTCAATCAATGACCCTCGACCGGAGCAATTCTTCGAAGAAGGTAAGACGCGTTTCCCATATGCAATCTCCGTCACACAGAAGATGCGAGAGGTGGTTATAGAAAGCCAACTCCGTCCACTACTAATGGCTCTCTGCCAAGCAACACAACTTCTGCATTACTGCGACTCCATCCAGGACCCAGCAACTCCCCCGCAGAAGCACGACTTCGTCGTCGAGATCATGAGGGACATTACGAGAGATCGGCACTTGATACCGTCCAATGATCGTGAGACTTTCAATGAACACTTCTTCCTTTGCGGAGAGAAAGTCAAGGTAGAGAATGATCTGCATCACGATCTTGCATGTTGTGTCGCCGATTGGGATTCCAACCCATTCCCGGACGACAAGAGCAACCGAACCGTCGGGCATTTTCTGAGAACGGTGATCGAATGGCTGTGCCAGAGACACCACCTCGACTTCTCTCTATACCAAGCAGCTATCATCAATTACGCTGACTTGCTCGAAGCACTAAAGACCGACTAAGAACCCAGCCTCAACGCCCCGCCCTTTCCCGGTAAAGAGCGGGGCTCTTTTTATACCATCCACCAAGATCTCCAATATCACGATCCTCAAATAAACCCGTTTCTTCCTAAGTGTTGACCTAACTAAAAACTGCTATAAAATTAAGCCGAACAGCACCTTGACGTTTTAATCAATCCAACCTACGGAGGTCAACTCGTGATTTACACCCTAACGAACAAGAATCCTGGTTTCCCCATCAGTGCCGCAATTATTGCTCAGATTGATGAGGAAAAAAGAGTCCGCCACACCCGCGAGATGATTCTACTTTTCGGACTCGGCTCCCAGTTTGATCATCTTATCAAGCAGGAAATAGAAAAGCTGGGCGTCTTCTGTATGGTTGCCGACCCGGCCACTATCTCCTCTGATGATGTCAAGCAGGTAGCTCCCATCGGAATCATTTTGTCCGGCGGTCCCTCATCTGTTGTTGATGAACCGCCACCACTCGACAAGACCATTCTTGGACTGGGCATTCCTACCTTAGGCATCTGCCTGGGGCTGCAAGGAATTGCCCAGTATGTCGGCGCCGAAGTCACCTCCGCCTCGCAATCCCCCAGCGGTTATCGCGAATTCGGCACCCACATCGCCACTATCACCGAAGACAGCTCATCGGTTAACGCCTTATTCCGTGGTTTGCCGCGGATGATGGATGTACTGGAGAGCCACGGCGACTGTGTTCAGCCGTCGCCTAAACTGACTATCTTGGCCACAACCGAGAATGCGCCGGTTGCCGCCGCTCGGGGCGCCGCTAAGGAGCATCAGCACCTTTACGGTGTCCAGTTCCATCCCGAGGTGGAAGAGACCCAGTTCGGCAGCCGAATTCTGGCGAATTTCTGCTTTGGAGTTTGTGGCGCCAAGGAGAGTTTCCGGGCTCAGGATGAAGCGGAAATAAAAACCGAGTGGCTACGCCAAGAAATTGGCGATAAGCTTGTCGTTATTGGCCTGTCTGCCGGTTCTGATTCCTCAACCTGCGCCCATCTTGTCAAGAAAGCCTTGAATGACCAACCCGGACGCGTTCTCGGCGTCTACATTAAAGCTACCGATAGACCCGAAGATGAGGAATTCGTCCGCCGGCACTTTGGCAATCAGGACTGGATTGAACTGAAGGTGGTGGATGCTACCTCTCAATTCCTGAAAGCTCTCCGTAACCAGCCGTGGTGGTGGCCATCTAAGTGGTGTCCGCTCCAGCGCCGCATTACCATGAAGCAGAAGCGCCGAGCGATGAAGCGCGTCTACCATCAAGTCCTTGAGGATGAGATCACTATCTTCGCTGCCGCCAAGAACCGCCCACGTGACGAGGTTGTCATTATACAGGGAACCCTGTACACCGACCTTTGCGAAAGCGGCCATGGCTATAACACCGGTGCCCGTCGAGCCACCATCAAAGAGCACCACAATGTCGGCATTCCCTTCTCTGTTAAGGAGCTCTGTCCTCTGGATGACTGCGTCAAGGACAACGGCCGTAACATTGGTCGCGCCATCGGCGTGCCAGAGGAACTTTTAACGCGTCATCCCTTCCCCGGACCGGGATTAATAGTCCGGATTGAAGGCGAAGTGACCGCCGATAAGCTCCGTATTGCCCGCGCCGCCGATAAGATCTGGATAGACGAACTGCGCGATAAGGGCTTTTACCACAAGGTCTGGCAAGCCGGCGTCTTTGTAACCCAGTCAGGTACAACCTGCACTAAGGGTGATGACGCCACTTCCGGTCTTGTTATTATCTTTTGGGCGGTGAATAGTACCAACGGCTTTACTGCCCGCGCTGCTGACCTTCCAATGTCTTTCCTTAGAAGGGTTAGTCAGCGCATGACTAACGAAATCCGTGAGGTGGGAGCGGCCGCATATCGAACTTCCGACAAACCGCCAACCACCATTGAATTCGGTTAACGACTACTAGACCTTTACCAACCAACGGGGTGCATACGCACCCCTCTTTTTATTACTCGCTTTATCTTACCAACATCTCCAATATCGCCATCCTCAAATAAAGCCCGTTTTTTGCCTGGCGAAAATACGCCGCTCTCTTGTCATGATCCACTTCGGGAGCAATTTCCGTTATACGCGGTAATGGATGCATAATAATCGCCTGTTTATTCAGCTTACGCAAGAGCGCTTTGTCTACCTGATAAACATCTTTCACCTGATTGTAGTCATTTTCCGAGGCAAACCGCTCTTTCTGTACTCGCGTCATATACAAAACATCAATCTTGCCTAAGATTTCTCCAAAATCCTGCAGTTCCCTGAACTTCACCCCTCTTGCCTGCATTTCTGCCCTTATCTTCTGGGGAACGGCCAGCCTCGGTGGAGAAATTAAAAAAAATTGACAACTTTTGTAAAGCATCGCCAAATTAAGTAGAGAATGGACCGTCCTCCCGTATAGTAAATCGCCTACTAAAGCAATTCTGAGCCCCTCGATTTTCCCCAATTCCTTGCGCATAGTATAAAAATCCAGCAATGCTTGCGTCGGATGCTCACCCGCACCGTCTCCGGCATTGATAATTGGGACCTCGGAAACCCTTGCCGCCCTCCTGGCTGCTCCTTGAATGTAATGGCGCATAACAATCGCATCGGCATACCCGTTAACAACCCTGATAGTATCCTCCAATGTCTCGCCTTTAGATGAAGAACCAAATTGGCCGGCATTCTCACTCGAGATTACCTTGGCGCCCAATTTTAATGCTGCCGTCTCAAAGGAGAACCGAGTACGGGTACTAGGTTCAAAAAAAAGACAGGCGATGACCTTGTCTTGTAACGGTTTGGGCAATGTGCCGGCTTGATCCCATCTTTCCCATTCATCCGTTCTCTGGAATATTTCTTCCAACATCCGGCTATCCTTAAATTGGCCGGAACTCACTAGATGTTTAATCATACTCCTCCTTAATGAAGATTATACATCGAGCCGTTTGCTTGTAAAGTACATGAAAAAAACCCGCCGGAAACCCGGCGGGCATGATAGTACATTGCTTAGGATCAACTCCGACTGGGGATCTTCATATCCTCGGCCTGGTACTTCCTCAGTACCTTCCCGGTGATCATCGCTACGATTATGTCATACCGATCTTTCGTGTCGTAGATGACCTCATTCGGTACCTGCAGAGACTCCGCCACATAGGCCAGATGCTCCTCGTTTTCCGTGTCCAGGTTCTGCAGACCGACCCCCCAGGGCGTTCCGACCTCCCGTCCCCAGATTCTGACCGGCTCCTTGTCATAGAAGATCGGGTCGCGGCCCTCCTGAATTGCTGCCGCCAAACCCTCGTAAGTAGTGAACCGCGATGAATCCGGAGTGAGAACCTCATCTGCCACCTTGCCGTCGAAAGTGTTCTCAAACTTGGTGTCAAGAATGAGAATCCCGCGCTTAGCGGCATACTCATAAGCTCTCTGGTAGATAGCCAGATCCATACTTGCCAAACGGCCGCCCTCAAACCCGGTGAGTTCAGCATACCGCTGAATCGTCACCGGCAAGTCATGGCCCTCTTCAGCTTTCGTCGTCGGCGTAAAGATCGGCCGGGGAAGCTTCTGCCACTTGGAAAGACCAGAAGGAAGGATATTGCCACAGGCAGTCCCGTCCTTCAGATAATCCTTCCAAACGGATCCGCCGATGTGCGCTCGGAAGATCATCTCGTACTTCCAGATCTTACATCTCTTCACCAGCAGGATGCGTTCCAACGGCAGCTCAGCGACATCCTTCATGTTCCAGCCGGCCGCTTTCCATCGCCCAACATTCCACCCCCAGGCAAGCAGGTGGTTCGGAATATCTTGGAACACCTGCGTCAGCCAGAAGTGAGTCAGCGCGATCAGCACTTCGCCCTTGCCCTGCACCAAACATGGCAGAACGAAATCGAAGATCGAAAGCCGGTCGGACCGCATCATCAGGAGCTGATCCGGCTTCCCGGGAATCTCGTACAGCTCTCCGACCTTACCGCGATACAGCAGGATGTAGCCAAGCTTAATCAGCTTGCGGCTAAACGAGCTCTCGGCTACCTTTTCCGGAATTCTGGACATCAGTCTTTTCCTTTCATTTCTATCGTTCAGATTTACCGCAAAACAACAAAGAGTCGCCATCAACTCCTTGTCATATCATTCACCAGCAGATTATCACATATCTTAAAATCTGACAATCCAATTATTATTAATATCTTCTTCACAATTAAAAGAATCCGATGAACTCTTTTTAGTATCAAATAATCAACCTCACTAATCTCTAGAAAACTTATCCAGCCCAAATTCACCTTAATTAAGGCAACAATTTTATTCTAATCCTTTATCTATCAGGCAGCACCGCCTTTAGACCCAATTTAGTTTCAATATTTTTCACCCGCTCTTCCAAAATATAATAATCAGCTTTATGCACCATTTCCGTCATTTTGAAATCATGCGCCACTTGGGACCTCTTA
Organism: bacterium; assembly: GCA_030647355.1. Classification (GTDB taxonomy): domain Bacteria; phylum Patescibacteriota; class UBA1384; order VFKW01; family VFKW01; genus JAUSIS01. The sequence continues at coordinate 191,396 of JAUSIS010000013.1, forward strand.
AGTAATTCAAATTGCCCATCGTGCTCTTCAAGCTTTTTATGGACACGTCCAAACTCCTTTGCCGTCATCACTGCCAAATTACCGACCTCCCTTTCAACAACCTCTCCAACTACGCCCTTGATTTGTCTTAGATCATCCTTAGTCAACATTTTGCCTCCGTGTAGTTATTATTAATCTCCAACTATCCGCTGTCAATACACATAAGCAGCCGACAATTGAGCTTGGACTCTAAAATTTTTTACTTTTTCATTTCCACTTTTTACTTTTGGAGATTTACCGCTTCCTCATAAACCCGCAAAGTCTCGCTCGCCATCTTTCGCCAAGAATATTTCTTCACTTGCTCTTTACCCAACTGAACCAATTCATCGCGCCTATTTTTATTATTAATTAACTTATCTAAAACCCGGGCTATGTTATGCGGATCCCTCGGGTCAAAATACTCCGCCGCATCCTGCAAAACCTCCGGCATGCAGGAAGTATTCGATGTCGCTACCGGCACCCCCGCCGCCATCGCCTCTAAATGAGTCAAACAAAAACCTTCATACAAAGAAGCCAAAACATAAATCATTGCCCCGTCATAGATCGCCGGCAAATCTTCCTCCGGAATAAACCCCGTCATCACCACCCCGCCAACCTTTTTCCTGACCTCCTCGGCTTTGGCAATTATTTCCGGAAAATCAACATTCTGCTTACCACCGATAACTAAATTAATCTCATCTTCATATTGCTCTTTCAAAATCTCATAAGCCTCCAAAAGTGGAATAATGCCCTTATGCGGCCGCCATTGGCTGATAAACAACAAATATGGTTCTTGTATTTTATACTGACCCAAAATTTCTTTCCTTATTTTTTCATTTGTCTTTCCGTCATACTCACTATCAACCGCTTCGTAAGTTACCACTACGTCGTCTGGCTTTGCCCCCAACATCCTCACCACATCCTCTTTTGAAGCCACCGACGGCACGATCACTTTCCTTGCCGATCTTGCCGCATGTTTCATAATGTAATCATAAGCCAATTTCCTGATTGGATTTTTTTGCTTCCTGCCCACCGGATACAGACTCATGATCAGATCATGTATAGTCACCACAAAAGGCGTCTTGGAAAAAATCGGATGATTAAAATTCGTATAATGAATCAAGTCTAGCTTTTCTCTTTCGATAATTTTCCCGAATTTCCTCTGCTCATCCAAAGAATAATGGATTATATCCGCCTTCACCGCCTTAAAATTCTCTGCCGGCTGCACCCATTCCTTCATGTCATCACCAGTTAAGAAAACTACATATTCATTTTTTTTGTCAATCACCGCCAGCTCGTTTATCAATCCGCGCGTATACCGCCCGATTCCCCCCGTTTCCTTTCTGTACATTCTGGCATCAATCCCTATTCTCATATCTCTCCTCCTTGTCTTTAGATTATTGGATTGGTTCGCACTTACAGGTACAACCCTTGCCTATGAAGTGAGTCAAAGCGTAGTGCCGTCCGAGTTGCTTGCAACCAGGACAAAACGCTCACTGAATAGGTATATATCTGACTAGCACTCAAACTTTATTAGCAAATCCGACAAATTAGACTATAATCTAGCTGCCTTCATTCTAACACTAAATCAACCATCGAGGAATTATGCCAAAAACAAGCCCTACTTTAGCCATCATCGTTCCATGCTTTAACGAGCAGGCGATTTTAGATGACTCAATAACTAAACTGCTCCAAGAGTTAAAAAACCTCATTTCTCAAAAAAAAATAAATTCACACAGCTTTCTTTACCTTGTAAACGATGGCAGCCAGGACAAAACGCAAAAGATTATTGAAAAAACCCATGCTAAATACCCGTCCAAAGTAAGAGGATTAACTTTCTCTCGTAATTTTAGCCACCAAAATGCCATTCTAGCCGGTCTTTCCAAGTGTAGCCATAAAGCCGATATTTTTCTCACTATAGATGCCGACCTGCAAGATGATATTACTGTTATCGGCAAATTCATTGACGCCTATCTGGAAAAAAATGAAATCGTCTATGGTGTCAGAAAAGACAGAAAAACCGACTCTTATTTTAAAAAAACCACCGCCCAAACATTTTACAAATTGATGCATCTGATGGGAGTGGAAATAATCTACAACCACGCCGACTATCGTCTAATAAGCCAAAGAGCCCTAGATGAATTGGAAAAATTTCAGGAAGTTAATCTATTTCTTCGGGGTATATTCCCACTTCTCGGCTTCAAAAATAAGATCATCCATTACAACCGGCAAAACCGACAAAATGGCAAATCAAAATACTCTCTATCGAAGATGCTCTCCCTTACTCTGGACGGAATAACTTCATTTAGTATCAAACCGCTCCGCTTAGTTACTTGGGTGGGATTTTTAATTTTTCTTTTTTCACTCATCATGAGCATCTGGGTGATTATTGATAAACTATTCATTGGCCACACCGTGAGCGGCTGGGCATCTACTGTCCTGCCGATCTATTTCATCGGCGGCATCCAAATTCTATCCATTGGTATAATCGGCGAATATCTGGGTAAAATATACCGGGAAGTCAAGCACCGCCCGCCATTTATTATCGAAAAAGAGTTATGAACCATCAGAAGCTTAACAGTTCATTTACTCGATTCATTATTGTTGGTGTAATCAACAACGCCATAGACTTTGGCCTACTTAATTTACTCCATCTTGCATTTCAGTTAAATCTCTACTGGGCAATCAATATTAGCTTTTCCGCATCAACCATCAATAGCTATTTTCTCAATCGCCACTGGACATATCAATACAAATCAAACCAAAAAGACCACCTTAAAAAAATCAGCCAATTCTTCTTTGTTAGTATAGTTGGGTTACTCATGAACAACGGCATAATCTACTTCGTCACTAACCAAACTAACCTAAACTACAATTATGGAAAAATTATCGCCACAGTACTTGTAGTTCTGTGGAATTATTCAATCAACAAATCCTGGACTTTCAAAAGTCCCCGCCAATCTATATAATCACTGGGTAGGAGTTTTCATGAATATTGCAGTTATCGGAACAGGTTACGTAGGATTAGTCACGGGGACCTGCTTTGCCGAAATCGGCCACAATGTAATCTGCGTGGATAAAGATAAATCAAAAATAGACAATCTAAAAAAGGGGAGTCTCCCGATTTACGAACCTGGGTTAGAAGAACTGGTCGCCAGAAACACCAAAAACAGCCGTCTTAGTTTCACTGCAGATATCAAGAAAGCCATCGAGAAAAGTGAAATTATCTTTCTCGCTGTCGGCACTCCGCCAGAGAAAGACTACAAAGCCGATTTATCCGCAGTTCGATCTGTTGCCGCAAGTATCGGACACTACGCAAATAGCAATAAAATAGTCGTCACAAAATCAACGGTTCCAGTCGGAACTGGAGATTTAATTGCTGATATTATCAAAAAGAATTCAAAAAAACCTTTTCAATTCTCAATCGTCTCCAACCCCGAATTTCTTCGCGAAGGTAATGCCATTCAGGACTTTCTTGAACCAGACCGGATCGTTGTTGGCACTGATGACAAAAAAACCGGCGCTATAATGAAAGAGCTTTACCTGCCGATTATAGATGACGAGCACCCGTTTATTCTTACCGATCTTCGATCGGCTGAAGTAATAAAATATGCCGCCAATGCCTTCCTCGCCACCAAGATTTCTTTCATCAACGAAATAGCCAATTTCTGCCAAAAAGCTAATGCCGATATCTCCGAAGTAGCCAAAGGCATTGGACTAGATAAACGAATCGGTCGCAAGTTTCTAAATGCCGGCATCGGCTATGGTGGATCCTGCTTCCCCAAAGATGTCCGCGCCCTCATTCAAACCGGTAAAGAACACGGACATAGCTTTCATCTTCTCGATGCTGTAGAAAAAGTCAATGACCTGCAAAAAGAAATCCTTCTGGAAAAATTATTCAAAATATACCCCGAGATTACAGGTAAAACAATTTCGATCTGGGGATTAAGTTTTAAACCCAACACCGATGACATACGAGAAGCGCCATCCATTGTACTCATCCGTAAACTTTTAGAAAATGGCGCCAAAATCCGCGCTTTTGATCCTATTTCCAACGAATCCGTCAAACAAAAATTTCCCGGCGAAAACATTCACTTCGCATCAAACCCCTATGAAGCAACCGAAGGATCGTCCGCCCTTCTCATCTTGACAGAATGGGACGAGTTTCGCTCTCCGGATTTTGCCAAAATCAAAAAACTTATGAAAGAACCCCATATTCTTGATGGCCGTAATCTTCATCACCCCAGCATCGCCAGCAAACACCAAATTAACTACTATTCTATTGGAAGAAAAGATATAATAATCTCATGAACCTCCGTTGTTTTTTAGTAAAATCGCTGCGACTTTACTGAGCGGTTGACTTTCTCAAGATCGTCAAGTAAAATCCAAATAGAACATAAAAAATAAAATATATGTCTTATCAAGAGTGACGCTAGGGAATTGGCCCAGTGATCGTCCAGCAACCTTAAATCTAGTAGCTTATATGCTTACTGCTTACCAGCTTACTAACTTATTCGGTGCTAAATCCAAGCCCCAGAGGCAAGATAATACACTCAGCGCCTCACGGCGCCTTTTTAAAAATAACAAATTAAGTAAAGGAGCAAAAAATGGAAAGAACACTTTTTACGTCTGAATCGGTTACAGAGGGACACCCCGACAAAATGGCTGACCAAATTTCCGATGCGTTGCTTGATGCCCTTCTGGAAAAAGATGAAAAATCCAGGGTGGCAATCGAAACGCTTCTTACTAATGGAGTCTGTATCATTGCCGGAGAAGTCACTACCAACGCCTATGTAGATATGGCAAAAATCGCCCGCAAAGTAATCAAGGAAATTGGTTACAATGGCTGCGGCTTCCATCATGAAACAAGCGGAGTCATGACAGCCATTAAAGAGCAATCTTCCGATATTGCCCAAGGTGTTGACAGCTATGTCAAAACTGAAAGCGGTAAGATCGTCAGAGAAGATCTCGAGCATCTGGGCGCCGGCGATCAAGGATTAATGTTCGGATACGCCTGCAATGAAACGCCCGAGCTGATGCCCCTGCCAATAATTCTCGCTCAACGGCTATGTCAAAAATTAGCATCCGTACGTAAAAAAGGGACTATTACCGGCTTAAGACCAGACGGTAAATCGCAAGTTACCATCGAGTACGTTGACGACAAACCAAGCAGAATCCACACTGTACTCATTGCCGCCCAGCACGACCCATATAAAGACATCAAAAAACTCCGCAAAGAAATAACCGATAAAGTCATTAATCCCGTGCTAAAATCTTATGGACATCGGATAGATTCAAAAACCAAGATTTATATCAACACAACCGGCAAATTTGTCATTGGCGGACCGGAAGGCGACACCGGCTTGACCGGCCGTAAAATCATCGTTGACACTTACGGCGGCTATGCTCGGCATGGCGGAGGCGCTTTCTCGGGCAAGGATCCGTCCAAAGTTGACCGCTCCGGCGCCTATGCCGCCAGATGGGTAGCCAAAAGCATCGTCGCTTCGGGATTAGCCGAAAAATGCGAGGTTCAATTGGCTTATGCTATAGGTAAACCGGAACCGCTTTCTATCTATGTTAATACTTTCCAAACTAGTAAAAAGACTGACGAAGAAATAATTAAAAAAATCTCTGACAACTTCGACTTAAGGCCTGGCATGATTATCAAAAACTTAGGACTAAGACGCCCGTTATACCGCCAGTGTGCCGCTTATGGCCACTTTGGTCGTCCGGAACTAAACCTCCCATGGGAAAAAGCTAAAAAAATTAGATAGCTTAATTCTTACCGCTTATTGCTTACCAACTTACTCCCAGTCATTGCGAGGCCTCAGCCGTGGCAAACCCCCCATATCCTTCGAGCCCGGTCGAGAAGCTCTTCTTAATTCTTACTGCTTATTTCACTTGGAGAAAATACTATGCCTATCACCGTACACCACCAACCACCAACCACCAACCACCAACTAGTTATCGTCGGCTCTATCGGGCTAGACGATATTGAAACACCATTTGGCAAGGTTAAATCAGCTTTGGGGGGTAGCGCCATCTATGCATCGCAAGCCGCCTCCTATTTTACCAAACCAAGTGTTGTGAGTATCATGGGCAACGATATACCAGAAGAATACTTGAAAATCCTCAACCGGTTCGATATTTCCGGCATAGCCCTAACTGAAAAAACCTTTCGTTGGACCGGGTCATACGAATATGATATGAATGAAGCCAAAACCATTGATACAAAACTAAATGCCTTATCTGAATTTGAAGCCAATGTCCCTAAAAATTATCAAGAGGCAAAATATCTCCTTCTCGGTAACATCGACCCCGACCTGCAACTCAAAGTATTAAGCCAAATGAAAGACCATCCCTTCACCTTGCTTGATACAATGAATTTTTGGATAACTTCGAAGCGCGACAAACTCGAACAAATAATCAATAAAGTCAACTTTTTGGTGATCAACGAGGGGGAAGCAAGACAATTCTGCCAAACACCCAACCTGATAAAAGCCGGAAAAATGTTGCTCAATCTAGGACCAAAATTTATAGTCATCAAAAAAGGGGAACATGGTGCCTTGTTATTCTCTAATAATGATTTCTTCTCTGCTCCCAGCTATCCCCTGGAAGAATTAAAAGATCCGACCGGTTGCGGCGACTCATTTGCTGGCGGGCTAATCGGTTATCTTGCCAAAACCGACCAAATTAGCGAAAAAAACATCAGAAAAGCCATTATTTATGGTACAGCCGTCGCTTCGTTTTGCGCTGAAGATTTTGGCACCAAGAAAACTATTAAATTAACAATTAAAGATATCGAGGAGCGATATGACTTTCTCACCAAAATCAGACAATTTTAAATAAAATCTCAAAATGTACTACCAAAAACCCCATAATATGATATAATTAAGATATGAATTATCAAAAATACACTTGGTATAATCGAAACGCAAAACTAGACAACCCCGAGACAATCCATCAAGTACTGTCATTTGGGAAAATTGATGAGATCAAGAAGATGGAACACATGCTTGGGTTAGAACAAATCACGCAAGTATATTTAAAATATCCAAAAAATATTTATTCCCGACCGGTTTTCGCCTTTATCAACAAATATATTCTCAAAAACAAGGAGCCCATAGATGAGCGAAAATATCTCAAAAATACATCTCGAAATCTTGAGTAAACAGCAACAAGAAGTTCTGTTAAAACTCCAGCCGGTCCTAAAAGATTTCGTCCTCGGCGGCGGTACGGCGTTGGCGCTACAGATCAAACATCGGCAATCTTTCGATTTCGATTTCTTTACTCTAAAACCAATTGATAAAAATCTACTGGAGAAAATTAGTCAACTCGGTTTTTCGTCAACTGCGCCAATATTTGATAGCGTTGATGAATTAACTCTGATTATTGACAATGAAATCAAAATAACCTTTTTGTCTTATCCGTTTTCTAAAATATTTAATCTCGTTTTTCTAGATCAAAACATCCAAACATTCTCCCTCTCCGGCCTTGCAGCCCAAAAAGCTTATACAATCGGTAGGGGTGGAGTCTGGCGCGATTATTATGATATTTTTACCTTACTTCGCCACAAATTTTTTACTCTAAAGGAAATCATCGGATTGACCCAGAAAAACTACGGTGACATTTTTAATCCCAAGCTGTTTTTGTCGCAGCTGGTCTATTTCGAGGACATTCAGGATTACTCCATTGAGCCAATCAATAATAGCTTAAACCCAATAGCTAGTAACGAAGTTAAAGCTTTTTTAGAAGAAGAAGTAGAAAAATATCTTGAAAGCATCAAATAGTCTTATTTCTTACCAGCTTACTCCCAGTCATTGCGAGGCCTCAGCCGTGGCAATCCCCCCCATATTCTTCGAGCCCGGTCGAGAAGCTCTTCTTACTACTTACTAGCTTATTGCTTACTAGCTTCTGAAAGGAACAACATGTCACTACCCGCCAAGTCAAAGGACTACAAAGTCGCCGACCTCTCGTTACACGAGTGGGGTCGAAAAGAAATTGAATCAGCCGAAAAAGAGATGCCAGGACTGATGGCTCTCCGCCAAGAATATGGCTCCCAAAAGCCCCTGAAGAGCGCTAGGATAGCCGGTTGCCTGCATATGACTATTCAGACTGCTGTTTTAATTGAAACCCTCTTAGAGCTCGGCGCAGAAGTTCGCTGGTCCAGTTGCAATATCTTCTCCACTCAAGACCATGCTGCTGCTGCCATTGCCAAAAAAGATATACCTGTTTTTGCCTGGAAAGGTGAAACAGAAGAAGATTATTGGTGGTGCATCGAGCAAACCCTAAAATTCCCAACCAACCCCTCCGTCATTGCGAGGAACTCCTCTTCCGTCATTGCAAAAGCCTTTAGCCCCGGACTCGATCCGGGGGAAGAGAAGCAATCTTCCCAAGGTCCCAACATGATCCTCGACGACGGCGGAGACTTAACACTGCTCGTTCACGAAAAACACCCTGAACTTCTCAAGGACATCATCGGCGTCTCCGAAGAAACAACTACCGGAGTTCACCGGCTTTATCAGATGATGGAAGCGAAAACTTTGAAAATGGCCGCCATAAATGTGAATGATTCGGTCACCAAATCAAAATTTGACAATAAATACGGCTGCCGCGAATCTCTCGCCGATGGCATCAAACGCGCAACCGATATCATGATTGCCGGAAAAGTAGTTGTTATCGCCGGTTATGGCGATGTCGGCAAAGGCTGTGCCCAGAGCATGCGCGGCTACGGCGCCCGAGTTATTATCACAGAAATCGATCCGATAATTGCCCTGCAAGCAGCCATGGAAGGCTTTGAAGTTCTCACGATGGATCAAGCCGCCGAGATAGGGGACATATTTGTCACCGCCACGGGCTGCTGTGATGTTATAACTGGTAAGGATTTGGGAAAGATGAAAGACGGCGCAATAGTCTGCAACATCGGACATTTTGATAGCGAAATAGATGTCAAATGGCTGGAAGATCAAAAAGACATCAAGGAAGAAAACATAAAACCCCAAGTTGATCGGTTTATTTGGCCAAACGACAAATCAATTACCTTACTCTCCCGCGGCCGTCTCGTCAATTTAGGCAATGCCCACGGCCATCCCAGCTTCGTCATGAGCACCTCCTTCACCAATCAAACGCTCGCCCAGATCGCCCTCTACACCGAGAGCAGAAAATACGAAAAAGGAAAAGTTTACACTCTTCCCAAAGAATTAGATGAAAAAGTCGCCCGCCTCCACCTCGACAAGCTCGGCGTCAAATTAACTAAGCTTACTAAAAAACAAGCCGACTACCTAGGCATCCCCCAAGACGGCCCTTTCAAACCCGATTCCTATCGTTATTAGCTTAATTCTTACCGCTTACGAGCTTATTGCTTATATTTGCCCCTACAAACCCGACTCCTACCACTATTAACAATTGTTACTTGGGAATGAATTCCCCTCAATCCTTACTAGCGGCCTATAGCCAAGACCACTGAAAAACTTACCCCATAGTAGTCATTGCGAGCAAGGCGAAGCAATCTCTAAACAAGGAACTGATTGCCACGGCCATTAAAAACGGCCTCGCAATGACAATCTAGAATGTTTTTCAGCGATCCTATAGCCACCTATTGACAAAAATGACTCCATAAATTATAATAAATTTATGGAATTGAACTCCATAAATTAATCTTAATATAAGGAGTTACTATGACAAAATACACTCAAATACCAAGAGTATATGATAATCTGGAAAAATACTTAAAAAAAAATACCGTACTGGTGATTTATGGTCCAAGGAGAGTGGGGAAAACTACCATACTCAAAAACTTTCTAAAGAGCTATAAGGGCAAATACAAACTTAGCTCTGGAGACGATATTGATGTCCAAGAAATCGTAGGATCCAGCCGCTTTTCTACTATTCTTGAATATGCAAGTAATATAGATCTTTTGGCCATTGATGAAGCTCAAAAGATTAGGGGGGTCGGTCAGGGTCTAAAAATTATAGTTGATCAGATAGAGGGCATTATTGTCATCGCAACAGGATCATCATCTTTTGATTTGGCTAATCAAGTCGGAGAACCATTGACCGGACGCAAGAAGACGCTTACCCTATACCCCATAGCTCAAAAAGAACTCAAAGATTATTTTGGCGTATTTGAATTAAAGAAAAAACTACCGGAATTTCTAGTTTTCGGTTCATATCCAACAATCATAACAGCCAAAACAAAAGAAGAAAAAACTCAACTACTTCTCGAAATAGTAAATTCATATCTCTTAAAAGATATTTTAGCTTTGGATAATATCAAAAATTCCACTTTCATTATAAATCTCTTAAAGCTGCTCGCTTTTCAAGTTGGATCAGAAGTATCGCTAAATGAACTCGGCACCCAGCTTAATGCCGATGTTAAAACAGTAGCAAGATATTTAGATCTTCTTGAAAAAACCTTTGTCATAACAAGACTAGGTGGGTATAGTAGCAATTTGAGGAAAGAAGTAACAGACAAATACAAATATTACTTCTGGGATAATGGAATTCGCAATGCAATCATCTCTCAATTCAATAATCTGGAGGACAGAAACGATGTCGGTCAACTCTGGGAAAATTTCATCGTGATTGAACGGCTAAAGAAGTTGTCGTACGACAATATCTACGGCAATCGCTTTTTTTGGCGGACATATGATCAAAAAGAAATAGACTTAATTGAAGAACGAGACGGAAAACTCTTTGGCTACGAAATAAAGTGGGGCACAAAGAAAGTCAAGAATCCCGACGAGTTTTTAAAAACATACAACAATGCCAGTTTTAAAGTGATAAGTCAGGATAATTACATAGAATTTATCAGCTGATTAGCCTCGCCTCATTTATCATTCTGAATCTTCTCCCCCATCATTCTAACCCGTCATATCTTGTCATTCTGAACTGTCAAGTGAAGAAGCGAGATCGCTGAAAAACCTCCTTCGTCATTCCAAAACCGGGTGGCACCCAATATTTGGAATCCAGATATGAGGTTAATAGATTCCGGATCCGCCTTGGCTCGAAAGACAGGTCTGGGATCCCATTCCTGAATCAAGTTCAGGACAGACTCCGACCGGAATGACGATTTTAAAGGCTTTCACTGGGTTTTTCAGCGGACTCGAAGCTTCACTTCACTTCCTACACCGTCAATTTGAAAAAAACCAAAAATCCAAAGCAAAAGGACCTGTCCCTAAGAGGTCTTACTTATTGATAAACATACCATTGATTATATATTCGAAATACATTAAAATTAAGTTGAGGCAAAAATGAAACTAAATAAATTGATCAATGAAACAAAAGGGAAATATTTTAGAAAATTTGATCCTGAAATGGTTCACTTTTATCGTACAAAAATGCCTAAAAAATTAAATGTTAAAATTCATCAAGATGAAAACTGTAATAAATATTGGGCTGAAATTGATTTTGATGGTAAGTCTTCTAAAGATAAAATTTTTACTCAAGCAAAAAATCTGAACAATATCGACACTATGATCAATGATGCCATTGCTACATATTATGAAGTACCTTTTATATACGCAAAGCATATAGTAATAAGCAAAAATTATGAACCTGAGGGAAAACTCAAAGAAACACTCAGAACTACCTAAGGAATAGGATGGGGCTCAAACCTTGTACTGCGAAAAAGTTAATACGCTCATTTATTAAAAATGGATGTATTATTATTGATGGCGGGAAAGGCTCTCATACAAAAATTAAACACATCAAAACTGGCGCCACAACGACAATCCCAAAAGGAGATCTAACCAACGTACGACATGCAATACTCAACTGGGCTGAAAATCTCGGAATCACCAAAGACAATATAGAACAATATTTATAAAAGATTACATGGGATTTATCAGCTAATTAGCTTATCCCACCTGCAGAACCCCGCTAAAGGCGGTAGCCACTTATTAGCTTACAAGCTTATTGCATATTAATATTATCGTTCGAGGCCAGGCCGAGAACTTAACCTTTTAGTTCTCGATTCTCTTCGATCTCTCGAACAATATTCTATTCTTAATCCTTACAATCTTACCAGCTTATCGCTTGCCGGCTCGTAATCATCTCGACAAACTCGGCGTCAAGCTAACAAAATTAACCAATAAACAAGCCGACTACCTCGGCCTCCCCGTAGGTGGCCCATATAAAAGTGATAATTACCGATACTAGCACGTAGGAATAAATTATGATTATAGCAAAAACACCCATCCGAATTAGTTTTGCCGGGGGCGGAAGCGATCTTCATTCATTCTACAAAAATCAACTGGGTGCTGTTGTTAGTACCACAATTGATAAATATATATTTGTAACTGTTAATAAAAACTTCGACGCGGGAGTTAAGCTTAAATATTCAAAATCGGAAGATGTTAAAAAAGTTACTCAACTCAAACACAATCGCGCTAAAGCTATCCTTAATTATCTAAAATTAGATGGAGGGTTAGAAATATCTTCTCTAGCCGATATACCCTCCAAAGGTACTGGTCTCGGCTCGTCAAGCTCTTTCACCGTCGCTTTGCTTCATGCTCTTCATACTTATAAGCAAGAATACGCTTCTCCTGAACAATTAGCCCAAGAAGCTTGCCGAATAGAAATTGATATTTTAAAAGAACCAATCGGCAAACAAGACCAATATGCAGCCGCCTATGGTGGCTTAAATTTTATCCAATTCAACCCTGATAAATCTGTTTTTGTTGACCCAATCATCTGCAAACAAGAAACCATCCTGAAATTAGAAGGTAATCTCTTAATACTTTTTACAGGTATTACACGCAGTGCATCTAGTATCCTGTCAAGCCAGAAAAAGAATATGGAAACTGAAACTAAAAAAACTCAAATAATGAAAAAAATGGTAGCATTGGCTCGTGATCTAAAAAACGAACTTCAAAAAAATAATGTTGAAGTTTTCGGGCAAATTCTTCACGAAAACTGGTTACTTAAGAAAGAAATGGCGAGCGGTATATCCAACGACAAAATTGATTACTGGTATAATAAAGCCATGAAAGCTGGTGCTACTGGTGGCAAATTATTGGGTGCAGGAGGAGGGGGATTTCTATTATTTTATGCCCCTAAAGAGAAACATGATGCTATCAAGCGATCTCTAAAATCTTTGCGCCCTTTGGACTTTAAATTTGATTACCAAGGAAGTAAAATAATTTTTATCCATGATTAATAAAGGAGAACTCATGATAACAACTGCAAATAAATATTTGGGAGAACTGCAAGAAACTATATCAGGATTGCCACTCAAAACACTTGAGAAAATCAAAGACATACTTCTTGAAGCCCACCAGAAAAACCGGCAGATCTTTATGATTGGTAATGGAGGAAGCGCTTCCACCTCCTCCCACATAACTTGCGATATTGCCAAAGGTATTCTAGGTCACACTGGCGAAAAAAAATCCAAACGCTTCAAAATCATTTCCCTTAATGATAATGTCGCTCTAATGAGTGCCTGGGCTAACGACACCATCTACGACAATATTTTTTCTGAACAAATTAAAAACCTTGCCAAAAAGGATGATATCGTAATTGCCTTAAGTGCCAGCGGTAATTCACCGAACATCATTAAAGCCGTTGAGACGGCTAACGAAATTAGCTGCATTACGATTGGCTTGGCTGGTTTCAATGGAGGCAAACTTGCAAAATTAACAGATATTTGTCTGACGGCTAAAATTGACAAATATGATATTGCTGAAGACACTCATCTGATTCTCGGCCACATTCTTACTAGATGGTTTTTTGAGAATGTATAAATCGGATCGCTCTATCTAAATCCCGCAATATATAGTCCGGTCTATGTATCCAATTTTCGACGAATTGAACCTGTTTTTTACCCCTACCTGTTAAGACTAAAATCGTTCGACAACCGGCAATTGCCCCGGCTTCGATCCCTTCTTGAGCATCGTCAATCATAAAAGAATTAGTTAAATCAATATGAAGATCTTGTGCCGCACGTAAGAACATGCCAGGTTTCGGTTTGCGGCAATCGCAATTATCCCCGTACCCATGCGGACAATGATAAAAAGCTCTAATTCTGTCATTTCCCAGAATTTTCTGGATATTTTCATGAATATTGTACAAATCATTTTCACTCATTAACCCCCTGCTAATGCCTCTCTGGTTAGTAAGTACCACGCTTAAAAATTCACTTCTGGCAAGTAATCTCAACCCCGCCAGCGCATTCTTATAAAACCTAAATTCACCCCATGACTTAATATAATCATGCTCCTTAGTAATATGATTAATCACCCCATCACGATCTAAGAAAACTGCCTTGTTCATGAAAAACCTAATTCGTCCACCTTGCCCTGAGCCAACCGATAAGTCTCTAGCGTTCCAATATCCAACAAGAACTCTGTCATTTTGTAACCATAAAGAGATTGATTATCTTCCAGTAATTTTGGGAATAAATCATGCCCAAAATCGAAAAATTTACCTTCTGGGATATATTTAATGACCTCCGATTCGCAAAGATAGATACCAGCATTCGCCCAGTTAGTCGTAATTTCTTCTGACTTAGGTTTTTCTTTAAATGATACTATTCTAGCATCTGAATCCATCTCAACAATTCCTTTACTTTCAGGATGCTCTTCGTAATATAAAGCTATAGTTACCAACCCACCTTTTTTCCGATGAAATTTGGCTAAATTATCTAGATTAATGTTCGTTAAATTATCACCGTAGAAAACAAAAAAAGGTTGATCAAAAAATTCTGAAATTTTTTTGAGCGCGCCAGCAGTACCCATAAGCTCAGCCTCCTTAGAGTATTTTATTGTCATACCGAACTTTTTGCCATCACCAAAATACTCCATAATCATCTCTGGTAAGCAATATAAATTCATCGCACAATCTTTCACACCAAATTTTTTCAATAAACGCAACTGATACTCAAGTAATGGCTTATTCCCAATTGGTAGCATTGGTTTAGGGATTTTATCAGTTAGAGGACGCAGTCTGGTTCCCAACCCAGCCGCTAATATCATGGCCTTCACTACTTCTCCTTGTATCCATTCGGATGCTTTTTATACCACTCCCAAGCAGTCTCAATAATTGTCTTCAAATCCGAATATTGATTCTTGTACCCCAAGACATCTGACATCTTGCTCGAATCAGCTATTAATCGGGCAGGGTCACCCGGCCGTCTCCCTTCAACAATTACCTTGAATTCTTTACCCGATATCTTTTTTACCCATTCGATAATCTCTTTCACACTATAACCCTTCTTATTACCACAGTTAAAATAATCGGTACCGCAACCATTGTCTAAGTATTT
This sequence comes from bacterium, assembly GCA_030647355.1. Taxonomy (GTDB): domain Bacteria; phylum Patescibacteriota; class UBA1384; order VFKW01; family VFKW01; genus JAUSIS01. The sequence goes on from JAUSIS010000013.1 coordinate 206,676, forward strand.
CAAGGCAGCTACATGAATCCCGGCAAGATCGCTAACATGGATAAAATCTCTAATACCTGTACCATCTGGAGTTGGATAATCATCGCCGAATATTTTAAAAGCCTCTCTCTTGCCTAAAGCAGTCAATATTGCCAGAGGAATCACATGCGTTTCTGGATCATGATTTTCCCCGATCTTACCATCGGGATCAGCCCCCGATGCACAAAAATAACGCAGCGACACCGACTTAATGCCATAAGCCCTGTCATAAGCCCCCAGAATCTGCTCAAACTGCCATTTAGTTAGCCCATAAGGATTCGTCGGGCTTTTTGGATGATCTTCATTTGTGACCTCACTCTGCGGCTCTCCGTAGACAGAAGCGCTAGATGAAAAAACTATTCGCCTTACCCCATTGCCCCGCATCGCTTCCAATAGATTCATGCCACCAGTAATATTATTATCAAAATACTTGGCTGGATTTTCCACCGAATCAGGCACCGAAGCATACGCCGCAAAATGCACAACGCCGTCAATCTTATTTTCTGCAAATATTTGGTTCAACTGTTCTTTGTCCCGCAAGTCGCATTTGACTAACTTACCCCCGACTACAGCATTCTCGAATCCATTCTCCAAGCTATCAACTACCACCAATTCATAGCCCTGTTTCAGTAATTCTTTAACTGTATGCGACCCAATATACCCTGCCCCACCGGTCACTAAAATACAATATTTTCCCATCGTTTCTCCTAAAATTCCCTCTAATATAACTCATCAATTACAATTTTACCAATCCTACGGTAATTTTACAAATCAGTTAATAATCTTGTAATATTTAAACCATTTCGTATAATTTAGAGGACGTGAAAGGACAATATGAGCAAAAAAGAAATCAAATTCGCCCCTCGGGAAATCTTCGAACAAATTCTAGAATGGAGCGTGATCCCGACTTTCGATCTAATCATCGAGTATGGAAATCAGGGTATCCTGCTAGTGAAACGGAAAAACGCGCCATATAAAAATCAATGGGCATTACCTGGATTAAGGATGTTTAAGGGAGAAGAGATAGATGATGTCTTAGCCAGAATAGCTAAGAATGAGGTAGGTATACAAATCGACCCTAAGCAAAAACATTTGATTAACCAATACGTTGGCAAATTTTCTACCGAATACAAGAGACAGGACATATCAACCGGTTATTCTATTAGAGTTGACTCTGCGCAACCAATTAACCTTAATAAAGAACATTTTTTCCAATTCCGGATAATCACATCTCATCAACAAATTCCATCCCCAATGGGCGCGATGTATAGTCACTATCTCAAAGAGTATTTTTCAAATAGATAAGGAAGTTATATGGAAATCCAGCGCCAAGAAGCAAAACCAAATTTTCAAGAGCTAAGTCCTGAAATTGAGACAAAATTAGGATTAAAGCTAGATCACCAGGATAATCGCCGTAAGATCTACATCATAACTGATCCAGAAAAATTTTTACTAGAAAGTGGGGATTTTGCAGGAATAGGATTTTCTTACTCCAAAATAAAAAAACTATTTGAAAAATATCCTAACGGATTAAAGCAAATGTTCATCATCGAGCCTTCCAACCAAGAGATGCAATTAGGCGGACACTATCACACTCCACTCAAATCAGAAGGCACTGGCCAGGAAATCTTTTTATTTATTGACGTGCCAACCGAAACAACAATCAAAGCCGAGCAATATCAGCTTGACCAATCCAAAGGTTTAATAAGTTATCGCGTAAAAAGTGGCGATGAGATTACTAATGGCCCTTATCAACACCATACTTTCACTTGCAACGGGCCATTCACCATGATGCAATTAACGGAAGCCAAAACGTTCAAAGATGACGACCTACATCAGTTCTCTGCAGACGATTGGTCGCAAGAAACAGGGCGCCTAATACCTAAAACAGAAAAATAAGAATTTTTTATAGTCAGTAAAACGCAACCATTTGAAAATAATTATATCCTCTACTATTATCCAGAAGTTAAAATACTCAGGGATAATATAAAAATAAGTATGAAAATACTCACAGCGGAAATCACTGGTCAAATTGAATAATTTATTATATATTGTTAATAATTGGAAGGTAGAAATGAATAACGAAGAGCAAGAACATTTTTCAGATATACAGTTACAAGAAGATCCTGAAAAAAAAGACAATAATACCAAAGATAAGACACGGTTTTTCTCGCGACTTGCGGTTGAGGTCATGGGGTCATTAAGGCTCCATAAAAAAGAGGGGCTTTGGGACAGAAATGAAAAAAACCAAAGAGATTGGGGCAACGTCTCGGAGCATTGCCTAGTAGAAGTTGCTCGAACAAAAATACTATCTAGAGATCTGGGGCTAAGCGAAGACGAAACCAAAAAACTTACAATAGCCGCAGGTCTACATGATTTTTTTAAAAAAGGTGAGAAATCATTTATGGGACAGAGCGGTTTGACCTGGGAGAGTACAGAACTATCCGAAGAAGAATCAAGAAGAATTATGAGAGAAAATGGATTTAGCGAGGAAATAATTGAACTTGCTCATTCAGTAGGTCATGGCTCATTGTCTAAAGTGGAAGAAATATTAAACAGACAAGATCTGACTGAACATGAAATTGCTTTTTTAATAATGCATTATGTTGATGATTATACAATCGATAGTGAGTGGTGTAAGCCAGCTTATGATGAAAAAAACGATTTAGATCGAAGGATAGAGAAAAATGAAACCAATCCTCGCTATCAAGTACTAAATCAAGACGGGGTTGGAAGATTTATGGAAAATGAAACAACTTTTCAAGCACAACACAGAATCGGAAAATTAGTGGAGTCAAGAATTGCTCAACTGATAGCAGATCGTTTACATGAGGAAATTAGGCCAACCGCCCTACCAACCCGTATTGATGAAGAAATTAAAAAAGAAATTGACAAAACCGAGCAAGGTTAAAAATTTATCAGTCTGATTTGTCACAATTTAAAGATATGTATAATAAAAAATTTGGAGATGTATGAAAAAAGCATTAATCACAGGTATTACCGGTCAAGACGGCTCTTACTTAGCGGAACTACTGCTGGAAAAAGGATATGAAGTCCACGGTATAATACGACGCTCATCAACTTTTAACACCTCAAGAATCGACCATCTCTATGCTGACCCTCACATCAATGGCGTAAAACTTTTCCTTCACTATGGCGACCTGTCAGATGCCAGCAATATCAGCCGATTACTTGCAAAAATAAAACCAGCAGAAATCTACCATCTTGGTTCCCAGAGCCACGTTCGCGTAAGTTTTGACATTCCGGAATACACTGCCGACGTTTCAGGCATTGGCACCCTGCGTATCCTTGATGCCATTCGGGAAGCGGACATCAATACTAAATTTTATCAAGCCTCCTCTAGTGAAATGTTTGGCAAAGTCCAAGAGACTCCACAGAGAGAGACCACTCCATTCTACCCTCGTTCCCCTTATGGGTGTGCGAAGGTGTTTGCCTATTGGATTACCGTCAACTATCGTGAAAGCTACAATCTTTTCGCCTGCAACGGAATACTATTCAATCATGAATCTCCCCGCCGCGGTGAAACCTTTGTGACTCGAAAAATAACTCGAGGACTAGCCCGCATTAAATTGGGTATTGATGAGAAGTTATATTTAGGTAACCTTGATGCTAAGCGCGACTGGGGTTATGCCAAAGACTACGTAGAAGCCATGTGGCTAATGCTTCAGCAAGATCAACCGGACGATTATGTTGTCGCGACTAATGAAACTCATAGCGTCAGAGAGTTTGTAGAAGAAAGTTCCAAATATCTAAATTTTGAACTAGAATGGCAAGGCAAAGGAATAAATGAAATCGGCATTGATAAAACAACTGGCAAAACAATTATCAAAATCGATCCCAAATATTTTAGGCCATCAGAAGTAGATCTATTAATTGGTGATTATAGTAAAGCCAAAAAACATCTTAAATGGCAACCCAAAGTCACATTTAAAGAACTATCCAAAATAATGGCGGAAGCCGATCTAAAAAATGAAAGAAAAAACCATTTAACTAAAACTCGGGAGGCAGTTGCATGAAAAAAAACTCAAAAATTTTTGTCGCCGGACATCAGGGTCTAGTAGGTTCGAATATCACCAAAAAGCTTCAGCAGCAAGGTTATACAAATTTAATATTAAAAACATTTTCCGAGCTAAACTTAATGGACTTTGAGGCGACCAAAAAGTTCTTCGAAACAGAAAAACCGGAATATACTTTTCTGGCCGCTGCAAAAGTCGGCGGGATCTTAGCCAACAAAGATTTCGGTGGAGACTTTATCTACAACAATTTATCAATTGAGATTAATGTTATTAAAAGTGCGCAACTAGCGAAAGTCACGAAGCTACTTTTCCTCGGAAGCAGCTGTATTTACCCAAGAGATTGCCCCCAACCAATTAAGGAAGAATATTTGATGACAGGCCCATTAGAAGAAACCAACAAACCCTATGCTGTAGCCAAAATAGCGGGCATTGTGATGTGCCAAGCATTCAATAAGCAGTATGGTACCAATTTTATATCTGTAATGCCAACAAATCTTTACGGTCCTGATGATAATTTTGACTTAAAAAACTCCCACGTTCTCCCAGCTTTAATCAGAAAAATGCATGAGGCAAAAGAAAGCAATTCGCCAACGGTAGAAATCTGGGGCACAGGCACACCAAAAAGAGAATTCCTCTTTGTCGAAGACCTTGCCGATGCTTGCGTTTATCTTATGAATAATTATGATGATCCTAGCATAATCAATATTGGGGTCGGCCAAGACCTTACCATTAAAGAATTAGCCCAAACAATTAAGGAAATTGTCGGTTTTAAGGGTCAGTTGGAATTCGACACATCAAAACCGGACGGCACGCCCAGAAAACTTTTGGATGTATCAAAACTTAACTCAACTGGTTGGAAAGCGAAAACAGATCTAAAAGACGGGATCCAATTTTCTTACACCTGGTTCGTTGAACACTGGAAAGATAAATAAAATTGAAGTAAAACCCTTTGAAAGAGATTTAATGCCTGAGCCACACAATAACATATTAAAAAAAGTAAAAATAGGATTACTATCCGAATTTCCGGCACCTATAATTTATGGTGGGCTTGAAATGCAATGCGTTAGAACTTTTGGTGCACTACAACAAACAGGACTGGATGTATCTTTGGTAGATTACTATGTGCCTGAACAGAAAATTGATATTTTGCACATTTTTGGCAACCCCCCCAGTATGTATGAGATATGCGTATCTGCCTCCAAGACTAAAAAAATTGTTATCAGCACTGTGTTTGGCGGTGCTCAAATTTCTCGCCCTCTATCTTTTGGAATTAAAACTTTATCCAGCATGCTTGAGCTGGCAGGCCAAAAGATTGACCATACTAGAGTACGAGTTATGCTTGAGCTTGCAAGTCACATTATCAGTTTAAATGAGATAGAAAGAGATTTTATCATTGAACGGTATAATATTGATCCTAGGAAAATAACTATCATCGCCAACGGCATTGATGATTTTTACTTTAATGTCTCAGCTGAGCCGTTCATTAAGAAATATCAGATCCGGGACTACGTTCTTTTTACTGGAAATATCAATCCCAGAAAAAACCCGCTGAGGCTTGCACTGGCACTAAACAAGCTGAACGCTAAGGGGGTATTTATCGGCAAGACAGTCGCGACAGAACTGGCCTACGCCCAAGAGTTCGAGAAAGTGATTAACAGTTCTCTGAATTTATTATGGATTCAAGGGCTGTCAAACAAAGACCCTTTGCTGCCAAGCGCCTACAAAGCATCGGCGGTGTTTTGTTTGCCAAGTTTTGCTGAGGGACAGAGTTGCTCTGTCCTAGAGGCGATGGCATCCGCGAAGCCGGCCATTATGGCAGATAGGCCCTATGCGTATCAAGACGGATTTGAACATTCATTGAAATGTGATCCTAGTAGTGTCGATAGTATCTCTGAAGCAATTAAAGAGGTTCTTAAGCATTCAGAAAAATACAGCTACCAACTGCCGGATAACTATAATTGGCATAATGTCGCCAACGCAATAATAGAGGTATATAAAAAATTATAAGAGTATGTATTAAGTTTAATCTAAATTATTTAGTATTAAGGAGACCTCCGTATGATAAAAACAGCCACAACATCAGATAAAAAATCTACTACAGTAATCTGCCCTGTATGCAAAAATAATACAAAGAAAGTCAGAACACTTGATCAAAAATTTATCTTAAAAGGACTTCAATATTATTATAATGAGTATTTCGATAACAAGATGACTAAAAATTTAAATATTCATGACTATTCAATATATAGATGCAATTACTGTACGCTTGAATTTTCCTTGCCTCCAATAACGGGCAATAATGACTTTTATGAATGGGTAACAAGTCACCCAAATTATTTTCATTCTAATCGATGGGAATGGCCAACTATTGTAGCCAATCTTGTAAAACAATCAAAGAAAAGAAAAATTAGAGTTCTTGAAGTTGGTTGTGGATCAGGTATTTTTCTAAACATGATTAACGGCTTAAGAAATACTGATGTTATTGGCATTGATTCGACTCCTTCAGCAGTGGAAGAATGTCATAAAAAAGGATTAATGGTTTATCTCGAAACACTAGAATCTTTTTTATCTAAACCAAAACACAAAAACCAACGGTTTGATTATGTAATAGCCTTTCATACTTTGGAGCACATTGAACGGCCAAAAGAATGGGTTAGTATTATGACTCGCATCTTAAAGCCCAAAGGTACAATTATTCTAAGTACACCTTATTCGCCATTGAGTTTTGAAACCAAATGGTACGATCCCTTAAATTATCCCCCACACCATATGACACGTTGGAACCAAAGGGCCTATCACGAACTAGCTTCCCAACTCGGCCTAAAAGCGAATATTGTGACTTCGCCTTCATCTTCTCTAATAGTCCGTACGCTAATAAGCCTCAATTTGAGTTGGAATAGTGCATCTGAGCCTATGTCTGTGCGGAAGACTTTTTTACAAGCTATTGTGCATCCGATTACCGTTGTTTGGGAAATCCAGAGACAGTTTAAAAGAGAGAAGGTAAATGGTCGACCAGCTGGCGATATAGCCCTTGTTCAAATCAACAAAAAATAAATAATCCATGCTGTTATAAAAATTGTTTTTAATCAAAATATGTTGAGGAGATAAACATAAACTTTATAATTAAAATTCTAACGATGGGAATAATATTATTTTAATCAAGATTATTAAAGAAATACATTATAAGGTATTCGGTCATAAGATGACAGCTGACATGAGTACTTTTTTGAGGTCACTTTCGTGGTCATTATTCGGTACTGCAATAAGTGCTTTTCTTTTTTTTATAATTAATATACTAGCAGGAAGATTGCTGGGTCCTACCGAATACGGTAAGTATAATTTGGTCGCTACGATCTCAGGTGTTTTGGCAGTTTTTATTACACTTGGATTCGATACAACAGTGATAAAATTTGTCTCTTCTACTAAAAAAGAGGAAGACAAAAATTTTTTTCTATCGAACGCTCTGATAATAATATCGATTTCATCGATCGTAATATTATTATTGGTGGTTACTCTGTCGAGATTCTTAGCGATTAAACTGAATACCGACAAGCTGCTCGTAATAATTGGTGCTCTTTATGCTATTATATTTACTTTTAAAACCTTTTTTGATTCTATTATCCGAGCTTTGCATAAATTTAAAATTCAAGCATTCGTGAAATCCATCGAAGCATTGGTCGCGACCATATCATTTTTTGTTTTAATTATTGTTTTAGAACACAAAAGCTATGTCTTTTATGTGTGTGCTGTTTTTATTGCAGCCATAGTTCTTTTATTAATTTATTTTTATCAGATTAAAGCAAGATTTCGAAGATGGAGCGGTAAGCATTTTCAATCTGCTAAACCATATGCGATGACTGTATTGGCCACTTCGTTAGCCACTATAGTGACGGTTACAATTGATAGATTTGCAATCAATATTGCATTAGGACCAAAAGTTTTAGGTATTTATAGTGCTTATCTTATTTCAACCACAATAATTGCGTCTCAAATATCTGCTGCAATTACAAATGTATTTTTCCCAACTATAAGCAAATCACCAGACAAAATTGGGTTGATGCGAAAGGTAGACAATTTATTAATATGGATAGGGTTCCCTTTTTTAATTATAATGTCATTATTATCAATTGCTATTATATTTCTATTTGGAGTGAATTACCATTTAAATTTAATTTATGTATTTCTTTCTTCGTCTGTGGCCTTTTTACAGTTAGCTGCTGTTTTTTATGTAACCATAGCTATGACTTCAGAAAAATTATTTGTTTTATACACAAAATTTGCTTATTTAAAATTAATAATAATATTGGTGGTATATTCAGCTTTGTTTGTGTTAAAGTTAATAAGCATATCAAGTGTTTTAGAAGTTTTAGCCATTGCTTCCATCTATGATATTTTTGTTACCAGATACATTATAGAAAATAAATCAGGAGATTAGTTATGCCACAAAAACCTTTTATTACTATCCTAATTCCATCCTGGAACTCTGAATTATTCATCGAAAGAGGAGTACAATCTATTTTAAAAAATAGCTACGACAATATTGAAGTCCTTATCATGGATAATAACTCTACCGATCGGGCAAGCAAAATTATTTCAGAATTAAAAGATGATAGAGTTGTCTTCTCCGCACAAAAAGACAAAAGCATGTATGAAGCATTGAACAGGGGCATTAAAGAGGCCAAAGGTGAGATAATCTGCTGGATTGGATCAGATGACAGATACGACAAAGACGCATTAAAAATTATTGCGGATACCTTTAAAGAAAACCCAAGCATTAACTGGCTGGTCGGAGAAGGCAAATTTGTATTTGAAAATGAAAATAATAGAACAATTTACCACCAATTGCCGCAAGAAATCACCCCCGGTATTATTATTAACGGAAACCCTTTGATAAGTCCAAGTGTAGCGTTTCGTAAGAACTTTTTTGAAAAAGCCAACTGCTTTGACGAAAACTATAAATACGCAGCTGATTATGATCTTTGGATAAAATTTGTTCTTATGCAAAATCCTTTCATAATTCGCTCATCATTATCATTATTCTCACTTAATGGCGATAATATTAGTTCAAAAAATAAAATCGATATATATAAAGAAACAATCCGAATATTGAATAGTATCAAAACGGAAAAATACTTTACATCGATTTTCTTGAATAAAATAAGGATGAATCTATTTATTTATTATAATTATATTTGTAGCATGATAAAATGAGTAACATGAAACAATACTATGTCTCAATTATCATCCCTTCATTTAATAAGGGAGATTTAATCCTAGGAACAATAGAGAGTGTTTATGCTAGCGACTTTCAAGGTCAGCTAGAAGTAATTATAATAGATGATAATTCAACCGATCCAGAAACAATACATGCTTATCAAGTTATTCGCAAAAAATACCCCATGGTTATTATTAAAGAAAACGAACATAAACATCCTCATACTATCGGCCCAGGCTCAGCACGTAATCTTGGCCTAAAGATTTGCCACGGGCAATACGTTGTCTTCTTAGATAATGATGATCTGATTACACCTAATTTTCTTTCCTCGGCCTTAGATACAATCATTTCAAAGCAGGGAATCAGCTTTGTCTATAGCGACATCATCACTTTCGGTTCACAAACAGGCCTAAGAATAACCCCAGAATACTCTCTGGATCGTCTTAAAAAATATAACTACATTCCTGTCACTTCCTTATTCAAAAAACAACCTCTTGTAAATGTGGCCGGGTTTAGAACCAATTTATTCTCAATGGAAGACTGGGATTTATTCATTAGACTTGGATTAAAGAGATGTTTCGGCCAAAAAATTCCCAAGGAGAAAGAAGCATATTTACTATATCGCATTACTAAAGGTCAGGGCGTAAATCAGTCAGCCTCATCTCCTCGGAAACGCTTTGTAGTTAGAAATCAGATACTCAAAGCCAATAAACTTTATACCCCAGTATCTATATTTTGGAATATTGCAGCAATAGTATATGCTTCATTATCAAGCTTCTCCCGAGTATCCGAATCACGCGCTTTCGACCTTATAAATCCAGCCTCAAAGACGAGAATAAATCAACTACTAAGTAAGGCGAAATAACATCGGAGATATTATTCTTTAGAAGCATAGGTAGTAAGATGTTCAGGAAAAGAGGTTTTCGCCCGATAACCACATTCTTTTAATATCACTTCTAATCTCTTTGAAGTTCGGACATTGTTTCTCATGTGGTATGAAGCAATTGCGAAATTGACTGCATTTTTATCTAACCAATTTTTCAATGAATCAATAACTTCAATTTCTGCTCCCTCGATATCCATTTTTACAAAATCAATTTTCTCAACCCCAATACGCTTAATCTCTTCATCAAGTTTAACGGTTTTAATAATTATAGGATTAGTATTATTATCACCATAAATACAAGACGAGCCAGCACCTTGGCCATTATAAAAAGTTAATTCAGTAGACTTATCCCATAGCCCCTTTTTAATAACAATAATATTTTTAAGTTTATTTAATTTAATATTAGCTAACAATTTTATATAGCTCAAAGGATCTGGCTTAAATGCTATTACTTTGCCATTTGGCCCAACCACTTTTGCAGTATAAACTGCAAAAGCTCCAATATAAGCACCTGCATCCACAACGTTGTCGCCAGATTTTAATTTAAATATAAAATAATTATCAATAAAATTTACCCTGAAATCATTTTCATATTTCGAATTATAAAAAAACATCTCACTTTATTTTTTTGGGCACGGAAAAATAATTTTATTTTTCCTTCTGGAAAATAACTGGCTATTTGTACTAGCATTCGCTGAATTTCCACTTTGACCATTTGCCTCCTAATAAATACTTAACGTAATTTGAATATAACAACACTGTTATCATGGTATATTGAATGTGATAAGTAATCAGCAGCAAAATATTTATATCTGTTCTTATAATCGTTCCGATCGAGATATTTTGGGCTACCAATAAATTGAAGTTTTTTAAATCTTTCAAGTGAATATATCAGATAAACCGAACTATTCATATTTGTAATGCTCTTTTCCTCTATCTTTGTCTCTTTCCTGGAAATCACTTGACCAGATTTATCATAAGTCAGAATTACAATCCTATTCGGCACTCCATCATCTCTTATCATGCTATCATATTTCTCAATTGCCTTTAAGCTAAAGACGTTAAATTTCGAATTCATATCAATTATGGGTATATTTACAAAATTTCGTTCACTATAGGTAGCTATCCCTGTGCTATGCATTTGAGTTGAAACTAGCACTGAATCTTTCGGAGTGTTTTGTTTGATAAAATTAATTGCCGAAACCTCTTTCCTAGAAAACAATATCCCACGATTAGCGGATAAATAAATAATTGCAGAAGTACCAAAAAGAATAACAAACAGCATGAGAACAATTAGGGCTTTTCTTACCCATGGCAAACGATACTCAAAAAGTTCTAAAAACCTACCAATTAAGAGTACAAAAATTATATCAATCCCAAGACCTAAGAAGATCCATGCTCTCTCTGGTAAAAAAGCAAATGTTGAAATTCTTGGATATATTTCTGCAATGAAATAAAAAAGTAGTGTAAAAAACATTAACGGAAGATATGGTACCCATCCTCCAATTACATTCTTTCTTTTAATACCTAATTTTTTAGAAGCAAGAAATATTATTCCAAATAAAAATACTGTAAATAAAAAGGCTAAAGCCCCTAAATACGCATACCAAAATAGACCTTTTGTTCCAGGATAATTAAAAACTATCCCATCTGGGTTCAGATAATGATTCACATACCACCAGCGCCAATGCAAACCTGAATTTAATATATCCGTAAAAGAAGGAAAGACCGATAGTACCATTTTCAACTTAGAAAGAATATTTAGAATAATTAAATATGGGGAAACGACAAGAAAAATAATAATTAGTTTCTTAAAAAAAGTTAATCTATTTTTATTAAAAATTTCAATCTCATACAAAAGAAGGCCTATTAAACTCGTAAATAAGATTACAAAACCTAATTCATGATAAAGAATACTAACAATACCTAAAACAACCGATGACAAAATCATTTTGAGATCATGATTTTTAAGACCAATGATTGAAAAAATAAGCATAGAAATTGAAAATAATAAAATGAAACTCTGCGGAATACTGTATTGAATTTGAAACACCAAATAGGGTGCCGAGAGAAATAATAATGAAAATATTAGATAAGTCGACTTGCCCTTCAGAATATATTTAGTAAGCAAGGCAGCCGGTAGTAAAAATGATGACATGACAACCGTAGGTAATACATATTGTAATATTGAAAAAACTGATATACCGCTTGCATAATGAACAAGCAATATGAACGGTGTAAAGATTGGTCGTCTCTCCAGCACTGGCTGAATAATTGTGCCCATTTTAATCGATTGTTCAATAGTTCCAGCAAGAGTATATGTATCATCGCCCGGGAAAAAGGGGTAAATTAACCATGAAACAAGATTAATTAAAAACGGGAATGCTAAAATCAGGTAAAATATTAAGTTTTCTTTTCTTGTACCAATTCTTTTTGGAACATGAATATTATCAACTTTTTGAAACTTAATTATAAGAAAAAGTATAACAGTTATTAAGACAAGTGCAAAAATCTGATTAGCTGGGGTGTAAACTTTCGAGATGATCGAAATTACTACCTCCACAATTGTTAATATTGCGATGGAAACTGGTAGCACTGCTATCAAATTGAATGGTTTTACAAAATATTTATCGATATTTAAAAAAGATGAAACAAGCAGTCCTGGAATTATGAAAATAAAAAACAAGCCAACGATATTCAAAAAAAATCCAAAATGAAAAAACTTAAAAATAGCCAAGCTTAAAAAATAAAGAAAAATTAGCGCAATAAAAATTTTATTATTTTTAACCATCTAAACGACCCACACAATTAACTTCCAATATGCCGTTAAAAATAAAGAATAAATTCTGAATCCCGAAGCTGATAGCTCTGAAAATGATATCACAGAACTCAAATATTGCTTTAATTCTCTTTCGCTAACTTTTCTTTCCTCAATTATTTTACGCCATTCAATAATTTTATTAAACCAGTGAATCACATCAATATATGATTTCATTTTAATCAAAAACCAACCTGAAACAATTGAATAAATAACCACTAATAATTCATTCAGTACAGCTATAGGTAAGATTACTAATAAATACCCAGTAGAGAAATTCTTCAACATAAAAATAATTCTGTTTCTTTCTGCATAAAATAATTTATTTTTATTTCTTGAGAAAGAGTATTTATGCCAGACCTGAGCATCTGGTTGCAAGTTAATTTTGAAACCAGCTATCCTCGCCCTCCAACTAAAATCGACATCCTCATGGTACATAAAAAAACTTTTGTCAAATAAACCTAATTGTCTAACTATTTTTGCCGGAATAAACATCGCCGCACCGCTTGCTAAGGCAATATCCTCAGGCAAACCTATTTCTTTATAATTTTTCCGGTAATTACCGACATAACTCATGCCTAAATAATGCAAGACATTCCCAGATGTGTTAATTAAATCTGTTTTCTTCCCGTTCTCGTGTAATAAGATTAAAGGTTGTAAGATTAAGTTTCTTTTTGCAGATTTAATAAGTAAATCTAGGCAATTCTCATTGACGATAGTGTCTGGATTCAACAAAAAGATATACTCACATCCGTCATGCATCGCTTTTTCAGCGCCAATATTATTCGCATTAGCAAAACCATAATTCTGCTCGAGTTTAATAGTCTCAACACCCGTCCATTTTTTTTCAATATATTCCAGTGAGTCATCACTCGATTTATTATCTACAAAATAAACCTTGAAATCCTGACAGCTTGAATCAAAAACACTTCCCAAACAATCAGGAAGGTACTTTCTGCTATTATACCCAACTATTATTATCCCAACTCTACTCTTCAACATCCCTCAATCCTAATTTCATTACCAAATCCCTCAACTGACGCTCTAATCTATGGGACTTAACATACACTCTATAAGTAATAAAAAATAAGAAAACAAACGCGATCCCCAGATATGTACCTATACCTGTATTTTGGTTACCAAATTGGCTATTCAATTCTATAAACAAAACTGGCTTAAGCGCAAATACTGCAATTATTGCCCATGCTATAACCCAGAATAGAAACATTCCTAAGGTTTCTTTTTTCTTTTTATAATCCAAGTAAGTCTTGGATGCAACTAATATAAATAATATGATAGAAATTATTTTGGCTAGAAAAATCATTTCTGCCTCCCAATTCTAATCGCAATAGACTTTGTTAATATATTCACTGCATTTAAAATATCTTGTCCTTTAGCCCTCGAATAATCAGTATAAACTACTTCAATCGGCACTTCTGTAAAAGCTAATTTATTGCGCCTAATTTCCCCTACAATCTCCGAACATATCTCATATCCAACCGAATGTAGCTTCATTTTTTTCAACGCGCTTTTGGAAAACGCTTTCATTCCCGATTGAGAATCTGAAGTCCATTTTCTAAAAACAATGAAAGTGATAACATTCATCGTCCAGTTCCCAAAAACCTTTACAAAAGGCATGCCATTATGATTTTTCATTCGAGAGCCTATCACTACATCTTTGCTATCACTTAATATCGGTTTTATTAAATGCTGAATATCCTTAACCCTGTGCTGACCATCTGCATCCATAGTTACAATAATATCCGCTTTCTCCTTCTTTGCCACCTCCAAGCCGGTAATCGTCGCCGCTCCTACACCCATATTTAAGACTAACTTGATCGCTCTATCAGCATACTGTTTCGCAACCTCGTAAGTCCTGTCTTCACTACCGTCATCCACCACAATACTAACAATCTCATCTATTCCCTTTATTTTCTTCGGCAAAGACTTCAAAACCGCCCCAATCACTTTTTCCTCATTATGGGCCGGTATAACAATCGCTAATTTCATAACAACCCTCAATCAAGCTATATTACTTTATCAACTATTAATCAATCTTTTCTAACTTAACTTTATCTGATACAATTTAAACAAATATTATGGATAAAATCAAATATCTTCTCGAAAATAAAATAATTTATTACTTGATTCTCGCCTGTTTCCTTGTTGGACTTCTTTTTCTTGTTTATCAATATGCCTTACTAACAAATTTTCCTATCGGCGATGATCCTGCCATTCATATCATATACGCTAAAACCTTATCTTACTCCCAAATTTGGCAACAAATTATTTATCCGCTACCACTTATTATATTTAAATATCTTCATAACCTCACATCAATTGAATACCCAAAACTCTTTACCTTACTAATCCCAACCTTCCTACTGTTTTCGGTTATAGCTATAAGCATTTACACATATGGAATTAAAAAAAACATCCTCATCCCAATTACCGCCGCCATCCTTTTTTCAACTGCTAGGTGGACTATCGATGGATTGAGAATGGGATTGCTCGCAGAAACCTTCGGTTGGGTCATTTTACTGATTACTCTGATTGGATTGTCAAGACAAAATATCATAATTACTCTTATTGGCAGTATCCTATTGCCTTTTTCTCATCCTTTTTCCACCGTTGTCTATACTCTCATATTTTTACTTTATTTTATCATCTCAATTAAAAACCCCCTTGAACGAAAATTTTTATTCACCATTGCAGGTGCTTATTTAGCTTTATTTCTACTGTTCCATTTTTTAAAACCGGAACTCATCGATCGTTTTGTAAATTTTTCCAACCCTGAAGTCCGCGGCTGGGGAGAACGCAGTTTCATAAATGTTATCACCGGCGAAGCTCCTTACCGATTCCTTATCCCATTAGTTTCTTTGATCGGTATTATCGTTTCATTTAAGGATTGGAAGAAACCCGTTATAAAAATATCCTACTTATTATTACTTGTTGGAATGTTTTTTTCTTTCAATCATCTCTTTGGAATGCAATTTATTGTTTTCCGTTTCTATCCTTATCTGGAAATGGGAATGATCATTTTCGCCGCCATCGGTTTGAACTATCTCATCACAAACCTCAAATATAAATCTACTCCCGCCTTATTATTAACTATCATATTTTCCCTAATACTTGCTGCTCCAAATTTCCACATCAATCGCTCCGGTATCAAAATACAAGCTCATGATGTCAGCGCCAAAGCAATCATGCTTCCCGCTGACCAAGCCGCAATAGAATGGATCGACAAAAACACGCTGCCGACCGACACCATCGCCACCGATATCCGTCATTCTATCTGGATAACAGCGTTAGCCAATAGAGCAGCTTTTGATTATCAAAATATCTATTTCGACAGTGTTTTATTAACAAAAGAACCCGATCCAAACTTATTAACAGCCAAATATATCTATTATCCAATTGGCCACACCATTCCTGAAGAGATAACCCAATTTTACAAACCCATCTTCTCTCAAGACGGTGTCACAATCGAGGTTAAAAAATGATCAAATACGATTCTAAAAAAACTACCATTTTCCTATTATTATATATTTGCCTTGCCCAATTTACCGATTTCCTTCTGCATCTGTGGTTTTTCATCCCCATTCTTATATTAACTATTTTTTACTCTGCCAAAGAAATCAAAAAACAAGAATTTTTGCATCTTGCTATTAATTTCCTAATATTTTATCTTATCCTAGAAAGAGTTATCCGCTTGCCCTATCTCATTCTGACAAAACATGGTTATTCACTCGCCATCTCTATAATTCTCTCAATTCTCTATATCTGTTTTATTCTTTTTATAATCAATATTTTAACTAATTTGGGAATCAAACAATATCGAAAGAAGCTTCCATTGCATCAAAAATAATAATTATTTCATATTATTCTTTGAGATCATCAAACCACTAATTAAAAACATCAAAAATATCCCAACCTGACCTGTATAGATATTAATAAAAAGACCTGAAATTGCCATAGCCAATGTCAATAAAAAGGCCGACTTATATTCCAACATCCCATATTTTTTATAACTTGCTGCTAGAAAATATCCAAACATCGCCACAAGCAACCCCATCCCAATTAACCCCAGTTGTTCAAATGTATCCAAATAAATATTTTCCGTCCAACGGTTAGTTGTCCCATCCAGACTATACTGCGAAGCCGGCCCAGCTGTCCCCATCCCGCGGCCAACCAACCCGATCTCATTTCTTGTATCCCATATTCTCTCATACTGTTTAATCCTGTCTTGAGACGAAGCATAATGAGTCAATAAATCTTTCGTCGATGCATTACTATAAACCACTAATCCCAATCCAGCCAGCAAAAATAAACCCAAACACAAAGAAGTAACCGCTATCCTTAAATTAAACCTATCTTTCAAATAAACAAATAAAACACTAAATAACATCAATATAGCCCCGATCAATGCACTCCTACAAAATGTAAGAACCAGTACAACAAAAAATATTCCCAAAAGCCATTTGCTCGTTTTGCCAAATTTTTGAAAAATCCCCAAACAACATCCTACAAGTGCCATCATATACAAACCGAGAGCATTTGGTCCAGCCAAAACCCCTTGTAGACGAGGTATTTTTAGTGAACCGGAAATATGCTCACTAACCAACGCCCCCGTCGAAGACAAACTGGTTGTCAAAGGAATTCTAACCCCGACTAGCTCCAAAATTGCCAGAGCAGAAATAACTGATCCCCCTACTATCAAAACTTTATATATCCAGCTCTTCTGCTTTTCAGTCAAATCCATCAGACTAACCGACAAAAACAATACGATCGGCATAAAAATAAACCTAAACCCTCGGAGCCACTGCATCAAGCTATCTTCTCTCCAAAATACCGACAGCAAACCAAATAAGATAAAAACCACAAAAAGCCACAATGACTTATCTATTTTCTTTTTCTTCAAATAGACCCCGTACAATGCCATCAAAAAAATCAATCCGACAAACAAATCTCTTAGTAAACTAATCGAAGATTTACCTGTTAAACTCACAATCCACGAGCTAAAAGGCAAAAAACCAAGCAATCCAACCAAACCATAAAACACCCACTTATTTATTCTTTCAATTTTTGCTAGATTATTTTTTTCCATTCGTTCTCCCAACTCCCAACGCCTGACTCCGGACTGCTAATCCCGCTATCCACCCTAACAAAAACCAGATATACGTTATATACAAGGTTGAAAAAAATTGATACTGTACGATAATACCTACCAAAGCCGAGATAAGAGCACCTAAATAATAATTATTTTTGTCATTTTTATCCGTTGCCACCTTTGCCTTCAAACCCCAATAAATTACAAACCCGAGAAAACTCAATATTACCAGCATCCCCACCAAACCTGTTTCCGCCAATATTTCTAGCGGCTCATTATTTACAATCTGATTCGTTCCATAAACGGTTGCCTTTCCAGCCGCGTATGGTCCGAAATTACCAATTCCTACCCCAAAAAGCGGCTTGCTCTTCCAAGCCTCGATTGCCAGATCATAAGTACTTTTTCTATCATTTGTCGAATAATCATTCTGATCAACTGCATGGTTGGTAAACCTGCTGATAGCCATCCTGCTATTTTGGGTATTATTAACTTGTCCAGGGTTCAATCGATTGGATTCTATTTTCTGATACCAACCAGCAAACCCAATCATCAAAAATGCAAACCCTGTAATAACTACTCCCTCCCCAACCAATAATAAAACCCTTTTCCAGTTATCTAATCTCGCGTACATGAGCAGAACTGCCAAAACCATAAACGCCGCCCCAAGATATGCCCCTCTTGAAATCGACAAAACTAACACTGCACCAATTAATATGGTTAAAATTCTTCTCCATAAAGCAGAAATTATTTTCCAATCTTTCAATTCAGCAATCATTAAAAATGCCAGTGGTATTATCATAAAATTACCCATATAGAGAGGCTCTAAAAACGTCGATTGAATTCTTGGAAAGCCAAATACTAATTTTGTATATTCCAACCGTAAACCAGTAAAAATTGTTGACACACCCAAAACATCTCCGATGAATTGATACAATCCAAATAAAGTAATCAAACCAGATACAACCAGCAACGTCTTTATCATTAATTCTTTTTTATCCCTTAAAACCAACTGAGATGCTACCAAAAAGACAACACATGCATAGGCGGAAAAAATTAGATAATGAACTCCTCTGCCGATATCGATCGCCCCCCGAAGTGACACCAAGCAAACCAGTAAATAAACCAACAATAAAAGATAATATTTTTTGACTTTAATTTTCTCTCTTTTCCTCATCCAATCCCAGATAATTATCAAAAAAGAAACTCCCAATAAAATCTCATTTATTTTAATCGTCGCTCCGGTAATATCAAAAGAGGGGAGTCGCTCAAACGGCAACGATGCTACCAAAATTGCCGGCATCCACTCTCGCTTAACAACCATCAGCACTGTTCCTATTAGCGCCAAAACCAATATCAACCAAATCAACTTTTCCTCCACCCTCGCAACTTAAAATAATTAACCATTACTATTGGCCAACGCAACATATCTAAACACATTACCGACCATAATCCATAATGCTTCGCAAAAAACCGCGCTTGGTTTTGATAATACATCTGCTTCTGCTTCCAACCTACACCAAAGCTCCTCCCGCCCAGATGAACAATCTCCACTTCCGGATACCACGCCACCTTGAATCCCTCTTCTTTCACCCCCTGACACAAATCCGTATCTTCAAAATACATAAAAAATCGCTCGTCAAAACCGCCAATTTTTTTAAACAAATCCCTTCGAATCAAAAGCACCGCGCCTGTCACCCAATCAACCTCCGCATAACCCTTGCTGTTCAATTTTGCCTTAAAATTTACATTTCTCCCTAAAAGAGACCATAAACTTGGCTCTCTCCCATACTGCCCAATTTGCTCCGTTCCTCCATCCTCCAAAACCAATTTCGGCCCTATTGCCCCGACATCTCTATGTCTCCCCATAAATTCCACCATTCTCCTGATCCCATCGTCCACCAAAACCGTATCGCTATTTAAAAACAGTAAATATTCTCCCGACGCCATCTTTGCCCCGATATTATTTGCCGCCCCAAAACCCACATTTTTCTCATTTTCCACTACCCTTACCCAACCAAAGCTAGCTCTCACCGCCTCCACAGAGCCGTCAGACGAGGCATTATCCACTACCGTAACCTCAACTTCATTTTTATCCAAAAACCTCTCCAAGGACGCCAAGCAGTCAAGCAATAGCTTTTTAGTATTATAACTGATGATTATTATTGATAACTTCACCATCAACCTATCTTGCTCATAACCCGATAAAATAATACAATATCCATAGATGGCCGAACAAAAAACAAAAATAGCTTTAATATGCAACGACTATATCGGATCAAAAATGGCTGGACCAGGTATCCGTTATTTTGAAATGGCCAAAGTGTTCTCTCAACATTTCGAAACCACCTTATTTGTACCCGACTCCTGCGATTTTAAATCTGACGACTTCCAAATCATCACTTACAACTCCGCTAAATCCAGCTCCAGTATAGCAAAAAAACTGGGTAATTGCGACTATGTCATCGCCCAGAACCTCCGCCCTACCCTCATAAAATTTATAAAACAAAATAAAATCCGCTATATTTCCGATCAATATGACCCTCTCCTCATTGAAATTCTTGAATATACAAAAGGTGATTCCCAACAATTAAAACAAAACACTTCAAAATTTATATATCATCTGACCATGCTGCAGTTTTTCACTGCTGACCATGTTCTTTGCGCCTCTGAGATTCAAAAAAGTTTCTATCTCGGCTTAATGTCCGGTAACCAACTTATATCCCCAAATGAATATAAAAATGACCCTGGTCTCAATAATTTTATGAGTTTATTGCCCTTTGGCATTTCCCAAGACAAGCCGATATATACAAACCCAAACCAGATGGAAGAAAAATTTCCGCAAATAAAACCTGATGATAAAATTATTTACTGGGGTGGGGGAGTGTGGAATTGGTTCGATGCTCTTTCTGCCGTCAAAGCAATCGAGATTATCTCCAAAAAACGCTCCGATATTAAACTTTTCTTTTTAGGCACACGGCCTCCCAACCCCAAAATCAAAGAAATGGCCATGGTAGGGAGAACTGTCGATTATTGTCGCCAGCACAATCTACTTGATAAATTTGTCTTTTTCAATTTTGGCTGGACCCCTTATGAGGAAAGAGTCAATTACCTACTTCGTTCCTCTGTCGGCATCTCAACTCATTTTTCTTCACTTGAAACCAGATTTTCCTTTCGCACCAGAGTGCTAGATTATTTTTGGGCCGAACTTCCCATGGTCTTAACCAAAGGTGATTATATGGCCGATCTAACACAAAAACATAATCTCGGTCTTGTAGTCGATTATCAAGACTCTACGGCTATCGCCGCCGCAATTGAGAAAATCATCGATCATCCCGATACTTACAAAATAATGAAAGCCAATATCGTCGAGTTCAAAAAACAATTTTTATGGGAACAATCCGCCAAAGAATTAATTGAAAAGGTTAAATCAGATAAAATAGTTTTCCATCCCATAAGCCCATCCAAATTTCAAGCCTTACAATTTAATTTTTACTACTGGGGATTTAGAAAGAAATTTTTCAAATAATATTCATATAATCAAAAAAGTTACAAAAAAGGTAAAAATGGAACCGGATATTCACGCCAATCCTAATAAAATCGCTTCCAACACTCTTTTCCAGATTATTTCAAAATTTGCTATCCTTTTATTGTCTCTAATTGCGATTAAAATTATTACCAATACACTTGGTGTCAGCGGTACGGGCTACTTTAACACTATTACCACCTATTTCGGGTTCATCATCATTGCCGCTGATTTAGGACTTTTCTCTGTCGCCGTACGCGAAATTTCCAAACAACCGGAAAAACAAAGAAAAATTTTATATAACGTTTTTACAATAAGACTGATTTTCTCAACAATCTTTACAATTATCGGTATTTCCCTCGCTTTCTTGACACATTACCCCTCCCAAATAAAATACGGACTTCTTATTGCTAGCTTATATCCGATTATAAATCTTGTCTCCAGCGTTTATGATATCTTTTTTCAATACAAATTAGAGATGAAAAAAGTCGCCATTTCTGAACTTTTTTCAAAAATTATTACTACCGTTATTTTACTCATTTTTACTTATTATAAGGTCAATTTTTACATCTTTATGACTACCATTCCCATCGCCGCCCTCCTAATATTTATCTGTAAAATCTACCTTAGCCGCAATGAATTAAAGCTCAAATTTGAATACGACAAACCAGTTTATAATAATCTATTAAAAATGTCTTTACCTTTAGGTATTGTCTTTATTGTTAATAATTTCTATTTTAAAGTTGACACATTGATTCTCTTTTTCTTTAAAGGCGCTACTGCTGTCGGTATTTATTCCGTTACCTATCGTATCCTCGAAACCACTCTTTTCACTGGCTCATTTCTTTCAAGTTCATTAAAACCATTACTATCCACCTCTGTTCACAACGATCCGGCTAAAACCGAAAAAGCCCTCCAGCGCGGTTCGGCCTTCTTGGTTTTTATGGCTTTATTTTTGACCATTTCTTGTGTTACCTTTCCAAGAGAAATCATCACTCTTTTAAGTAACAACTCCTTCATTTCCGGACAATACGCCCTAGTAATTCTCGGTTTCGTCTCTATATTTATCTATACCGGCGGCTTACTTGGCGAAATTATGATTGCCCTTGATCTTCGTCGAATTTTAATTCGTAACTCAATATTCATCTTACTTTTCAATGTTATTCTTAATGTCCTGGTTATTCCTCGCTATTCCTTCACCGGCGCCGCCGTTACTACCTTGATTTCAGAAATTGTATTATTTACCATCACCGCTACGATAGTAAAAAAATATTTCAAACTTGCTTTTGATTGGCCTAGAATTGCTAAATTACTTGGTATCGCATTTTTATCAATCCTGCTCGGTTATACCTTCAAAAGCTATACACCATTTCTATTAAATCTTCCTTTAGTGTTATTATTTTATGCCGTCATTGCATATTTTGCCGACGCCATCCCCAGAGAAATTACCGATAATTATCTCAAAACTATAAAATCCCGTTTCTCAAGATGATACAAAAATGAGTCGCTAGCGACTCATTTTAATAATTCTTACTGTCCACCCCGACCGAAGTGTCAGGGCTGGCCAACTTACTTTTTTTGGGTTAGCATATGAGGCTACCGAATCACCCAATCTTCTTTCCACCGCCTCATAATTCACTTTTTTACCACTTGCTCACTCTACCTCGTCAATTACTTCAAAAACCGTATATCCTTTGCCGGTTCCCAGATTAAAAACTCCAGATTCATCCTTTTCCATTAGCAGGGTTAGGATAATATTAAAAGCTCTCCCCGCTACTTGTATTATTGTGTTGTAGGCAACGTTTCTCGCAATAGTCATATATCTTCCGACCTATTATACCATAAAAAACGGACAATTTCCGCGTCTTAAACTATATTTTAGCTATAATTACTGGCTCGTTTTATATACAAATAATTGATTACTAAGCAGCTCGTTTTCCGGTAGAACTCTTAATCCTTCCTCCAAGGTCTTTACCGCCTCATCTTTAAGATCAAGCTTAAACTGAATTTCAGCTTTTTCAAGATAAAGAGTCACCTGTGAAGAATCTAGTTTGATGGCCGAATCCAAACTTTGCAGAGCATCATTGAATTGCCCTTGATTCTTACTATCCATCGCATTCTGATAATAACTCGCCACCGTAGCTTGAGTTTTAGAAGTTATTGGTGGTTGAACCGTTGGTGTACTGGTCGAGGGAGAACCTCCGCCGCCAGGGCTGCCGCCCTTAACGTCGGGTTCTGTTTGAGAAGGGGCTGTACTGCCAGGAACATCTGGCTGATCAACTTGCATCTGCACTGGCGGCTTTGTACTTTTCGGTTTGGAAGAACGAATAAAAATTAAGGAAACGCCCACACAGACAAGAACTATAATGGCTAAGATTACCAATTTATGTTTGCCTAAAAATAACCCCATCGATACTCCTCAATATCATTATAACACGCCAGGTAATCATCAGTCACCATATCCTTTGAGATGGGTAGAATGCCACTTCCAGGCAGTTACTGCCATATCCGCCAAACTATATTTCGCTTTCCAGTTCAGCTTGTCGTTAGCTCGCTTGGGATTAGCATAAGAAACCGCCGGATCCCCTGGACGCCGATCAACAACCTTGTAATTAATCTTTCTTCCGCTTGCCTTTTCCACCTCTGATAAAACTTCTAAGACTGAATATCCCGTGCCTGTGCCTAAATTAAACACATCCGATTTATCTCCATCAAGTAATAATTTAAGTGCTTTCACATGGCCATCCGCTAAATCTAGTGGATGAATATAATCTCTGACACCCGTTCCATCTTTTGTTGGATAATCGTTCCCAAATACTTGCAGCTTGCCCAAATTTCCTAAAATACTCAAGATAGTTCTTGTCATAAGATTCGTCGGTTCTGGCTTGTCATCCCCCATCTTGCCGTCCAAACTGGCTCCGCAAACATTGAAGTAACGGAGCGCTACGCATTTAATACCATAAAGTTTATCGTATTTTTCCATAATTATTTCATCAAATAATTTGGTTAAACCATAAACCGATGAAGGTATCATAAGCTTAATTTTTTCTTCATCGGTAAGCAATAAATCTTGGCGCAAAGCAAACATTTGTTGGTAGCTCTCCAATATTTTTCCCAAAAACTCGTTTTTTTTCACTTTCTGCCCGTCCCAGTGACCTTCCAACAAACAAGACTTCCCGGGTTTAAAATCCTGCAAGTAATTCTCTTCCAGCGGAAAATATTTATCTTCCGGATCGCCATATACAGCTGCGGTTGAAGATTTAATAATATACTTACATCCCTTTTCTCTCATCACATCAAGCAGTTTAATGAAATTTTCCACATTATTTATCATGTATTTTTTGGGATTTTCCATTGATTCGCCCACCGACAAATAAGCCACAAAATCAATCACTGCTTCAATTGGATATGTATCAAACACTCGTCTAACCCCTGCAATATCAGCTAAATCTACAATTTCCAGGTGCAATTTACTACTGACACCAGACCCCTGACCACCTAGAGCGGCGCTTAGCGCCGCCTCATGCCCATTCTCTAAACTATCCAGCACCACAACTTCCCAGCCATTATTTATTAGTTCTCTAACTGTAAAACTGCCAATATAGCCAGCCCCACCAGTTACTAGAATCATAAAACTCCTATCTGGCTTTCAAATAATCTGCCAGCGCCGATTGCCAATCTCTCATTACTATCCCCAGATTAGCTAATTTTGCAGTAGACAGCACTGAATATTGTGGCCTTTTGGCCGGCCCTGGATATTCATTTGTAGAAATAGGGGAGACCTTAATCTCTTTATTTACTAGCCTAAAAATCTCGCATGCGAAATCATACCAACTACAATGCCCGGAATTAACCGCATGGAAAACTCCGGTAACATTTTTATCAATCAATTTTTTAATTGCTCCTGCCAAGTCTTTAGTGTAAGTAGGGGAGCCAACTTGGTCGTTAACCACTCCCAAAGTTGTTTTTTCTTCGGCTAATTTTAGCATGGTCTCAACAAAATTCTTTTTACTTCGAGCTCCATCGAGAAGCCCGTTTTCCCCATAAAGCCAAGCAGTTCGAGCAATAATGTATTCCGGTAAATTAGAAATTCTTTTTTCGCCAGCTAACTTGCTTTTCCCGTAAATACTCTGCGGGTTGGTCTGATCGTTTTCTTTGTAGGGCTGTGTTGCTGTTCCGTCAAATACATAATCAGTCGAGACATAAACAACTTTAGCCCCAACCTCTTTTGCCAATTCTGCAACATTTTCAGTAGCTTCATCATTAATTAAAAAAGTGGTTTTTTGGTCTGATTCGGCACCGTCAACATTGGTGTACGCGGCTGCATGAATAATGACTGCTGGCTTAAATTCTCTGCCAACCTTGAGCACTTCCTCACGATTGGTAATATCCATCTCTTCTTTATCGGTTGCCAAAATCTCATCATCGGCAAATACTCTTTTCAACCAATAACCAAGCTGTCCGTTAGCCCCCGTAATTAATATTTTCATTTTTCTCCTCTGATAAAAACAGGCTTCCTGCTACTTAATCGAGCATATGGTTATGAGGAGAGTTAAGCGTAGTGCCGTTCAAGTTGCGTTAGCAACCTGAACAAAACGCTCTCCGAATGACTATACGCTCGATTTATCATCCCTTTTCCTTAGTTATTATCTATTACTATACTGCTTCTTATAATAATCCTGATATTCGCCCGATTTTACTCTTTTCCACCAATCCTCATTATCCCGATACCATTGGACCGTTTTCTCCAACCAGTCTTCAAAATCATGCTCTGGCTCCCAACCCAATTCCCGCCTGATTTTACTGGCATTAATCGCATATTTTACATCATGTCCGGGACGATCTCCTACCATTTCAATCTTATCTTCACTCTCTCCCAGTATTTTCAGGATCATCCTCGCCACTTCCAAGTTGGTATATTCCCGATGCTGGCTGCCCACCAGATATGTTTCACCTATTTTACCCTTTTCCAAAACCAAATCTATGGCACGGCAGTGATCAGTCACATAAAGCCAGTCGCGTACCTGATTCCCTGGTTTATAAATGGGGATTTTTTTACCTTCCAAAATATTAGTAACTGCCAATGGAATAAGTTTCTCCGGAAAGTGATATGGTCCAAAATTATTTGAGCAGTTAGTAATAGTAATCGGCAAGCCGTAAGTGATGTGATATGCCCGCACCAAATGGTCAGAAGCCGCCTTGCTTGCCGCATAAGGACTACGCGGGTTATATGGACTGTCCTCCACCCATTCTTCCTTAGAATCCAGCTCAATCATCCCATAAACTTCATCAGTCGAAACATGATGAAACCTTTGTACCTTTAATTCTTTGGCAACATTCAGCAAAACCTGCGTTCCGATCACATTGGTTCGGACAAAAACCGCCGGACCGGTAATACTCCTGTCAACATGCGATTCTGCGGCAAAATGCACTACTATATCGCAGCCTTGCATAGCCGATTTCACATGCTCATATTCACAGATATCACCCTTAACGAATCTATATCTTCCATCCCCGTCAATCTCTTTTAAATTCTCCAAATTTCCCGCATAGGTCAGCGCATCAAAATTAACGATCTCGATATCGCTATGCTCATTAAGCATATAACGAATAAAATTCGACCCGATAAATCCGGCTCCTCCGGTTACAAAAAGTTTCATGTTACTCCTCTTTTAGTAAATCCCAATCAAATCCTATTTCCTTATCATATGGATCAATTCTCTCTTCGTCCGGATTCGTGCTGTCGTAGGCTTTCGTTAC
The DNA here is from genome assembly GCA_030647355.1 of bacterium. Taxonomy (GTDB): domain Bacteria; phylum Patescibacteriota; class UBA1384; order VFKW01; family VFKW01; genus JAUSIS01. The sequence goes on from JAUSIS010000013.1 coordinate 234,043, forward strand.
ATGATAAAAAAGCAAACATGGTTCTTTTGACAATACCTTGTAACCGTGCACCACTCCGACCGGAATCAAAACCAACTTATAGTCATCAGTTCCGCCATAAATCACATCCGTCTGACCATGCGTTAGGGAATCTTTCCTTTGATCATATAATACTATCGCCGCCTTGCCGGAAGCCAGAAACCATAAATCATCTTGATATTTGTGCCAATGAAACGCCTTTATTGTACCCGTGTGGGCAATCGTAAAATTACTCTGTCCAAATTTAGACATCAAATTATCGTCATCCCGCAAAACTTCCATCAAAACACCGGGTTTGATGTCTTGTTTTAAATCCGGCTTATCTTCCCAAACCTTCAGTTCTTTAATTTTCACTCCATCTATCATCTTTCTACCTTCCTCGCTTAGTTAGTTATTCTTTGTTAAAAACCCTCGCGCAGACCGAAGCGGGCATGGTGTCGCAAAGCGACGAGCAAGGACGAGCGGGAGCGCAATTTTCTCGCTGGGAAAATTGATAGCGTGTTTTCGGCAAAGCTTAACTAACCGTTTGTTTGGCCTTCTCCGCCATAATATTACTAATACTCAAAAGTCCCTCAAATGTCCCCGCATCTTCCCAAACACCTTCAATAATATTTACTTTCAATTCTTTCATCTGTAAAAACACATTATTCAAATCGGTTATTTCAATCTCTCCTCGAGCGGATGGCTTCAAATTCTTCGCCAACTGAATCACCTGATTATCGTAAACATATAACCCCACCACCGCATAGTTGCTTTTTGGCTTTGTTGGCTTCTCTTCGATCGAGAGAACGCTCATTTTGTCGTCAAAATCCACTACTCCGAACCTCTCCGGATCTTCCACCTCTTTGGCAAATACCATCCCGCCTTTTTCAAACGATTTAATCTGCTTAGTAAAATCGTGGTCAAAGATATTATCACCCAAAATCATTGCAACTGACTCCTCGCCTATAAAATCCTCACCTACAATGAATGCATCTGCCAATCCTCTGGGTTCCTCTTGAATCGCATAACTGAATTTAGCCCCAAAATCTTTGCCTGAACCCAAAAGATGCATAAAATGGCCGGCATGTTCCGGTGCTACGATAATTAATATCTCCTCAATACCAGCTTTTACCAATGTCTCAAGCGGATAAAAAATCATCGGCTTGTTATACACCGGCAATAACTGCTTGGAGGTGACTTTAGTTAGCGGTCTAAGTCGTGTTGCTTTCCCTCCCGCTAAAACAATCCCTTTCATATTTTCCTTTCTGACTCAAATTTTCTTTACTTCGAGTTTGCATAGCCCTTCCTCATCATTGCGAGCGTAATGTGGCAATCTTTCCCTTTCCCAACTTACTTCTTACTGCTTATTGCTTAATTCTTACTAACTTGCCGGCCTTTCTTAAAATCTCAAAAAATGTCTAACTTTATCTGTAACATGTTCACTCGCCGTTGGATGTTCGGGTAAATACCTTAGTAAAAAATGCCTGACTTCCTCGACCGGCTGATCCTCCAGCAAGAGTGATAGGGGTAAGCCAACTTCCACTTTCTCAAAGTGTGCAACCGGACTTGGCTGCTCCGTTATCCAGAAAGATTTCAACTTATCATAGCTATAAACATATCCCATGATAACCACGCCATTCTGCCCCAATTCAGCTTTGAATTTTCTCGGCTCGATATGTCCATATTGTGCGAACACAAAGATGAGCAAAATCATTACCAGAATTAATGAGTAATCGGCTAAAGTCAACTGATACCCAAAATACTGCGCGGCCGCTACAAACAGGAAAGATAACCCTAGAATCAAAATAACTATTCCAAAGATCCAGTACTGATTCTTTGAGTAGTAGTGAAATTCTGCCGCCTCCCAATTAATACTCTCTTTAGGCGCTAGACGTTCTATATGTTTATACTTTTTCTTAATGTTCTTCTTGGTAATATCCGTGCATTTTTTCATTTTCCCCTCCTATCTCGAGCAAGCCGAGATAATTACTCACCTGTAATATATCATTGATAGTAAGTGTTAGTCAATAAAGTTTTATTATCGATGGCAAAAGAAATAATTAAAAAATTACAGTAATCACGCCAGATAAACCACCAGCACACCTGAAATACCTCAAATATTTGAGATTTTACCATCAATCACATGGCGGGACACCCGGGTCTAGAACCTTTATTTACTTCAATATCTCTTTCTTCCCCCTACTTTATTGTGCGGCTGGCAATTCGGGTGGTAGGGATTGTTGATACAATGTTTGCAACCAGTACGTACCTAGTATTACTAAGCCGACTACTATGATAATAGATAGGATAAAAACAACAACACCCCATTTCGTCCATGATTGCTGGACGGCCTTAAATTGTTCCACGTTTTCAAACTTACGGTTCTTCCATGCCCATTCATTACCTTTAATTCCCAGAATGATAGCTACGACTAAGGTCATCGGACCAATTAGAGTTAAGAGTATGACACAGATTTGATAGGCAATTGACCAAGCTTGTACGCTACCGTTAATACCAATGATACCCAGGATAACGGTTATAGCTAAACTTAATGGCCCAATGAGAGCAAATAATCCAATCCAAACCCGATTGCCGATTGACCAAATCCATGTCAAGGAAAAAGCGCCCCAATTCCATCGATTTAACTCTGGAGGAAAAGGTCTATTAGAGCCACCGGCACTCGGAGTTGCATTAGCAGAGGGACCAGTCAGCCTAGACAAAGTATTGTCTGCAGACGAGGCAGGGGACGTCGAAGATATAGTTTCTTCCATGTTTCCTCCTTATCTATTATACCTGCCAAGTAAGTGATCCTTGGCGGAAGGGGTGGGATTCCTCCTCCCCCGTCGTTTCACTGTGCTGCCGCACCCTGGGCGCTCACATCTCGCTCCCGCCGCATTTGTGCTCGTTATTCCTCGCACGCGGCCCTCCGGGGCCTGGGAGTCTCGCTGACGGCTCACAAGAAATATTCGCCTTTCCTCCACCTTTTACTGCTCATTTTTAAAAAAAGACTCAGCCTGTTTAAATGATTTTTCTAGAATATCCAATTGTTCATTTAATCCGTAAAGTGGCGATGTAAGAGATCGCAATCTGAGAACCAATGTATTGGTATCTTCTGAATTTACAACTTCATCGGGTCTAAACTCAGGATGTTCAGGATATTGATGCACATGAGCCATAAATGAATCAATATCTTCTTTCACATTTTTTATCGTAATCAAAAATAAAGTCCTACTATGGTCAAACCCTTGTCTCTGTTGGCTAATTATTTTTGGATCAACCTTATCAAAATTATCCAGTTGTTTAATTGATGTATCGTGGAGCGTATTAATCCGTAGCTCAGTCCTCTTAACTTCATCTAGTACTTCAGATTGCACTTTCTCTAATCGTGCAATAACCTCTTCAAATGTGTACCCCTTTTCGGTAGTAGCTGAGTTTTGGGCAAGCTGTTCGCCTATTTCATGATTTAACTGTATTTTTTCCTTTCCTGTTTGTGCAGCCTTACTGGCCCACTCTTGAGTATCGGTCGAGATCGGCTCACCGGCAGCTTGTAATATTTTTTCAGCTAACTCGTCCTGCAATATCATTACTTCTCGCTCCAAGTCCTCGCATTCCCTATGCTCCTTAGGCTCTTGATTATCATCCATAAATCTGTTATTTACCGATATCATAGATCGTAAAAAACTTGCTTCCGATTTACTTGCTCTTAGTTCCGGGACTTTCTCGGCAAACCCACAGGCAAAAAGCAAACTTTCGGTGTCTTTAATAGTATCACCTGTCAATTCAATTTTAGACAATTCTCTCTTCTGGAGTTCCAGTTTCTCTCTCGTCGACAAAGTGGGTAATTTACCTTCCTTCTCCCAATCAAACCCGTTGACACCCGGTTCATGTTCCACGATAACCTCCTCATATTTTATTTCTAAATCAAGCAATAACCAGGGAAATATTCTAAGCGGGACACTCGGGTCTAAAACCTTCTGACCCTGTCCTCTGCCACCTGTCTTCTGGATTTGCGGTGAGGGTGGGATTCGAACCCACGGAGCCCTTACGAGCTCAACATCTTAGCAGGATGCTGCCTTCAACCTCTCGGCCACCTCACCATATGAATCCAAATACTTCTTAATATGTTTAGGATTGTGACTTCCTATTTCTTGAAAATATTTTCTAACATCCTTGGTATCATACAATCTTAAATCTCCACGACAATCTACCTTAGGATGAATACCAATCTGCTCTAAAATTATCTTGACCGATTCTATCAAATTCACTGACCGTGAGCTAAATCCTATTTTATAATAAATGTATTGCTTACCTCTCACGGAATATCTATGCTTGTACACACATCCATCTGTATCAACCAACCCCCTAACACAAGCTAACGAATATTTCATATCCTTCTTGATCCATTCCGGAATATCAATTTGATGTTTAACCTTATTACCCTTAACCAATCCATTCTTTAATAAATACGCTACTAAATTTTTTCTAGAAACCTGAATATTTACTACGGAATTTCGAATTATTTCGCTGGGCTGAATTCTAAAAAGTTTTATCATCAATTGACAAACATATTTTGCATATTCCCGATCGTCAACCCGATTTAAAGTGATTGTAACCTGATAATCTGTAATTCCACCATCACCAATCAGTATCCCAAACATTTCTGCTAAATTCACACTTTTTTTGGGGAACAAGACTATTTTTGGACAGCTTATGCTATTTGTCGAAAAACGCCCTTTGGTTAGCCACCATTCCTCCCACCCTTTTCTCCTTTTCTCCGGATCAGTACAAATTGTTCCATATTTTCTGATTGTTGTCTCTGCACCTAATCGGGCAGCTTTTTTTGTTGACCAAAAAGCCGGACGAATTTCAACATCATCTGGTATTTTTATTCCCATATGGCTAACCAACTTATCAACCGCCTTCTCCGTCATCGAAAAACGCTCCCTCTTCCAATCTGTCAAAGTCCGAACTCCAACTTCGCAGAATACAGACAATTCTAAATTTGACCCAAACACACCCATTGCTCTGTTTAAAAACTCTGCCTGCTTCCCCTTTAGGAATAACACGCGATTAGAATAATCTTTTTTAATCAATTCCGCCATATTTCCATTATACTATGTTTTAAATGTACAATACAGCATCCCGGCCAAGCGGTGGGGGTGAGATTCGTCCAGCTCTTTGGCGGGACACTCGGGCCTAGAACCTTGTAAGTCCTTCGACTCGATTCCTCGCTCAGGACATTCGTCTCGTTTGCTCCCTGGTCGAAGACCATGAGCGAGCAAAGCGAGTCGAATGGCGGAGAGTGCAGGATTCGAACCTGCGAGAGTCTCTCGACCCTTCTGGTTTTCAAGACCAGCGCCATCAACCACTCGGCCAACTCTCCACAAAGGGCTGGATTCAAGACTGTCCCGACCAAACCCCTGTCCCACTTGAGAGCAATCTATTTGGCAAAGAGAAATAATCATCTATTTTGCCGAGAGATTGAAATCGAGTGGGAGCTCCGGCACCCCACCATTTTATCTTAATTTACGCTATTAAGCCATTAGATTATATCAGAAAAAGCCCGAAAATCAAGTTATTACGCCTGTACATGCGAAAACCGCATCTCAACAATTGCTGCGAAAAATCTGTATTTTTGAAATTTGAAATTTGGATTTTGAAATTTACCTGTGTTATATTGTTCCTGTAGAGAAAAAAGGAGAAACTATGGATGATCTCTCATCATTCAATCAAACTATGCGTCGCCAAGACGAAGAAACAAACGCTCAAATGCTTGCAGCACAATACAGCGTCCCCTATATAAATCTTATCGGTTATCCAATCGCTCCGGACATTCTATCAATAATTCCCCAAGAGCTAGCAGTTAAATATAACTCCATTGCTTTCATGCGAGCCCAAAACAAAGTCCATGTTGCCATACTGACCCCGGAAAATCCCGAAATGATCAAATTCCTCCAAGAATTAGCCGTCAAGACAAAATACGAATTCGCCTTTGTTCTCTGTTCTCCCGCCAGCATCAATCACGCCCTAGAATTATACAAAACCCTAAAACCCGACCAATCCTCCCATTCGTCCGACCAAATAGACACTTCCCAAACCTCTGCCGATGACATCCTTAAGGATGTAAAAAATCTAACCGACCTAAAAGATAAAATCAAAACCATCTCCACCACGCAGCTTCTGGATGTCATTTTCGGTGGAGCAGTAAAAATTGATGCTGCCGACATCCATCTCGAGCCAGCGGAAAATGGAGTTAGAATTCGCTATCGAATTGATGGAGTCTTGCAGGAAGTCGCCATCCTGCCGCTCGATGTCTATAAGTCACTCAATTCCCGCATTAAATTTCTCTCCAATCTAAAACTGGACGTGAAAACCACCCCCCAAGATGGTCGCTTCAGCATAAAGACCGGCCCCACCGACACCATAGATATTCGTATCTCCACCATGCCTGCCGCCTATGGCGAAATCATTGATATGCGCTTGCTCAACAGTAAAGATGAAATCGTTGACCTTGCCAATCTAGGAATCCGCCCTGATGCCCTAGCTCTCATCGAAGAAGCCGTCGCCAAACCAAACGGGCTGGTACTAAACACCGGTCCTACCGGTTCCGGTAAAACAACCACCTTGTATGCAATACTAAATAAGCTCAACAAACCCGGAATAAAAATAATCACCCTGGAAGACCCAATCGAGTATAAAATACCTAATATCGATCAGGTTCAAATAAACGCCGAAAAAGGATACACTTTTGCCGCCGCTCTTCGCGCCTCCTTAAGGCAAGACCCGAACATTATTATGGTTGGGGAGATGCGTGACAAGGAGACAGCCGAGATCGGTCTGCAAGCCGCTATGACTGGACATTTGGTATTATCAACCCTACACACCAACAATGCACCCGCCTCACTCGGTCGCCTCATGGATATGGGTATTGAGCCCTATCTTCTAGCCGGCTCCATCAACCTGATTATCGCCCAAAGGTTAGTACGAAAAGTCTGCGTAAGCTGTAAAGGCAAAGGCTGCTCTATCTGCAATCATACCGGTTTCAAAGGCCGTATTGCGATCATTGAATGCCTGAAACCTAATGATGTTATAAACAATCTAATTATCCGAAAAGCCCCTCTCTCCGAATTTCTCAAGGTTGCCAAACAGGAAGGTATGAAAACAATGGAAGAGGACGGCATGGAAAAAGTCGCTCAAGGCATCACTACCAAAGAAGAAATCCTCCGCGTCACCCAAGAATAACTGATTGACTGATAACGATTAACTAATAACATAGATATAAATGGAAAACTTTCGATTCCTAAATTGGACCATTTACACAGAAGCTAAAAATATATTTGGCAAGATTTTAATTATCAATAACAAACTACCAAACGAAATCAAATTTTCGCTAGGCGACCAACCTATACGTTCATCACTGTCAGTCGTTCTTAATATTGCAGAGGGGAGCGGCAAAAACTCTGATAGAGAATTAAATAGGTATTTTAATATAGCTATCGGCTCGCTTTATGAAACACTTGCTAATTTAGATATCCTTAAGGATGAAAAATATATTTCCAAAGAACAATATAATAGCTTATTCACCCAAATAGAAAGCATCATTAAACAGCTCGGCGGCTTTAAAAAGCTCCTAAAGTAAACTCGTCAATTCGTCATAAGTTAATCGGTTAACCCGTCGGTCTGCCCTGCATAAGTTGAGATACATCGGTAACACCCCTAAAATGCATTAGGAGGTACCGATGGGTATAAAAAGTACACAAAAATGGGCGTTCATTAAATCAAGGCCTCACATTCTCCTCGACCGCTGCGAAAGATGGAGACGGGTT
>JAUSIS010000014.1 GCA_030647355.1 bacterium
AACCCGTCTCCATCTTTCGCAGCGGTCGAGGAGAATGTGAGGCCTTGATTTAATGAACGCCCATTTTTGTGTACTTTTTATACCCATCGGTACCTCCTAATGCATTTTAGGGGTGTTACCGATGTATCTCAACTTATGCAGATGATAACTATCAAAAAAGAATAGCTCCCACTTGGTACTTCTTTTTCAAGAAAGGAAATAATTAGCTATCGCTCCACGGAAAGACGAATGTTTGAGCCAAGCTCATACTTGGCGAGTTTCGGACTTTCTGGAAGATAGTTTTTATCGACGCTTCTTGAAAAGCAGTGTAGGGAATGGGGGTCAAAGGGGGTAAGGGGGTGACATCTGAATGAACCCTCTTATCCCCTTTAAAGCTCTGGCGCTTTGAGCGCCAAAACTCTGGCACGAAGTGCCAATAAAAATCATTCTAGCTCAACCTCAACTTTGTCTTCAGACAAACCCGGAAATCGCATCTCCGTCAATTCCACCGGCTCATACCCGAGCATCGCCCGTGTATCCACTTTTGTCTGGTTTACCCAATCCGGCACCGGTTTGCCCTGATATAAATGAAAAATTTCCACTAGCATCGTAGTTGCATACGAACCTTTATCCAAATCAAAATGAATCACATAGCCAGTTTCCGTTCTCGTTGCCGACCAGATGTGCGGCTTAATTTTCGTTGGCACATCAGTCAACCTATTCAAGCTTAAAAACAATAAATCGGGATGGTGAAATTTAATTAACTTCATTTCCTCTGCCGGCATCACAAATTTATACAATTCTCGTATTTCGTCCCTTGGGCGCAAAAGCGGCAGAGTTTCCGGAATTTCCAAATTGTTATTTATCAAATACGATAATAATTTATTAAACCAATAACTAAAATATGCGTAAGCCGCCATCCGCACTTGCTCCTGGCAAGCCGACAAAGCTTTAGTAAAATCGCCTTTTGATTTTTTCAGCTCTTCCACCATCGCTAATTCATTATAGAAAAAGTAGGGGAGTCGGCTGAAAATATTAAACATCTCATCCCAATTACCCCAATACTGCGCTGCATTCATTCTTATTTTTTGAAAAACTTTCAGCTCATGCGGGGATTGCCCGACCAAAAATATCTTAACCGCATCATCATATTTTTCCTGCAAAACTAGTAGTCCGGTTTCGTGAGTTAGCATCCGTGTACCAAATCTCTGCAATGAATAGAAATTGTAAAACCCTTCTTTATTAATTTCTTCTATCTTCTTATCGAGCTCCGCTTGATCAACTGGATCGCATCTCAAATGTATAGTAAAACGATTGCCACTTAGACTGCCGCGCTCTACTACTCCTTTTCGTTGGTGAATATTTTTCAAAAACATATTTGAAATATTCACCTTTGCCAAATCCGAAGGTAATAAGCCATTGAAAGAAATCTCTTGTGCCGTGATCGCTTTGGCGTCTTTCAAGCCAGCAAAACTAATATCGCTAATTGGGCTATTCAAAACCTCTGCCAGCTTTTCCGCTACTTCAAAAGTCGCCATCCCTTGCTTGACTAAATCGGCTTCCGTCTTTGGCTTTTCTTCATTCATTTGTTCAAAATGTTCTTCTTCTTTCGGTTCAATTGTAATTATTCGATTGCTTGCCGTTATTTCTTCCACAATAAAATCCGACCACATCAATTTAATATAAGCCCTACCCAATACTTCCGGCTCATAATCAATCCCAATTTTGTTTAGATATATAGGAGTGAACTGCGGATGGTCTTCCGCAAATCCAAGCGTAGGATCTTCGCTAACAAAAGACGCGATCCGTTCCTCATCCTGTTGTCTTAATTTATAATCATGCTTTAAATTCATGACTCTATTATATACTGACCCATATAATAAAAATAGACCTGGGTTGCTGCCGAAGCAGACTCCAGGTCTTAAGCCGAGCTAATCGCCACCGGGCAAGATGGCATTGGGAACATCCTCTTCCGGTTCTTTCTTGGTGTATAAGTATAGATACGAGTTATTCTCCAATCCGATTATGTAGTCGCGAACCTGCTCGTTTTCCGCAGGCATTGACGACAAAACCAGATTGAGCGACTCACCCGTGTCTATTGGATTAACCCATACACCGAGAGTCGGAAGTTGATACTCCGGGAACTTCTCGAGACAGACAAGCAACCATGCTTTCTCAATGATATGGTCGCCTTTCTTCGGATTGCCAATCCGAATCTCGAACTTCGGCTCCCCGGACTTCGAAGGTTTGCCGAGAAATCGGCCATAGCAAGGTACAGATCGCAAATAGCCGATCAGCTCCCTCACCTCAAGCGTCTGACCCTCGAATCCCAGGATTGGCCGTCCCCAATGCGGAACAAATTCGCCATGTTCGCTGGTATACTGGATATCAGCGTACTCCAGATCGCGAATTTCGTTCCGCTGCCTTTTTCCCTTAGTCTCTCGAACCCAGATGGCCTGCTCAATGCAGAACCACTTAATGATAATATCGTCCTTAGACCAAGGAAACACAAAGGTCACAGCCGTAATCAGATAACGATTCATGTCAAGAACCCTCCCATTTCATGAATTCAGAATTCCAGAAGATAAATTATTATACCATGACATGGCAAAAAAGTCAACTCATCATTGAGAATTTTTCTATGAAAAAAGGGTCCGATTACTCGAACCCTTAAGGTAAAACTTGTTTCTCCGGTCTACGCCGGATTTGTTTAGGTAGTCTAGGCCTTGCTGGCCAAGATCTCCTTGACAGCCGCCCGTCCGCCGGACTCATTGAGATTCCTCGCCCTCTCATACGGCATTCTGACCCACATCCGTCCATCGCGGTAGACGTAGTTGATGTCAGCCATCGTGCACTGGTCCCTCTGCTTAGTACCGAGAGGCTGGGCTCTGACGATGAGATTGCACAGCTCCATCCCGTTGTCACGGGGGTTGATGAAGCAATGCAGAACGGGAACCATCCAGCCAGCCAGGACATCAAGCACCTCGTTCATCACTTGCGGTTTCAGAACCTTGGTGCCCTCCTGAGGAATACCGGGTCGAATCTCAAGTTTCTTTGCCTGGCCCTCTTCCTGCTTATAGATGATGTATACCGGGCTGCTTCCGAACTCCGATATCAGGCTGGCCAAGGACACACAGTACCTGGCCTTTTCGAACTCGCGGATCTTCCGACCTTCGTTGTTGACAACTCGCCCGCCCCAAGGCGTCGGAATGACATTGCCATTCCTCCACGAATTGACCAAGTCCCGATCCACGTCTACCGGGCTGTAACTGTCGAGAATCTCCCGCAATCTCACATATTCCTGGTCATGACTCTCAGGATGCATGTAATCGAGAGCAGGAAGTATCACGGTGATCAACTGCGCACCGAACTCGCCAGCGCCGACATTCTCTGTCGTCGCCGCAACTTCCACTGCTGGATTCTTGTCGGAACTCATGTTAAGGTCCACCTTTCTTTTCAATCGAAACTAGATTTTCTGCAATACTAATTACGGATTATAGCATATCTTACCCCAAAAGTCAACCCCTCCCAACCAAGAAAACAAACCAAGCTTCTCTTGTTTTAACCATAAAAACAGCTATAATAAGTTCATACCAACCTGAAAAATCCTACGATTATAATTTATTATTTAACGTCCACTCGACATTGGAAATTTGAAATTTGGATTTTGAACTATGACCATAGAAAAACTAACCAATGAATGTGAAAAATATACTACCAAAAAAGAACTCGAGCTTATAACCCGCGCTTTTGACTATGCCCAGAAAGCTCATGCCGGACAACTAAGAAAAAGCGGCGAGTCTTATATCCAACATCCCCTCCATGTCGCCATGACATTAGCCAAGATGCGCTTGGACGGAGCAACAATTTCCGCCGCCTTGCTCCACGATGTATGTGAAGATACACCCATCACCCTTCAAGAGATAGAAAAGGAATTCGGCAAAGTGATCGCTTTCCTCGTAGATAGCATCTCAAAGTTAAGCAAAGTCCGAGTCCGAAAAGACATCACCGCAGAAGCACCTGACCAAAACGAACCGGACTCATTCCATAGCTTCCCTCGCCAATTCGAAACTCTGCAAAAAATGTTTGTCGCCATGGCCCAAGACATCCGGGTAATTCTGGTAAAACTTGCCGACCGCTTGCATAATATGGAAACCCTCTCATATGTTGCCCCGGAAAAACAACTCCGCATCGCTAGAGAAACTCTGGAAATCTACGCCCCGATGGCTGACCGCCTTGGTATCGGAGAACTAAAAGGCCAACTAGAAGATTTAGCTTTTCCCTATGTCCATCCGGATGAATACCAGAAACTAAAGAAAATAGCTAAGCACGACTACCCAAAACGATTAAGACATATAAAAAATGTTCAAAAAGCCATCGAATCCGAACTCAAGAAAAATCACATTGACGGCGAAGTTAATGGCCGAGTTAAACATTTATACAGCTTACACAATAAAATGAAGCGGTTGGATCTTGACCAAATTTATGATAAAGTTGCCCTGCGAATCATCGTAGATAGCGTCAGAGACTGCTATGCGGTTCTCGGCATTATCCATAAACTCTGGAAACCATTAACGGGTAGGATAAAAGACTACATATCAATGCCCAAACCAAACGGCTACCAATCAATCCACACAACCGTATTTTGTCTCGATGGACAACCAACAGAAATCCAAATCCGCACCAGGCAAATGCATGAGCAAGCCGAGTTCGGTATTGCCAGCCACTGGCATTTCAAAACACTGCAGACAAACCCGTCTTTCACCAAGAATCCTGACGAGATTGCTTGGGTTAGGCAATTAGCCGAACTGCAAAATAAACTGACTGACCCCGGCGAGCTAACTGAAGGTTTAAAGCTTGATTTTTTCCAAAACCGAATTTTTGTCTTTACCCCGCGCGGTGATGTCCACGACCTACCAACCAAAGCCACTCCCATTGATTTTGCCTTCGCCGTCCACTCCGACCTTGGCTATCACTGCTACGGAGCTAAAGTAAATGGCAAAATGGTTACCCTAAGCCATCCTCTGCAAAACGGCGATATTGTTGAAATCATACCGAATAAAAAATCTTCCCCCAAAAGCGACTGGCTAAATTTTATAAAAACATCGGAAGCCAGGTCCAACATCAGACAGGCCTTGAAAGCTAAGGAAGCAAGCGATTATAATCTAACCAGAAAACATAAATAACTTTTCACAAACCTTTTGAACTGGTTGACATTGAACCCATTACATAAGTCTTTTAGGTACAAAACAGGAGAGATTAGAGGCGAGAAACAAGAACTCCTGAGGAGACATAGCCAAAGCTATGTTGACGAAAGATTCTTGATTCCCAGCCCTGAGATTTCCTGTTACAGTAACCAAAGGATCTTGTGCAATGGGTTCAGCACGTGTTAAAATACCAAATAGGAGAAATAAATGAGCGAAACATTCGACCGCATTCCCCGAGGAACCCATGACATCTTACCCGAAGACGAGAAGTATTGGAGTTTTGTTGACGATATTCTAAAAAAACACTGCCTAGCAATGGGTTTGAACCAAATAACTACACCTGTAATAGACTTCAAATCACTATTTATCCGTTCTGTCGGCACCCAATCGGATATAGTCAAAAAGGAAATCTACTCAGTTCAAAGACTGGATACCAAAACCGAAGATACCAAAGATAAGGAAGAAAGAGATGAATTAGTCCTGCGACCAGAAGTGACCGCTCAGGTAGCTCGAGCATACATTCAGCATGGCATGCAAACCTGGCCTCAACCTGTTAGATTATTCTATCTGCGCCAGCCAAACTTCCGTTATGAACGCCCTCAAGCTGGCCGTTATAGGCAACACTTTCAGTTTGGCGTAGAAAGTTTTGGCAGCGACGACCCTCTTACCGATGCTCAGCTAATTTTGCTACTCTGGCAAGTTTTTCAAGACATCAAACTAAGCGATAATATCATATTCGATATCAACACAATCGGTTGTAAAAAATGTCGCCCAGATGTCAAGAAGCAAATCGTCAAATACTACAAAGCTCACGAAGAACAGCTCTGTGATGATTGCAGAGAACGGCTAAAGAAAAATCCGCTTCGCGTTCTAGATTGCAAAAATCCCAAATGCCAAGAGATCACTTTAGAAGCGCCTCAAATTATTGATAGTATCTGCCCCGAATGCCAGACGCACTTCCGTCAGATACTTGAAATATTAGACGAACTGGAAATTCCGTACAACTTAAATCCTCAATTAGTCCGCGGGCTCGATTATTACACGCGAACCGTTTTTGAAGCCAGAGAAGAAACTGACGAAAAAAGGCAAAGCTCTCTTGTCGGCGGCGGTAGGTATGATGATCTGGTTGAAGAATTGGGTGGAACACCAACCCCGGCAGTTGGTTTTAGCTTTGGCTATGAAAGAATTATCGAAAAATTGAAAGAGAAAGAAATCGAAGTTCCCGAACTTCTCGGACCCGAAGTATTACTCGTTCAGCTCGGCGACAAAGCCAAAATTAAAAGTCTGCCGCTTGTTGCTAAACTCAATCGGCTTGGATTCAGAACTACCGTCATTCCAGGCAAAGAATCGCTTCGCTCACAGCTAAGAATGGCCGACCGATTAGGTTGCGAAATTGCCCTTATCATCGGCCAGCGCGAAGCATTCGACAACACTATAATTTTTAGAAAAATGAAAGAAGGCGTTCAGGAAACAATAGACATCGAACGCATCGAAAAATTCCTCATTAAATATTTCAAAAGGTAATTAAAATCGAAAGGAGAACAAATGGTAACTGGCGAACCAAATGAAGAATCCCTTGAAGGCAATCCCATAACATCAGTAGAGGGTGCTATTAATAGACTGACTACTGAGTGGAAAATCATGGAGGAAGAAGACAATAAACCCTCAGAAGACTCTCATGGACCGGTTGAACCCGATGATATTTCTTTGGGATCGTGGCATCAAATCGATGTCGAACATTCAGAAGGCGCTATAATCGGGGTGTGGAACGAAGAAATTCCCGATGAAATTAAAGACGATGTGGTTGAGGGATTGAAAGATCGTGGCCAAACTAGGCTTGTCGAACTCTTTACAAGCGGCCGATCAAGAGACTGGCACAAGAAAGAAACAGAATAAAAAACCAAAACAAATCTCTCCCTTTTCAAGAAAGGAAGTAACTAGCTATTGCTCCACAGAAAAACGAGTGTTTGAGCGAAGCGAGTTTTCGATTCCATACTTCTCACGAGGTACCTAATTCAAAAGGGCATCTCGCAGTAATTGCTTCTTCAGAAAGTAGGAATATCTTGGGCTCTCCACGGAAAACTAAGTGTATGAGCCAAGCTCATGCTTGGCGAGTTTTATTTTTCTGGAAGCGAAAGATATTCCTACGCTTCACAAGAAGTCGTGCCCAGGGTTGGGGTGGTAGGGGATAGGGTGCGGGCTTCGAAACTCTGAGCATCCTATCCCCTACATAGCTATGTGCCGTCGCACATAAAACCTCGGCGTGTCAGCGCCAAAAAAAATGTGGTATTGACACTTCGGAAATTGTTCGGTATGTTAGTAGTAAGCACCTACTTATTGTATAAAAGTTGCGAAGCAACACAATAATTTTGCATTTTGACGCCAGTATTCTATCTGTCGGCGGAGCCGACACTGCTTGCGTGAAACCGCCCCGATTTCCCGTCTTACGGGAACGGTTGAAGATTTTCATTTTGCTTTTGCGACCGAAGGGAGCCATTTATGCTTACCAAGCGCCAAACGGAAATTTTTAATTACATAAAAGTTTTTATCGAACACCACGATTATGCGCCCAGCTATCGCGAAATTGCCAAAAAATTCGATCTCGCCAGCATTGCTACTGTTGCCGAACATATAGAATCTCTCAAAGACAAAGGTTATTTAAGAGGCGACATCTCCGGTGCCCGTTCCCTCCAACTCTCGCCTCAGTGGGATAATGAAACTTTTAATATCCCCCTAATGGGCTCTATCGCCGCCGGCTCTCCGATCGAAGCCATCCGTACCAAAGAAAGCATAGACATTCCACGCGACATGATGGGTCCAAATATCTTCGCCCTAAAAGTCCGCGGTGAATCAATGATTGACGATGGCATATTAGACGGCGATTATGTAATCATTGAAAGCACCAACCACCCGCGAAACGGCGACATCATCGTCGCACTTTTAGACAATGACAATGTCACTCTAAAAAGATACTACAAAGAAAAAGATCACATTCGCTTGCAACCTGCCAATTCGAACTTCAAACCTATCCGTGTCAAAAAAATAATCGTCCAGGGTAAAGTCAGAGGTGTAATAAGAAAGTTTAGATAGGGGAATATCATGAATTATATAGGCACGATAATTAAGGAAAGTCTACAAAATACTGACGTTCTCAATCACATACAAATACTTTCAACAAAAGTCGAGCCAGTTACCGAAAAACACAAAACCCCTTGGCTTAAAAAATGGACTTTACATAAGATAGAAATTCAAGAGAAAGATGCTGAAACTATCGCCCAAGAATTAAGCAAAACTTTAGAAAAAAATTACTGGTATGCAGATTATAAAAATAAAGAACTCCATTATATTATATTTTCCAACAAAATCTTTAAGATTAATCGAAGCTCATCGGAACAATATTTAGAGGCAAAAAACTACGGTTTATCTTTAGGTATTCCGGAATACCAAGTTGACTTCTCACCAGGCATTAAGTAAAAAATATGGGCTAAGGAGGCAATAATGTCACTGGAGCTAAAAATCATTTTTATATTAGCATTCCTTGTAATTATCCTCTTTCTCCTTTGGCGTCGAGCCGCCTCGGGACTATCTAATGTTAAATTTCAAAAACAAAGTCTTGCCAGCAAGTACGGCAAACTAACCGAACAATTTCTTCCGTTTCTCAATCAATATCCCTACGATCCGCAAAATTTTCGCTTTATCGGAACGCCCATAGATGGCATCCAGTTCGAAGATGACGGAATTATAATTATGGAATTCAAAACGGCGGGCGGGCGCTTAAGCCCCAAGCAGCAAAAAATCCAAGAACTCGTTGAAAACCGAAAAATTTACTTCAAGCAAATAAATATAAAGTAGGGGAATTACCAAAGAGTTGACAGAGCGACCGCTATATGGCAAAGTTGAGTTGTAAAAGTATATACTACAAAGGACCAAATGAAACGAAAAGATTCCGATCCTCCTATCAGACAACTGATTAAATTCAGTAATTACAGTCTTTGTATTACTCTACCAAAAGAATATGTGGATAACCTGGACTGGCATCAAGGTGATCGAATTATTTTCGAGCTAGCCAAAGAACAAAACAATCTAATAATGAAAAAAGAAATCGCTCAGGATACCACAAACGACCTGGCTGCTATTGAGCTTCCACCAGCTAGTTCAATCCCCAAATCTGATGATTCTGAATCACCAGATAATATCAGCAGAGAAGACCTTAGTAATCTTGAGCCCATCCCACAGATCAATTAACCTAAAAGGAGAGGAAATGTCCGACGTAATCCTTATCAAAGGAACCGATAGACAAGCCAATATTCAGAAAACCCTTGAAGCAATCGCCAAAAAAATAACAAAAGATATCAAAGCTCTCAAAAAGAACGACTATATTTTAATTAAACCAAATTTGGTGACAGCTAAAAATCCTTCGGCAGGAACCAACCTCGCCTCAATAGAAACCTTACTGGCATTCCTTAGAAAAATATATAAAGGCCGAATCATCATCGGGGAGGGAACCTCTATCGGATCAACAAGTCAAGCATTTCATAACTATGGCTACGATTCGCTCAAGAATAAATATAATATCGAGCTAATAGACCTTAATCATGACGAAGGCATCGCAGTCGAAGCATTCGACAGAAGCCTTCGACCAATCCGTGCCTATATAGCCAAAACCGTCGTTTCATCGCCCTACACAATCTCAATTTCACCTATTAAAACCCACAACTCGGTAATCTTATCCTTAAGTATAGAAAATATGGTAACCGGCAGTTTAATAAAAGGAAGCCTGAAAAATCGAGTGTTAGGATATAAAAGAATATTCCGGCGAAACTTCCAAGACTATAAAAACTTAATTAATCAAAATTATGCATCTCACAACCTATCCATCGCATCTATCATCAAAGAAATCATGCCCAACCTGGCAATAATAGATGGATTTACATCAATGGAAAGGAACGGCCCAGTTGGCGGTCAGGTTATTGAAACAGATATCGCTCTTGCTAGTCAAGATCCGATCGCCCTAGACACACTCGCCGCCTATATAAGCGGTTTCGATCCGGGCAAAATCGGCTATCTTCACCATCTGCAATTTTCTAAACATGAAATTAATACTATCGGCTGTAAAATCTCGCAAATCCAAACTAAACTGCGACCCCCTGACACCTTTCAAGAACAACTTAAATGGTATATTCCGGGGAGGAAATAAATGGCAAGATCATTTGATATCGCTAGAAAACCCAAATACCGCCCCTCGCCAGCACCAGTTGCTGGCCCACCACCCGGCAGAGGAAGCAGAAAGAGAAGTGGTCTTATATTCTTGATATTCGTAATTGCGGTAATTATTGCTTCGCTATCTTTTACTGACATACTCAAAAAACCACTAGTGAAACCAGCCACTACAACAAAAAGCTCGTCAAAAACAACAACTTCTAACAACAAAAACAACGCTTCCACAAAAACCGATACGATAACCACCGACACTGCCACCCCTAGCACCCTTAAAATTCAAGTACTTAACGGCACTGGCATTGAAACTATCACAGAGCAAGTTAAAAAGACGCTGATAGACAACAAATTTCCCGTCGAGAGTACAAGCAAAGCTCAATTCGAATATGGACAAACTTACATTTACTATAGGACCAATGCAGTCGAGTCAGCAAAAAAAATCTCTCAAATTCTCTCCGCCTATAAACCAACTTTATCCGAATCGCAAATTTCCGGCTTATTTGATATTTTAATTATTATCGGCAAGCAAAATCTACCCCCAGCCCAATGAAAATTCTCCAACCAATCAAGTATATCCAGGAGTACTAATTAGTAATTGACTCGGTTTGTACAATATGATATGATATTTCTGTTATTAGTATGAAGCCGCTGGAAGACTCTCTCGGGAGTTTTACAATGGGTTCAAAAAGAGGTAAATATGTTAAAAATTCGTCTGCGAAGAATCGGAAGAACCCACGAACCATTTTATAGAATTGTCGTAACAGAAGAAACTTCACCAATCCAGGGCAAATTCATCGCTCAACTCGGCAACTACAATCCAAAAACAAAAGAATTAAACCTCAAGCAAGACGAAGCAAGCGACTGGATGAACAAAGGCGCCAAGCCCTCAAATACAGTTGCTAAACTCATGAAAAAAGAAAAAATGAGCCATAAATCTATCGTCATTCATAAGAGTAGAAAAATATCCAAAAAAGAATTAGAAATCAAAAAAGCCGAGGAAGAAAAGGCAAAGGCAGCTGCTCAAGCCCAACAAGAGCAAGCCAAAGAAGCTTGGGAAAAAGAATCAACTGAAATAGCCAGCACTCATGAAGATTCTGATACAAGGCTCAAGGAAGAAGCAACCGAACAATCCGCTGACCAAACCCAAGAACCTGACCAATCTCCTCAAGAACCCACCGAAACAAAGACTAACGAAGCCAAAAGCGATAAGCCAGCCGATACAGATGATTCGCCAAACAAATAATTTGACATAACAGTATTGCATTTAAACTTTAACAATATATAATTGAGTTGAAATGAGCGTAATCAAGCTATATGCTCGATCCGCTTATATTAACATCCTAGCAGGCGGGGTCGAACTGCTAGTCAGAATAGAATCAAACGGGAGAAGAAGATGTCCGATCGTCCAGACCAAGACTTTGTTGAATACGTTGTCAAAGCTATTGTAGATAACCCTGACGATGTCAAGACAACCCGCACAGTTGACGAGATGGGAGTCCTAATAAATCTTTCAGTTAACGCTGCCGACATGGGCAAAGTTATCGGAAAAGAAGGACAAACCGCTAAGTCAATTCGCACCCTTTTGCGTATACTCGGCGCTAAAAACAACGCCCGAGTTACGCTGAAAATAGCGGAACCCGAAGGTAGCGAAAAAGCAAATCAAGAAAAAGCTACCGAAGTAGTCTAACAAAGAATTTAAAACAAAAAGGGTTTACAAAAAGCCCTTTTTGTTATCAAAATTATGAAAATCGATATTTTAACCTTATTTCCACCAATGTTTCAGGGACCCCTAACAGAGTCCATTGTTAAACGCGCCGAGCAAAAAGGTATCATAAGCATCAACATTCACAACATCCGCGATATCACCAATGACAAACATCATACCGTAGACGACACGCCTTATGGTGGCGGACCAGGAATGGTAATGAGAGTTGATGTAGCTGATCGCGCCCTAGCAAAAGTCACGCAGTCCAACCCAACCGTAAAGCCATACATTATACTAACCACTCCCCAAGGTAATATCTACAATCAAAAGAAAGCCATTAAACTTTCCAAAAAGAAATGGCTAATTATCATCTGTGGACATTTTGAAGGGTATGACGAAAGAGTAAGAAATTTAGTTGACGAGGAAATCTCGATAGGAGATATTATATTAACCGGAGGAGAAATACCGGCTATGGCAATTATCGATTCCGTTGTTCGTCTGCTTCCTGGTGGTATAGGCAAAGCCGAGTCTACAAGAGAAGAGTCTTTTACCGACAATTTGCTTGAATACCCGCAATACACCAGACCCCAAGAATATAAAGGCAAGAGCGTTCCCCAAGTACTTCTATCGGGAAATCATCAGCAAATAGCCGCCTGGCGTCACCAAGAAGCTGTTAAAAGAACACAAAAACGAAGACCAGATTTGGCAAAATAGCTCAAATAATCAATTGACAAAACTGTTACAATAAGGTATAGTATTATTCGGAGGAAGAATGAATCCTATTCAGGAAATCATTCAGCAAGCGCAACGAGATCTTTATTGCCCAACTTGCGGCAGGACATTTTCACTTAATGAAATAAAACTCCGCGGCTTATATGATCATACCATACTCCTCCAAACTGCCTGCGCCAATCAGCACACGCCAGTCATCATGATATTTGTTGCCTCATATAAAAATATTAATAACATTCATGTTCTTGATACCGATGATATCCTTAAAGCGCACAAAGCATTTAAAATATTCGATGGCGATTTTCAAGCGATCTGGGGGAATGGAAGGAATAGTAAATGGAAAATCTGACACTAGTTGCACACCCGCGTACAATCTTAGGTAAAAAAGTAAAGAAAATACGAGAGAATGGCAAAATTCCCATTATTTTATATGGACACGGAATCGAGTCGCAACCGTTAACAGTCGACAAAATTCAACTTTCTCAGCTATTTAAACAAGCCGGCATTAGCACGCTAGTTGACCTGAAAATTGATGAGCAGAAAGCTTTTAAAATATTATTCCATGAGCCTCAGCGCGACCCCTGTACTAACTCGATTACCCATGCCGACCTTTATAAAGTGAAGATGACAGAGAAAATACGCACCGAAATACCACTGGAATTTGTAGGTGAGTCACTCGCCGTTACTGAACTGGAAGGTAACTTGATTATTATCAAAGACAGTGTCGAAGTTGAATGTTTACCCGACGCTCTTGTACCAAATATCTCGGTAGATCTATCTAAAATCAAAACTTTCGACGATGTTCTTCATATAAGCGATATACAAACTCCCGAAAAAATCGAAATACTGGACGACCCGGAAGAAACTATTGTTAGTGTATCAGCCCCGCGAACCGAAGAAGAATTAGAAGAAGAACTAGCCGCACCGACCGCCGAAGAAGAGCAGGCTGCTATTGACCAAGTTGCCGGAACCGAGGAAGAACCAGCCGAAGAGGTTAAAGAAGAAAAATAAGATAACTTAGAAAAGAGAGATCTTATAAAAGATCTCTCTTTTCTAATATTGGAGCCGAAGGGCGGATTGGAACCGCCGGTCTTCGTCCCTCACTTTAATGGAGCCGGTGAGAGGAGTTGAACCTCCGACCTCCTCTTTACGAAAGAGTTGCTCTACCGCTGAGCTACACCGGCAAAAGTGAGGGACGCTGCGGCAACGATCCTAAGCTACTTCGGCAAACATCAAAAGTTACTTATTCAGACTAATCCTCAGAGCAGGTAACGGGAATCGAACCCGTATCTCATCCCTCACTTTTGTAGAGCGGGATACCAGAATCGAACTGGCGACTCAACCTTGGGAAGGTCGCGTTTTACCACTAAACCAATCCCGCGAAAAGTGAGGGATACATTCTACCACTAAACTATACCTGCAATCTTATATTCATTTCTTGGAAAATCAATTAAATTATACCCTAAAATCAAATATTTTTCAATTCACTGTTCAGCTCATAATACTACCAAACTACTCTAAAAAATGATATAATTAAGCTATGAAAGATCGGTTCACATATACATATCGAGTATTCAAACAAGATCTAACCCTAACCCTACTGACACTTTCCGCTGTTTTGGGTTACTTACTAATTTTTCTGCTTTCTAGATTATTCTTCAACATGAGCATCAAAATCCCATCATTTATCACTTATATCTTCATCGTCAATACCATCCTTTCCATAGCCGTCGTGGTTAAGGACCGATTTGCCGCCCGTCTCCTGATGAGCTTCAATCTTATCATTGAATTAATTTCCATAATTGCCATGATTAAATCGTCCGTCTTGAGGTAGTATGAAAAAAATAACAGCTCAGCGTTTATTAGAAATCTTCCCCGGTTTACTAACCTGGTCAACCTTTATCCTCCCCGTCATACTGTCATTCATTTGGCCAATGGTAGTATCGGTTTTCATATTATTCTATGCCATATATTGGCTTCTAAAAACATTTATTCTATCGGTCCATTTAATCATTGGATATACCCGTTTTAAAAAAGACGTAAAAATTGATTGGGCTAAAAAATGCGAGGCTGATTTCCCGGATGTTTGGCAGAACTATTTCCATATGGCAGTTATTGCTACGTACAAGGAAGAACTTCCAACCTTGCAGGAAACTTTTAATGCACTCGCTAAATCAAATTATCCAAAAGACAGAATTATTGTCGTCTTAGGCACAGAGGAAAGAGATCTGGAGAAAGCTGCGAGAATAATCAAGCAGCTCCAGGAAGAATTTGGCAATACTTTTTACAAGTTCTACGCCACAGTTCACCCCAAAGACATTCCCGGAGAAACCAAAGGCAAAGGTTCAAATATTACTTATGCCATCAGACAAGCAAAAAACGATATAGTAGATAAAAACAAAATCCCTTATGAAAAAATCATTGTCACGTCTCTTGATTCCGATCATCGGGTAGATAAACAATACTTTGCTTGCGTTACCCATACCTATCTTTCAACACCCGATCCGGTTCACAAAAGCTTCCAGCCCATACCGTTATTTTTTAATAATATTTGGCAAACCTCTTTCCCAATGAGATTAATCGCGCTCGGTAGCTCTTTTTGGCAATTAGTCGAAGCAACCCGACCTTACCGTCTTCGTAACTTCGCCAGCCACGCTCAAAGCTTCCAAGGCTTAGTCGAAACTGATTTTTGGTCGGTCACCTCAATAGTTGAAGATGGCCATCAATACTGGCGAAGCTTCTTTAAATTCAAGGGCAATTACAGCGTAGTTCCCATATTCACTCCGATCTATCAAGACGCCGTACTGGGCGAAAATTACAAACAAACTATCGCTGAACAGTACCTGCAAAAAAGACGCTGGGCATATGGATGCTCCGATATTCCATTTGCTATTCAAGCAGCCTGGAAAGATCATGAAATTCCTTTCTTTTCAAAATGGGTGCAAATATTGAGATTAATCGAAGGTCATTATTCCTGGGCTACCGCCTCGTTAGTACTGGCAACTGTCGGCTGGATGCCTATAATTCTCAACTACGAATACAGAAGCACCGTCCTGGCATATAACTTCCCTTATTATCTAAGATATGTCCTTTATGCTGCAATGCTGGGGATGATTATCAGCTTAACCATCTCGACTCTGCTGGTCCCCAGACCCCACCACAATCGCCGTTTGTCGTATTTACGCTTGATTTCTGAATGGTTACTAACCCCTATTATTATGCCATTAACTAATATAATTTTCGGCTCCTTGCCGGCAATAGATTCCCAAACTCGCATTATGATTGGTAAATATTTAGGTGAATTCCGAGTCACATATAAAAAACCTTTAGAATATAAAAATGAGTAAAATACGTTTACAAAAATTTCTTTCTATTTCAGGAGTAACGTCCCGTAGAAAATCCGAAGACTTAATTAGAAATGGATTAATAAAGCTGAACGGAAAAATCGTAACCCAGATGGGACAAGTAGTTAATGAAGGTAGCGATATAGTAGAATTTGACGGAAAAGTTATCAAACCCAAAAATAATTTAGTTTACTACATCCTCAATAAGCCCAAGGGCTACACATCTACCTGTTGCGACCTGCACGCAAAACACACCATACTGGAGCTCGTCCCAAATAATCCCAGAGTTTTCCCCGTAGGCCGTTTGGATAAGGATTCTCGTGGGCTAATAATACTAACTAATGATGGAGATCTGGCAAATAAATTAACCCATCCAAGATACCGGCACGATAAAGAGTATGAAGTAAAAACATCTATTAAAAACCCTGCCCTCAATTCAAAAGCAGACATAATCCAAGAACTGAACCAGTTAACCAAGGGTGTTATGTTGGATGGAAAAATAACTCAATCTGCCAAAATTATCAATACTTCGATTAACATACCCCAAAAAACAGTGGATTTCCAAATAGTCCTCACCGAAGGGCGAAACCGACAAATAAGACGAATGACCGACCTGATTGGACTTGATGTGACCGATCTAAAACGAATCAGAATCGGCAAAATCACATTAAATAATATCCCCGAAGGAACTTATCGAGAAAGGGGATTGAATGAACTTATTTGAAAATATGCTACAATATAACAAAGAAACAAAAGAAAGGAAAACAATGCCAATAATGCAACAGCACGAACACCAGCGAGTCGGTGTCTTTGTTGATGTACAAAATATGTACCACACAGCAAAACATTTATATAATTCCAACGTGAATTTTGCCAAAATACTCGAATCGGCCGTAGGCGGACGTAAACTAATACGAGCATTTACCTATGTAGTTAAGGCCGATGCCCCGAAAGAACAAACTTTTTTTGACGCCCTGGAAAAAGCCGGTTACGAAATAAGAGTTAAAGACATACAAATCTTTGCCGGAGGAATGAAAAAAGGAGACTGGGATGTGGGAATGGCCATTGACGCCATTAAGACAGCTGATAAATTGGATGCTGTGATCTTAGTCACTGGTGATGGTGACTTTATACCCTTGGTAACCTACTTAAAAGAAAACAAAGGCTGTCGAGTCGAAGGAATGGCATTTTCCCGAAGCGCTTCCTCAAAGCTGATAGAAGCCGTAGATAACTTCACCGATCTTGGTGACAATTTAGACGCCTACCTCATGAAAAACAAGAAATGATTCTAAATGTCGAAGTCCATACAGCTTGTTCGATAGAGAAAGTCACTAAGGTTGGTGAAATTAATTTAATTATCCACACAAATGCCCCCGCTACATATAATCAAGCCAATAAAGCGATCGTTAAATTGATGGCAAAATACCTAAATATTGCCCCATCGTTGGTTACAATTCAAAAGGGACATAAAACCAAATTCAAAAAAATAAAAATAGAGACCTAAGATGACATTCGACCAAATACTTCCTCTACTATATATATTTATCTTCTTTTTTCTGATTATGATTTTCGACACCTGCATAAACTTTTTTATGCAAAATAGCATTTTTCAAAGAAGCTATCGCTATTTCGTTGCCCCTGGAATAATTATCCACGAATTCTCCCATGCACTTGCCGCTATTATCACTTTCCATAAAATCCAAAAAATCAATCTGTTTGACCTAAAGGGTGGTTATATTGTCCACGAAAAAACACGAGAACCAATCAGCCAAGTAATTATTTCCTTCGCTCCTATTTTAGGAATTTCCGGAATGTTTTTATTCTTCACCTGGCTTCTTCAACCCACCTGGCTCCAATACATGCACTCATATAGCTATAAACCGGTTTTTGAAATAATAAAAAATATCGATTTAACCCGCTGGCAGACCTGGCTTCATCTATACCTAAGCATCTCTCTGGCAGCCGCTCTTGCGCCGAGCCGCCAAGACTTTAAAGTAGCACTTAGCGGCATAGCGCTAATCCTCTTAGTAATATTTATACTATCAGTCAGTTCCCTCCAACCGATTATCACCAATTCACTCCAACATCTCTACGCAATCACTCTATTTATAATAGCTTTTCTAACCCTGGCTTTATTACTAAGTATCATCATCTATCTTTTCAGCAAACTACTAAAACTAAACCGTTAAATTCATTATATATACATAAAGTCAATCTCTTAGTATGAGGCCGTTGAAAAACCATCCTAAACTGTCATTGCGAGGTCACTTCCAGTGGCCGTGGCAATCTATCTCTCAGTTAAAGATTGCTTCGCCTTGCTCGCAATGACTATCTAATAAGAGTTTTTCAACGGCCTCTAGTATGTTAAAATAAATATGAACAAGGAGATTAATGAAAAAGTTTATTCTTGCCGGTATACTTCTTATGCTAATTGCCACCTTATTTGTCTTTGGTAATGCTCCCACTTCAAATACTCCCCAGTCAGTTAGTGACAGTAAAAAGCAGGAGCTGATAGGCTTGGCAAAAAAACGCTATCAAGAAGAAAAAGCCAAAGGCACCGATCTTGAAAATGGACCTTGCTTAGGGTTAATCGCCATCGGCTGGATCGCCGATATAGCCCATAACCCTCGCCAATCAATTGATGATAAACCGGAAAATATGTGCCAAGACTATAGAGACGGCACAGTGAAAAACTTTATCGAGCTCGATCTAAATGGTCAAGTCATTCGATCTAACTAAATTAATATGAAAATACTTTTACTTTCAGACTCTCATAGTGATCATTGGGTACTAAATTCACTCAAATCCCTACTGGATAAGGAAGAATTCGACTTGGCAATCATTCCCGGAGACATTACAAATCGAGGTCTTGATGCTATAAAATATATTCAAAAATTTGCTGATATCTTCGAAGACAAAAAATTAAACTGGCTGGCAGTGCATGGCAACAATGATCCCGATGAGGTAATTGATTTTCTTAAATCAGAGAGAAGAGATCTTCACTTTTATCCCCGAGAGATCGGTAACTATAAATTTCTTGGTATTGGCGGCTGGGGTGATGAATTGCCGCCATATGAATTACGCTTTGATCAAAACACCGTCTTAGTAACCCATTTCCCTCCGCCCGCTATCTCTTCCAAAAAACAATTCAATCCGGCTTGCCAGCCATTAATTCAAATTTCCGGCCATCATCATAGGTGGCAAAAAGTACAAGATATCGGCTCAACAAGATTAATTAATATTCCCGGCTCGAAAGATGAACATAAAGCCGGTATTTTAACCCTCCCACAACGCCAAGTCAGCTTCTTTACCCTCCCTAAACCAAATTTCCTAACAACCACTAGTTTTATTTATTAATCATTTGCTGTATAGTTATTATAAGCACGTAAATTATATAAATTAATTAGACATCCATATTACTATGGTATAATTAAATAAATGAGCGAGCTAAGGAGGGAACAATGCAGGTATACCATTACAAAGCCTTAAACAGAGATGGCCAAAGTGTATAATATAATTGTATCAAAAGGTATTATATTCATTTATTCAAATAAATTGAAAATTATGATAATATAAACTAAATGAACGAACTAAGGAGAGGATTATGCAGTTTCATTACAAAGCACTAAATAAAGACGGCTTGATGGTCGTTGGGCTTGTTCAAGCGCCTTCCCGATTTCATGCCGAAGAGAAAATCAAGAGTAATGGTCTTGAACTTATAGGAATCAAGGCGACTAAAGGTATTTTGAGTAAACTTAATAAGAAACTCAATATAACAGGTATTAATGCCTGGGACAGAAGTTCTATATACCGAGAATTAGCAACAATGATTAAAGCCGGTATGCCACTGATGCGCGGCCTACGGCTTATTAGCAAACACGATAATCCTAAAATCCAAAAAATCTTTAATAACATAATCAAGGATGTAGAAGAAGGAAAAAGCTTCTCATCCGCCTGCGCTAAACAGCCCCAATTCTTCAATAATATAGATACGCACATAATAGAGTCGGGAGAGACAACGGGGTCATTCGACAGAGTACTATTCAAACTAGCCGAGAGTAAAGAAAAAGAATATCTGCTCAAAGAAAAAATTAAAAGCGCTATGGCTTACCCGATAATTGTTATATTTATTGTCATTGCCGTCGTTTTTATCATGATGACAAAAATCGTCCCTGTTTTTGAGGATGTCTTCGAGGGCGCCAACCAGAAATTACCACTTGCAACCAGGGTTTTAATTGGTATCAGCAACTTTACTGTTGATTTTTGGTGGCTAATGTTACTCTTCTTAGCTGCACTCATTACCTGCAGTATACTGTACGTTCGCTATACTACGATCGGGAAATATCTCTGGAGCTTAATTAAAATCAAAACGCCTCTGTTTGGACATATCCACCGGTCGGTCGTCCTAGCGGAAATCTCCAACACTTTATCTGTAATGATATCAAGCGGCGTTGACATAGTTGAAACCATAAAACTCGCCGGAAACGTAGCCAACAATGAAATATTTCGTCGCTGCTTTAACAACATCGCCCTCAATCTTGAGAAAGGTGTTCCAATTTCAGCATCTATGGAGGCCTACAACCTCATATTCCCGCCTATAGTCATAGATATGATCGCCGTGGGAGAAGAGAGCGGAACAACAGATCAGATGCTACTTACGCTTGCCCACTACTACGAAGAAGATGCCGATACAAAAGTAAAAACTTTATCATCCAGTTTAGAGCCAATGCTAATCGCTCTACTAGGACTAGGTGTTGCTTTTGTTGTTTTTGCTGTAATGATGCCTATTGTAAACTTATCCAATGTTATCTAAAGGGAGGAATATATGACAAAGCAGGTCAAGGGCTTCACTCTAATAGAACTATTAGTGACCATTTCTATTATAGGAATACTATCTTCTCTAACAATTTATGGGGTAAAAGCTGTTAGATCTCGTGCTCGCGATACTGAACGCATTACGCATCTCAACCGCATCCAGGGAGCGCTCACTCTATATTATGCCGTCGAAAAACAATACCCTGACACACTGAATCCTCTGGAACCGAGTTATCTCAAAAATATACCCACAGACCCTGTGACACATACACCTTATTCTTATGGCACCGATATAACAGATAATTTTGCCATCTGGGGAAAAATGGAAATAAAAAACGATAAAGCAATCAACGACAATGGTAACTGCGACAATTATTACGAAACTGGCAATGGCGATAGCTGGTCAGTCTCCTCCATATCAACAACCACCGACCCTTCGTGTACCCCTAGCTAATGGAGCAATATGAAAAAAGGTTACACCTTAGTTGAACTACTCGTAGTAATCAGTATTATTACAATTTTCACTGCAATTGTTTTGCCTGGATTCAAAAGACAAAGGCCCGAACAAGCCCTCGAGCAGGCAGCTCTTGAAATCCGCTCGTCTATACTACAAGCGCGCGCTTTAGCTCTCGCTCCTCAGAATAAATATAACGGTACCGACTGTTTTGGTCTTCATTTCAATCCCGACAAAACCACGGAAATAATCCGTTATAAAGATGGTACTTCTTATTCGTGCGAAACACCAATCCCTGAAGATGATGGCACCGAAGGATTAAAAGGTTACGATAAAAACCTCGTTTTCAAATTAAACAACTTTCCGCCGGCTTTCACCGTACAATTTCGTTCTGCTGCCAATCAAGTTTACCTTCCTGATGGTAATACGCTTACCCTAGAAACGGATAATCGCAAGGCAACATTGACCGTAGATGAAGTAACTGGTTACACCGATATCAAAATCATCGGAATATGAGGACCATCATGCTTAAAAGCGGAAGACAACCTGGTTTTACCCTCGCCGAAGTAGCAATCGCTGTGAGTCTCATCACTATCGTGTTAGTCGGATCTTATAAATTAGTCACTAGCTCGCTTCTGGCAAACAATGAAACCGGGCAAAAACTTCAAGCTTACTATCTCGCCGCCGAGGAAATAGAGAATATAAGAATCATTAAACGCACCAGCGGCTATATAAACATCCCAAATACAATTACAATTCCGGATATAAACTTAGACAATGTAGCCTTTCATCGTCAAATATCGATAGTACCTCAAACTGACCTTTTAGGTATTGAGCAGTATAAAAAAATAACTTCATCGGCTTGCTGGGGAAACCCTTGTAACAATAAGACCGAAGTTAAGCTGATTAGTTATATCGGAAAGGACAGTTAAATGAAATCCCTCCTCCGTAAAAAAGGCACAACTTTTGTTGAAATCCTGATCGCCACCACTATCTTTGCTATGGCTTCAATTATTGCCGTCACAGCTACAATTGAAATCAGTAATCTCCAGTACTACAGTCGTATCCAATCTCGACTACAGGAAGAAGCCAACTTTGTTATGGAATATATTGGCAGAGAAATTTCCCAACCGGATATAACTTCAATATCCACCAGCGTTAACAAGCTAACTATCAACAGCGCCACCGGCAGCAAGATCATCGCTTTTGACCAAGGCAACGTTAGTGAAATAGGCGACGAAACTCTGAAGGTTGATGGCCACCCCCTAGCCGGCGGAGACGTCTATGTACATAAGTTCGTTCCTACTTTCATTAACGACCAGGCCGTTCGCCTGGATTTAGAATTGCGCCCAACTCCGAGGGCTACTCTGGCGGCAAATAAATCACCTTATCTTGGAATCCAGAATATAAGTAGTTTGAACCTGAAATTTTCCTTAACCACAACTTATTCAGTGCCCGATTAGGAGAAAATATGAAAGAAAAAAACAAAAAAGGGTCAGCCCTCATCCTAGCAATTCTTACCATTACATCAATACTTTTAATGGTTTTGGGGCTTAGTCGCCTAATTATTCCCCATATTGAACAAAACCGCCAGTCAGTCGATTCTCAAATTGCCAACTATGCCGCCAAGGCAGGTAAAGAATACTTCATGCAGAATGTTAGCAGCTTTGCCGACGGGCATTCCATCACAATAGACCTTGATACGAATTCCAATACATGTAGTGGCAACTCTCATCGCTGTTTCCGTATAGCAACAATTACGGAACCAAATCCTGGTAATCTAAATGAATATCGTGTAGTCATCGCCATGCTAAACAATAGTCTACCCAAGATCAATCAGGGGCTATTCGCCACCATGAGTAGAATGCTTGACGATCCTACAACCGGTGGAACAGCAAGCGTCAAAGT
This sequence comes from bacterium, assembly GCA_030647355.1. Lineage (GTDB taxonomy): Bacteria > Patescibacteriota > UBA1384 > VFKW01 > VFKW01 > JAUSIS01. The sequence continues at coordinate 23,362 of JAUSIS010000014.1, forward strand.
CTCAGATGTAATCGGCACTAGCGGTTACTATTTTACTAATCCTCATCCATACGCTGCCTATCAAAGCGATAATCCAAAAACCTCTTGTAACTACTGGCTCAAGAGTATGCATGACCTACTTTCCAACCCGTCTGAGCTACTTGATTTCAGTTTAATCTACATTCCGATAAATACTTCTTTCGACTTAAGACCCTTCTTTAATAATAATACTTATCCTACAACTCTGGCAGATTATCTAATAACAGGGGGGCACGTTTTTATTGACAATGCCCATGGAGCTCAATTGACTTTTCCTACTCAGGCTGAATTTAATGACCCAGGTTCCATTTATTATAACCCGGCCTTGGCAAATGTTGGCTTCACCTGGTCAATTACACCCCCATCTAGTGGAGGCGCCAATGATACCAACTATACTACTAATGCACCAGCATATCTGAATGATGGACAGTCGGATTATAATATCCCACCAAAAACCGGTGCAGGTTCTGACACATTCCCCATTTTCGAATTTGATGGCCACCAAAGTATATTTAAGTATGTCTACAAATACGCTGAGAAAAAGATGCCAACAGAATATACGGCAGACCCCGAAGCAGCTACCCGAGAAGTATTTAGAGATATTATAGATAAACTCCTTAAGCCAACTGGTACAGGACAGCCCATAAAAAACTTTTATTATATTGATCCTATAAATTCTACTCAACATCCTCAAAAAGTAGGAACATCCAGCGGCTATACCGAAATGGCACCGTATGGGCAAACCGGAAGAATGAATATCGCGATGCAGCTCTTTGGCAGCTACATTAAAGGCTGGATAGTTATTGCCTCTTCCAGCCCAGGTACATCTGTCACCGCCCAAGGCAATACACCGATAGACGGTTGCAATACCAATGCCGTCCAAAATGACAACATCATCGCCCCCTACATGTTTATCTTCGGTATAGCAAATAGTGCCTCTAAGCTGAAAAGTGTAAAAATCACTGGTACTTATGGCGGCATCCAAAGAACCTACAAAGCCGTACCCGAAGTAGTCGGCAACCAATTGAAAATTATTTGGAAAGAAATGTCATAGCTAAGGAGTCACATGAAATATCTCAAGAAAATATTAATTATAATGGCTTACCTAATTCTGGTAATATTTGCGACAATACTGACAATGAACGGCATCATCATCATTCTGAATTTACTTGGAAATGATTACTATTTTCCTCTTTACGCTTTTAACTTACCCTTAGATTCTTTGCTGGAAAGTTCGAGTCTCAGTTTCGTACAAATTGTGCAAATTGTTATTGGACTATTTTCAACCATAATTGGATTACATGTTTTCCATAAATACACCGAAGCGATTCTTGATAATATAAGATTCTTTACATCAGATTTTTATATCATCCAAGTGGCCTCCCCCAAGACTAGTAAAATGCTCTACTCAGATCTTTTACCTTCTGACCACCCTGAAGACAACGAGGATATCAATTTAGAAGAATCCAAATCCAAAAAGAAAACTCATAAAAAAGGCGAAACTCATTCACACGGACCAGAAAAAGAGCATCCGTCCCCTGGGGTCTCAATTAGCTCTCATCCACTCGAAGAACCCAAAAACAAAAGCAAACATGCAGATGAACCAGCTAAATCAAGTTCAACTGGGCCCCAACTTGACAAAACAGATGATGATAAAATAACTGATTCACTGCAAGAAGATGAAGGAGATAACAAACTTATTAGAAGCTATAGCTCAACAGACGAAAAAATTTCCCAAGAAAGCAAAGAAAAAGAACCCACCATGCCGCTTATTACCGCCATCCACGAGGAGTCAATGAAGACCGTCAAGGTACCACCCAAGCAATTAATGCCCGATAAAGAAGGCAAATCCCTTTTTGACGAGGATCGTTTCGTACGCACACTCAAACTATTCTCTTCCTTTAAATTACCTTGGAAAAAACAAAAAGAGGATTCTAAAGATAAAAAGACAATCCATAAGGATATAGACTAATAACAGTTTCAACATTAAACTCTGAAATTAGTATAATTATTCTCTAAAATAGGTTATAATCTATCCAAATGAAACAAAATGAACTAGCTTCAAAACTGGGTAATTTATTCACTAAACACAATCATGAGCTCTTTTTGGTTGGCGGAGCAATCAGGGATACTCTCCTCGACAAAACACCAGACGAGCTAGATTTTGCTACCAATGCCAAGCCGGAAGAAATCAAATCAATCTTAAAACAAGCTAAACCCACTAATACATACACCATTGGCGAAAAATTCGGTACAATTGGCGCTTTTTTCGGGACATGTAAGATTGAAATAACTACATATAGAAGCGAAGCTTACTTGGCAGGCGACAGACATCCTGAAGTTACATTTGGCAAATCGCTCCAAGAAGATTTATCTCGCCGCGACTTTACTATTAATTCCATCGCCTATAATCCAATCACCAAAGAGTATGTCGATCCGTATAATGGGAAAGGAGACTTGGCTAAAAAAATAATCCGCGTAGTAGGGGATACCTCAGCCCCTCATCCTTCCAAAAAGGGTGATGGGGGCGCCGACCGTTTTCGCGAAGACCCGCTCCGCATCCTCCGCGCCATTCGTTTTGCCGTTGTTCTGAAATTTGAAATTGATGATAAAACACTTGAATATGTAAAATCAACTGCTCCAGAAATCGCCTCAATTAGTGTTGAGCGAATCGCCCAAGAATTGGATAAAATTTTAACTAGCGAAACACCCTCGCATGCTATCCAGCTCTTATCCGAGACTAAATTGCTCGACTATATTCTGCCTGAATTCATTGCTCTTCAGACCGTACAACATGAAGCAAACGAACACAAAAATATCTACCAACACACATTAACAGTACTTGACAATGTCCCGCCTACAAAACAGCTCCGCTGGCTTGCCCTCCTCCACGATATTGCTAAACCGCAAACCAAAACCACCCAAAACAATGAAGTTCATTTCCTACACCACGAGACAGTGGGTTCAAAAATGGCCAAAAATATCCTCCAGCGATTGCACTACGACAATCAATTTACCAACAATATTACTAAACTCATCAAATTACATCTTCGAGTTAACCTATACCAACCCACTTGGACCGATGGAGCCGTGAAACGATTGATGTTAGAAGCAGGGGATTTACTAGACGATTTGATAACATTTTCATATGCCGATATAACCAGTGCCCGCCAGTACAAGGTAGACCAAGGTCACAAAAGAATTGACGAATTCAAAAAGCGAGCCGAAGAGGTAAGAAAACAAGAAGAGCTAGAAAAAATAAAAAGTCCACTCTCCGGAGACGAATTAATGGAATTATTCAATAAACCTGCCGGTCCTTGGATAAAACCAATCAAAGAACATCTCCTCGATCTTGTGATAGACGGAAAAATGACCCAAGATGACAAAGAAACCGCTAAAAAAATTGCTCTAGATTTGATTCAAAAAAAATAACCCCCGCTTTGGGGGGTATTATCGATAGGTCTTAGTGACATGTCTTCGCGAACTTTTCGCAAGCTCCAAGCACTTCTCGTACTCACTGACGAGTACACGGCGCCGTCCTCTGACTTCCACAACAGAAACCTTACCACTTTTTACCCAGCCCCTGATCGTAATACGGCTAATAGGGACAGGCGAACCCATATCTTGGGCTAACTTTCTCCCAAGCTCACAATAGTTCAGACTGGTTTTTTGGGGTTTCTGGCCAGAGGAAACATCACCGACTGTTCCTATCGCAGGTTTAGTGGGTTTACTCTCGGCCGCTACTTCCCTCCGATAGGACTGCTTCCGCCTTGACTTCCTCGGACGCCCTTGAGCTGGCATTACACCAACATACTTCTCAACATCTTCCCAACAATAGAACGCGAAGCCAAATCGGTCTACGACTTCAATCTTGCCCTCTGAGACCAAAGCTGCCAGTTTTGCCTTATGGATCACAGAGACCACTGTCTTCTGGTCCATCCAACCTTCCTTTTCAAGATCACGAGTAAGGAAAGACAGATAAACATACTTAAAGGCAACCAATGAACTCATGGCAATTTCGCCGCCATCAGACCACTTGGTAAACTGCAGCTTTCGGAGTTGACGAACTCCTTCTATACTCGTCCCCAAGTATTCAGCGGCCTCGTCTTCACCGAGATACTCCTCAACTATACTGCCATCGAAGGCCTCTTCAGCTTCCCTTTCTAGTTTAGTATAGCGATCTTCGGTATCATCTGCGTCTTCATATCTCACGGAATTCGCCTCCTCCCAGGCAGAAATTTCGGATCCTGCTAATTATAAAGCATTCCATCATAAAAGTAAAGCCACTAAGATAAAAATGTTAGCGCAATATAGTAATGTCCTATTAATGAGCAACATAGGAATGTCCTCTTTCTCCGGCTTTTAGGTTATGATGTTTAGTTAACTTAAATGGTGGGATGAAAGGTAAAGTGGAGACATTCAATATGAGCCGTAGGGA
>JAUSIS010000002.1 GCA_030647355.1 bacterium
AATGATATTAGAAGTGAACGCACTAAAAATGGGATGAAAGCAAGATTTTTTGCTGGATTAAGTAACGGTTGGGCACCGGTCGGATACCTTAATCAGAATGGTTATGCTATCAAAGACCCTGAAACCTTCGATAAAATTAGAGATGCTTGGGATTTAATGGCAACGGGGACTAAAAGTCTTCGCGAGATGGTAACAATCTTGAACGCAAACGGAATTAAGGGTGGTAAGGGTGGGAAAGCTGGCAAACTATATCCTCAAATGGTCAATAAAATTTTTCGTAGCAAGTTTTATACCGGTAAAATCGTTTCTAAAAAATATGGTCAAGAGGTTATGGGACAACACCCGCCAATGGTGACAGAAGAGCAATTCTATGTAGTCCAAGCGGTTTTAGACGGCAGAAATAATAGCATTAACTCACCAATATCACGCAGAAATCGAGATAATCCTGATTTCCCTTTACGTCGAATTGTCAAATGCAAAAAATGCGGTCGATCATTAACCGGCGGCTGGAGTAAGGGTAAGCGAAAGCATTACGCTTACTACTTTTGTCCGAATCGCTGTAAAGGCACTAACATTCCCATGGATACGTTAGCTGAAGCAACAAACACGGAGCTCGATAAAATTTCTCTCAAGGAAAAAACCGTTGAATTATTTAACGCCTTCCTGCGAAAAACCTATTTTGAACGAATTACAACATTGCAGAAAAGGAGAGAAGAAGCTGACGCAGAGCTGCAAAAACTTTATCAATTCCGCCAAGTATTGATCGAAAAAAACATCTCGGGCATTTATTCCGATGATGTCTTCAAAGAACAAAACAAAATGGTCGAAGAAAGAATTAAAATAATTCAGATCGCTAAGAACGATGAGCTAATCAAAAAATATAATCTCGAGCTGATTACAAAGTTTGTGGATGACAAGCTACGGAACTTAAGAAAAACTTATAATGAAGCCACCTTAGACCAGAAGAGAATGCTCTTGTGTTCGATATACCCCTCCGGAATGCCATATGGCCAAAATGGTTATTCGAACACCCAAATTAGTGCCTTCTATACCAGTATATTGGCTTTACAAGGAGATGGTGTCTCCTTTGGTGCGCCTGGAGTGATTCGAACACTCGACCTACTCCTTAGAAGGGAGTTGCTCTATCCAGCTGAGCTACAGGCGCAAACTACAAATATTATACCTAAAACAGACAGCATAATCAAGACGACTATGTGCGAATAACCTAATTTTCTACAAATAGCACTGCATTCGGCAAACTTCGCCCCGGCCCCACTTTATACGCGCCTTTATACAGCATTGCGCTGGAACCGCCGCCGTCTATGTTCAATCCATAATCAACCCCGAGCGCCAGCAAAACTGATGTTAAATCTGGTACTGTTGCACCTTTAGCGATTACTGCATAGAGTATCTGCCCCTTCAGTGCTAATGCCCCGCGATTGGATTTCACTGTTCGCTGTTTTGTATCCAGTGTCGAATTGTTTAATACGGAAACACCGCCATAGATTAACCCGGGGCTAGAGCTTATTCCGGCAGTAAAATCATAGGATGAATAATCTTTCCAATGGCTTAAATAAGATGCCCTTCCCATGCTGTCGAAAATGAAAAATGGTTCCATTGCGCCCTTACCGTTAGTCGCGTTAATCATTATACCAAGCCGGCTATTGTAGAATTTCCACCAGAAAGAATTTACTTGTCCGGCGCAGCTTGCATAATCTTTGGGGCAAAAATAAGTGCCATTTATTCCCGCAAAAGCCCCATTTCTCGAAGCATAGCTTGCTAGCGACATGGTTGGGCAATTATTGGTACAATCTCCGTTTGCCGCTGTATCTGTAATGACTCGGATGTGACCGCTGCCAAGGTCAAGCTTCATTATATCCACCGTGAAAGTACCGGCGCTTGCCTTCACGCTTTGCCGTGAATAACTAGTGTATGTAGTAGAAGCGCTACCGGAACTCGTAGTTGGAGCTGACTTTGGTTTCGCCGCCACAACCGGCTTGGGCGGTGCCTTTGTCAAAGTAATATCCAACCCGGTCGTCTGCACATTAACGACCGCCACCTCGCTTTTTTGAAAAGTCGTATATCCAGCTAAAGAGCACGTAACCTTATAAGTCCCAATCGGTACGTTAATTGAATACTCGCCAGAAGCAACGCTCTTAACCGATCCGATAACTGTAGTGCCGGAGTAAACCGAAATAGTCGCATTTGTCATCGGAGCGCTATTGCTCGTGACCTTTCCAGTTATTCCGGTTATTTTCGCTTCCTCCGCCGCCTTTATCTCTAGCTGCCTCTGCTCGTATAACTTCTCGAGCTCAAAAGTCGCAAGTCCAATCTCCTTACTGGCATCAGTATAATCACCTTTAACAAAAATGCTTTCTTTGATTTCTGCGGTTTTTTTATCAAGCGAGGTAGTATCAATCCCTTGTGATTTATAATCCATTACCTTCGCCTTGAATTGACGATATTCTGCAACAACTTTCTTAAATGCTTTTTGATCGGCTACCAATACTTTGTCTGATTTAGTAATTTTGTTTCCATAATCTCGAATATCAAGCCAGCATTTTCCAAAGCTCAGTAGAATAACCAGAAAAACAAAATAGAAACAAACTCTAAACCAGTTTGCCTGTAAAAATTTTAATATAGAAATCTGCCTCTCCTTCAGTGTCATACCTATATAATAGGTAACCTGTCTCCAAGTGTCAAACTTCACGGGCTATACTAAAAATAAAAGGACGGAAACTATCCGTCCGAATGCTTGTCACCCAATGAGGGCAAGCAGCTTAGGTATCACCTGGTCTTTCGTATACAGACGCGCGCGCTGATTAGTCTCTGCCTCGCTGCACCCGCATATTATTGGGTCAGCATACCCGAGTGCGCAAAACGCGTTTGCCACAAAGACATAGCAATTATAGTCACCGTGTGCCCCCATCCCAACTACCGCGAAGTTCAAAGCCGTCAGGATGAACTCTTGATCCGTTCGCAACTTACCAGGCGGATCCACCGTTACATCCATAAACCTGGTTGCCCGTTGGGATTCCCAAGTCCCTTCAGCTACGAATTCTCGCAGAATCGCGAGCCCCTCTCGCGGATCGGGCTGAAATTCTCCTCCGACCTTCATGACTTTCGCCATCGCCTCTTCAGCCAGTTTCGTGAAAAGCCGCACAGCATCCTGTTTACCGGTATTGGCGTGCTGAAAAGCAGTCGCCATTATGCCAATGACCCACTTTTCCACTTTGCCCTGCTGGTCATGAGTTCGGTTAAGGATCGCCTCAATCGCCACTTCGAGTTTTACCGTTCTCTCACCGAACTCCGATCGAAACCAACTCAAGCATTGGGGGGACACTAGGCTACCTCTGAACCAATCTGTATTAACCTCCACTTGCGTGGCCCACCTTTCCAAATGATGTGCCATCATTATAACCCAAATCCACGATAAATCAATCCCTTGACAGTATGTGAACTTTATCTCAATTATTTAACCGCATTCGCTATTAATAGATTGACAATTGGCTGATTAATGAGTATAATTTATCCGAAAAAGAGGCAACCTTTTTTTGTTATTTAAAAATATTAGCGGCACCTATTTGACGCTAAGTTCTTGGCGTCAGTTAGGGTGTCGCTATGAAATTTGTATCGCATCCTATATTAATGCCCATAATGGCACTTTGGAGGTAACTATCGAGATCTGTACCGGTAATAATGTTGTAGAGGCAGTACCCTCGCAAGACTTGGCGCGGATAATCTCAAGCTAAGACTAGAGGGAATATGATTGGAGATTGTGAAGTGACTGACGTAGTAAGTTATACAAAAAGACTCGTTACGCTATTCTCGGCGCAGTTTGGCGATATGCCGCTACCGGCATTCCTCGACCTCGCTCGTGCCGCCGGCTACGACGGTGTGGAAATCGCCTGCGGTACTCATCTCGATGTTCAGAAAGCTTTGAATGATGAGGACTACAGGCGCGACTTTCGCGCCATGCTCGACGGCCGTCAACTGCAGCTTATTGCAATCAGCAATCACTGTGCTGGACAGGCCGTCCTTGACCATATCACCCCGCGGCATCAGGCAATCTTGCCGCCTCACGTCTGGGGAGATGGCAATCCTGCCGGTGTGAATGCCAGGGCTGCTCGTGAGATGGTAGACACTGCACTGGTTGCCGCCAAGCTTGGCGTCGGTATAGTCAATGGCTTCACTGGCAGTCCCATCTGGCGGGAGATGTACCCGTTCCCTCCTGTCACTGACCAGGAAATCAGTGCCGGCTACGACCTGCTCCTGGAACGATGGGGCCCGATCTTGAAGGCCTATGAAGACGAAGGCATCAAGTTCGCTCTTGAGGTGCATCCGACCGAGATCGCCTTCGATACCTTCAGCGCCCAGCGAACGCTGAAGGTCCTCGAGACCTTCCCGGCATTCGGATTCAACTTCGACCCCAGTCATCTGAACTACCAGGGCGTAGACCCTGCGCTCTTCCTTTATCTACTCGGCGAGCGCGTCTGGCATACGCACATTAAGGACGTTCAGTGGGGCAAGGGCGATGGTCGGATCGGTGTCTTCGGCGGTCACGCCCCATTCGGCGATCCAAGCCGATACTGGGATTTCCGATCCCCGGGCCGCGGTATGGTGGATTTCGAAGCGATCATGGTCGCATTGAATCACATCGGCTACACTGGCCCGCTATCCGTCGAATGGGAAGATTCTCACATGGACCGCGAACATGGTGCCCATGAAGCCCTGGATTTCGTCCGGGCACTCGACTTCCCGCCGTCCAAGCAGGCCTTCGATGCGGCTTTCAGAAAGGCCAGCGAAACCAGATAGGGGGAATTCTAGCAGTTCCGTAGTATCGGTAGTAACGGAGGCGGGCAAATCCAAAAACCGCCCGCCTCCATAATTCAACCCAAGAAAGTGAGTGACGCAGTAAATGAAAGAAACTATAAGGGTAGGAATCATTGGGCTTGGCGGAATCAGCAGAGTCCACGCAGCCGCCTACAGAGGGTACGGAGACAATGCGATTCTCGTCAGCGGTGCCGATCCGGACACTCCGGCACGGAAGAAGTTCCACGAGACGTTTGGGATCAACGCATACGTCAATTACAAGGAGATGCTTGCCAGCGAGGATCTAGATGCTGTAAGTGTCTGTGTCCCCAACTTCCTTCATGCACGAGTAGCTCTGGATTGCCTTGATGCCCACTGTAATGTCTACTGTGAGAAGCCGCCGGCAATCAACGAGCTGGAAGTCATGGACATGATCGAAGCAGCCAAGAAAAAGGATCTGCTTCTGATGTGGGCCTTCAACAACCGGTACCGGCCCGAGGCCCAGCTCATCAAGCGCCTGATAGATATGGATGACGGCATCACTGGCATAGGCAACATCTACCAGGTATCTACCTCCTGGCGACGCCGCAACGGGATTCCAATGCGCGGCGGGTGGTTCACCAAGAAGGCAGAATCAGGCGGTGGCTCGCTGATTGATCTCGGTGTCCACGTGCTCGACCTGGCCATGTGGGTACTCGACTACCCCAAGATACGAACGGTCGTAGGGTCGGTCGGGGACAATTTCGGCCGGCAAAAGAGTCATAATGGTCCGTGGGGTAAACCGGACTCCCAGGGCCTGTTCAACGTCGAGGATTACGCCAGCGCCTTCATCACGACAACTGACGGCTGCGCGATCAAGCTGGAATCATCATGGGCGTCTCATAGGGAGGGCGAGCAAGTAGCCCTGGAGATTCTGGGGATGAAGGGCTCTCTTAAGATGAACCGCAAGTTCCGGGTCGAAGGTGACGACAACGCTGCCGTTGATCGTCTTCGGTTCTACCATGATAACGGCGAGGCCTGGGTAGATGAGGAACTGCATGTCACCCCTGATCCGGCGATGGGCAGAATCGCTGGAGTCCGGCACTTTGTAGATTGTGTGCAGGATCGTGAGCTGGAGCCAGTCGTCAAGCCCGAAGAAGGCTACCAGTTGATGTGCCTTCTTCGGGCGATTTATGCTTCAGCCGAAAAGGGTGAGGCGATCCAGTTCTCCGCGACCGCGTAATGCGGCAACAATAAAGAGCAGGTGTTCGTTGGACACTCCCGCAAGGGCAACCTGCTCTTCTTTTTGTACTATAAAATAGCTTTAAAATAATATAATATACAATAAGGAGTTAATAATGAAAATAACCAAGCACATGCAATCATGTTTTGTCATCGAAACAGGGGCAACTAAAATTCTCATAGACCCCGGTACTTTTGTTTTCAACGAGGAAGGACTTACGCCCGAAGCATTCAAAAACATTCCTCTGCTAATTTTTACCCATGAACATGCCGATCATTTTGATTGGGAAAATGTCAAAAAAATTATTGATTTGAATGACCCTAAAATTATAGCTACCTCAGCCATTATAGATTTAGTTAATCAAGATTATTCCAATCATGAATGTGTTGAACTAAAACCTGGTGCCGTCGAAAAATTTAATGACATTACAATTGAAGGATACGAATCCACCCACGGTCCGCTTCCCAACGGAAAACCGGCGCCTACAGTTATCGGGATAGTTATAGATGATGGACAGACTCGATTTTACACTCCTGGCGACAGCATCAATCTAAATCCCCAAGCCAGAGCCGATATTACAGCCGTCCCGATTTGCGGCCAAGTAGTAATGGATATTCCTTCGGCAAAAGAACAATTATTACAAACTCCACCCAAATTAGCTATCCCAATGCATTATGACAATCCACAATACCCAACCAACGTCAACGATTTTGTTCAAGCTATGCAAGATACTGGCATTGAGGTTAGAGTTCTGAATTCGGGCGAGGAAACGATTTATGGCTCCCTTTGAAAAAATCAAACAATTTTTCGATGACAAAAATATCAAATATCAAATTCTCACCCACGAGCCGGTTTTCACCAGCGCCGATGCGGCGAAAGTTCGAGGATTGTCACCCCATCAGGGCGCAAAGGCGTTACTTCTTAAATATAATAGTGAATATGTTCTTGCTGTCCTACCCGGCGACTTAAAACTAGATTCCAATAAACTGCGAAAACTTTTAGATATTAAAGATATTCGTTTTGCTACCCCCGAAGAAGTCGAGGACGTTATGGGTTGTAGAATCGGCGCTTGCTATCCGATCGGCAATATCATAAATGTTAAAATGGTTCTTGATAAAAAATTAGGCGAAAACGAAACCATTTCTTTCAATGCCGGCGCTCATGCGATCTCTCTTATAATGAAATATCAAGACTATATACAAGCCACCACTCCTCAAATTGAAGACATTAGTAAAGAATAACTCTCTGCAGATCATATCGGTTTACTAGCAATCAGCTTGACCTTTTAGCTAACAAATATCTGTTCACTTGTCTGTGTGTGTTCAGTTTTCACTCTGAATAGCAGCGAACCAATTAAAATAACTATCCCCAATAATATAAATCCCAGAGCTAAATTATAGCCGATTAAAAAACCGAACAACGGCCGCATTATCAAAGCGTAAACATTGCCGAAAAGCGAAATAGTTGAAAGCACTGTTGCCCTGTTGTAGCTTTCAATGTGGCGATTCTGATAGTCCGTAAATATTGGCTCGCGAAAATTAGTAATGCTCCAATTGGCAATCATCAGAATAATTGCAATTATCGGATGAAATATTAAACCCATCAAGATCCAAAGCACCGGTGGAATTAGGGTAATAAGGAGCATGCTCCTGTCCACTCCAAACCATTTCTCTAGTTTGTGGGCAAAAATTGATGTAAAAACCGAAATTCCGGATGCAATCCCCGCTGCCACCCCAAACCACGCATTACTCACATGCGCGTCTTGAAAATAAAGTTGGTATCCCCAAGTCAAAATCATGGCAAAAGGCGTACTAAAGATCATAAGCAAAGCGATTCTCTGCAGCTTTTTGTTATTTTTAAGCAAAGTCAAGCCGTTTTTCAAAAAAACCATTGCCTTTTGTGGTTGCTGTGCCTTTTCATTCCCAAATCTAGTTCTGGGAGATTCTTTGATTGTTAAAATAATAAGCAAACTAATAATTTCTGCAACAATACTCAATTTAAATAACAAATAGAACGAAGGCATATCATGCTTAATAGCTAAATATCCTCCAAGCAAACTGGCTAAACCAACCCCTACTTTTCTAATCCCGACATACAATCCGTAGTATTTCTGCATCTGGTTTTCTTTGCCGATATATTTAAGTTCGTCATACATCAAAGCTTCTTCCGATCCGGAATAAAAAGTCAGAGCAATACCTGTTATAAATTCAGATAAGGCATATAGCCAAAAATTATTATCCGCCAAAAGCCAGGGAATCCAGGATACAATGAACAAAAAAGTACCGGCGGCAATGCTCCATTTTCGACCGAATTTATCTCCGAAAATTCCCGTTGGAATCTCAAAAAGCAACATTGCCACAACAAGAAATGATTCCAGCAGCATGATTTGGAAAAAGGGGATTCCTTTGGCAATAAAAAAGAGTGTTGAAATTGGCAAAGCAAAATACAACGCTAAAAAAAATTCCGATGCAATGAATTTATAAATATTTTTCATATAAAACTATTTTACCCCGTATTAGCTAAATAACCAAGCAGGCGGTATGTCAACGCAAAATAGAAATGTCCGCTTTTAGCAATTTAGAAATGTCCCTTTTTTGGTGCACAATGACAAACTTTTTCCATGGATGATTTGCTTTCGGCGTCCAGGGAATTTGCGGATTTTCTTTCTCCTTTCTTTTTAC